>JASJCN010000271.1 GCA_030065975.1 Myxococcota bacterium
GCTCTGCGCTACCGGCGGATCGCGCTCGACGCGGCGCCGAACGAGGCGATTCGCAGGCTCCTCGAGCGCCGGCTCGGCCCAGCGGACGCGTGAGCGCCTTGCACCGACTGCGTCACGTAGCTCTCGGCGTCTCAGCGCGCCATCGTGAGCCCGCCGCGCGAGTACTGGGAACGCCGTGCTGGCGTCACGCGCTCGTCCGGAATCCGGGTCGCGAACGATCTGGACCCCGGTCCCTCGACGCGGAGGCAGCTCCGACGTCCAGTACCCGCCGCTGGTGTACCGAGACGCAGGCGCGAACCAGACTCGAACCGAAGTCGGGCGAGGCGACGCAGGCATCGTGGTCGGCCTCGACCTCGATGCACTCGGCCCCGGGAATCGACTCGGCCAGCTTGTATTGGCGAGACGCGGGGACCAGCTCGTCGAGCGTCGTCACGATGACGGCCGTCGGCACGTCGACCTGGCCGATCCAGTCGTGGGAGCTGAAGCGGGTCACCGCCTCCGTGGCCTGGACGATGCTGGCCGGGTCGTGCCCGAGCAGCTCGGTACGGATGTGCTCGCGGAGCTCGGGGTGCTCGATGCTCTGGAGCATCCGGTGGGTGGCCTCGCGATGGATCAGGCTCGGCACCAGGCGCAGGGCCATGGCCGCGGCGGGCAGGCTGGCACGCGCGAGTCGCGATAGCGAGCGGCTCGCGAAGTGGCGAGCGGTGGCGCAGAGGACGAGCCCCCGCACGCGATCGGGGTGACGCCGCCAGGTGAGCGAGGCGATGGGCCCGCCCATGGAGTACCCCACCGAGATGAACTCCTCGACGCCGAGCGCCTCGGCCGCGGCCACGGCGTCGTCCGCACACTCCTCCAGGCGGAAGCGCCGGGTCCGCAGGCCCCGACCGTGACCCCGATGGTCGAGGCTGAGCACACGAAAGTGTCGCGTGAGCGCGGGGTAGCAACGCCCCCAGTTGAGCGCCGCGGTAGCTCCGAGCCCGTGCAGCAGCAAGAGCACGGGCGCACCCTCGGGGCCCGCGTGATCGCGTACGCAAGTCACCCCGTGCCCCGGGATCTCGACCATGTGCTCGGTCTGCCGTGCCGTCACTGAAGACTGCATGGACCCTCCCGTGGTGATCCTCGTTCCCGGAACCGCGGTGTCAAATGGGGACCTCGAGGGAATGCCCGGCTCCGGGGAGTCGCCAGGTGCGAGAGACGGTGAGAGGGGCGCGTCCGGCGGGTCGTGACTCCACCACCGGAAGATGGGACCGGACGGGCGGCCCCACGTTCCCGGGCTCGGGCTACCCTTCGCCCACGGCGCTCTCGGAGCGCACGACCCGTTGGGCGACGAATGGCACCCAGGTCACCATGCGAGAGGAAGATCAGTGCTCCAGACCACGATCGCACGAGTCAACGAGGAAGACGTGCCGCGGCTTCGTTCCTGGCTGTCGTCACTCTCGTCACGAACCGACGAGCTACGTGAGAGCTATCGCCAACAAGGCACGCGCCACGAGCTCTTCTTCCTGGTACGAACTCGGCGTGCGCCCATCCTGGTTCTGGTCGCCGAGGTCGAGAGCGACGAGCACGCGACCCGTTCCTTTCTCCACTCGGAGCTTCCGATCGACGTCGAGTTCAAGGCGCTGTTTCAGCGGATCTCGCCCGAGGAGGCCGAAGTCGAGCTCTTGTACGACTCGACGAGGTTTGTGGAGATCGTGGCCGCTTGAACGGGCGCTGCGCGACGCCGCCGAAGGGCGAGCCCCATGGGTGATCCCTCGGCGGCTTCACCGCAAACGGTTTCGGCTGCAGGGTGGCTCGCCATCGTCGCGGCCTACCTCGTCGTGCCGCTCATCCTGCTCGTCACGGGGCGCGACCCCGGCTGGTGGCAGGCCTGGGCGTTCTCGCTGGGGGTCCTTGTGGCGGGCGTCGGCGGCCGCGCGTTGGCTGAACGCCGTCACCCGGGCCTGCAAGCCGACCGGATGAGACTCGGCCGCGGCCAGGAAGTCGAACCGTGGGACCGCGTACTCGCCCCGTTGATGGCATTGAGTCTGCTCTACCTCCCGGTGATCGTCGGGGGGCTGGATCACCGCCAGGGCTGGACCCCGCCGTTCCCGGTCTGGGCGAACGTCGTCGGTCTGCTCCTTTGCGCCCTGGGCTATGGGTATGCGGTGTGGGCGCTGGTCGAGAATCGCTTCTTCACCTCGATGGTCCGCATCCAGACGGAGCGCGGCCACGAGGTCTGTGACAGCGGCCCCTATCGCTTCGTCCGCCACCCTGGTTATGCCGGCAACCTCCTGGGCGTGTTGGGCATTCCCCTGGCGCTCGACTCGCTGTGGGCCTTCGTCGCCGCGGGCGTCGCGATCGCCATCTCCCTCGCCCGCACCCTGCTGGAAGATCGTACCCTGATGGAGAAGCTGCCCGGCTACCGCGAGTATGCGCGGCGCGTGCGCTTTCGCCTGCTCCCAGGCGTGTGGTAGGCGCGACGATTCCGCTGCCACGGCATGTCAGGTGGGCGGCAGCCCCTGGGACGCGATGCTGCGGCCGATCCGGTCGAGCTGATGGCGGGCCGAGCCGAGCTCGTGCTCGAACTGGATCGCCCAGAGGAAGTAGCGATGCAGGGCGTAGTCGCGGTCGATGCCGATGCCCCCGTGGAGGTGCTGACACGCATAGGCGGCGAGCTGGCCGCCTTCGGCGGCCCAGAACTTCGCGATGGCCACTCCGTCCGAGGCGGGGAGATCCTCGGCCAGACGCCAGACGGCTTCCCACGCGCTCAGCCGGATGGCCTCCACGTGGATGTAGGCGTCTGCCGCTCGTTGGTGTACCGCCTGGAAGCTTCCGATGGGCCGGCCGAACTGGACCCGCTCGCGGCTGTAGGTCGCCGTCATCTCGAGCGCACGCTCGGTCACGCCGAGCTGCATGACGCAGCGGGCCGCCGTGGCGTGCTCGACGATCCAACGCAGGCTCTCGCCCCCCCCGCCGAGCCGCCCCGTGGCCGGTGCCCCGTCCAGGACCAGGCGCGCCTGGGGCTGACCGTCCGGCGTGCCCTGGGCCTCGAGTCGCACTCCCTCACCCGTCGGATCGACGTAGTAGAGACCGATCTCACCGCCTTCGTGGCGGGCCGGAATCAGCACCCGGGCCGCCTCCGCCGCGGCGGGTACGAGATCCTTGGCCCCGGTCAGGAGCACCGCGTCGCCACGAGCCTCCGCACGCGTTCGGGGAGACAGCGGATCGCTGCTTCCGAACTCGGTGAGTGCGGCGGTGAGCACCTTCTCGCCCGTAGCCACACCCGGCAGCCACTCGCCCTGCTGCGCTTCGCTGCCGAAACGGGCCAGAGGCAACGCGCCCAGCACGAGAGACGGATAGACCGGGACGGGCGCGACGCCGCGGCCCACCTCCCGCAGCAGTGCGCACAGCGCCACGAAGCCGAGCTCGGAGCCGCCATGGGCCGCGGGAATCGCGGTCCCCAGCAGGTTGGCCTCGGCCAGCGCCGACCAGAGCTTGTCGTCGCGCTTCTGGCCACCCGCCTCGAGCTCCTTCAGACGCTCGTTGGTCGCCTGGTCCTCGATGATCTCCCGGGCCAGATCCGCGACCGCCTGCTCTTCCTCTCGAAGTTCGAAGTCCACGGGTCAGTCCTTGTAGTGGGGCATGCCCATGCCGGCCATCGCGATGATGTCGCGCTGCACCTCGTTCGTGCCGCCGCCGAAGGTCAGGATCAGGCCGTTGCGATAGGACGACTCGATCCGACCGGAGAGCACCGCGCCGGGACTTTCCGGCGCCAGCAGCCCGGGCGCACCGAGAACCTCGAGCAGCGCACGGCTGGCCTCGATGTTGAGCTCGCTGCCGTAGACCTTGATCGCCGAGGAGTCGGCCATGGCGGGCTGGCCCGAGTCCGCGGCCCAGGCCTGCTTCCAGTTCATGAGGCGCAGCACCTCGGCCTTGGCGTGGACCCGAGCCAGATTGTGCTGGACCCAGCTCTTGTCGATCAATCGCTCGCCGTCCACGACGGTCTCGGCGGCCCACTCGGCCACGTCTCGCAGGTTGCGCTGAAGGCGCCCCACCGTCATCAGCGAGATGCGTTCGTGGTTGAGCTGGCCCGTGATCAGGCGCCAGCCGTTGTTCTCGCCTCCGATCAGGTTCTCGGCAGGGACGCGCACGCCATCGTAGAAGGTGGCGTTGGTCGAGACGCCGCCCACCGTGTTCACGACCTGCCGCGAGTAGCCCTCGGCATCGGTGGGCACCAGGAAGATCGAGAGGCCCGCATGCTTCGGCTTGTCCGGATCGGTGCGGGCCGCGAGCCAGATGTAGTCGGCGTATCCGGCCAGGCTGGTCCACATCTTCTGGCCATGGATCACCCACTCGTCGCCGTCGCGCACCGCCCGGGTGGTGAGGGACGCCAGGTCGGTGCCGGCGCCCGGCTCCGAGTAGCCGATGGCGAAGAACAGCTCTCCGGCAAGGATGCGTGAGCAGAAGTGGGTGCTCTGCTCCTCCGTGCCGTACTCGCGAAGGGTCGGCCCCACGGTGTTCAGAGTGAGGAAGGGCAGCGGAAACCCCGTGGCCTGCACCTCGTCCGCGAAGAGGAACTGCTCGACGGCCGAGCGCTCCTGCCCGCCAAAGCGCTTGGGCCACGAGATGCCGAGGTAGCCATCGCGTCCCATCTGCTTCATGGCCTTGCGAAACTCGGGCCCGCCGCCTTCGTAGCCCGTCGCGAGCTCCGCCTCGAGAGCCGGGGTCATCATCTCGTCGAGATAGCGGCGCAGCTCGTCGCGGAAGAGTCGCTGCTCGGGGGTGAGATCCAGCTCCATGGCTCAGGTATTCGCCTTCCAATCCTCGACGAGGCTCTCGATCGTGACGTTCACGAGGAGGTTGCCGTCTTCGTCCACGATCTCGTAGAGGACTCCGTCGCCGGCGTGGCACCCGAAGAAGACGAGCCCGCCTGCGTCGCCGCCCCGCTCCAGATGCGGGAAGGCGTCGCCCGTCGAGAGCGCATAGTCTCCGGCGTGGCGCACCCGGTGCTCGCCCCGGGACCCGTCCGGGTGGACGTCCCAGAGATGCTGCTCGCCCTCCAGGACCAGCACGCTCGTGGTCCCCACGTGGCGGTGGATCGGACAATGGCCCCCGTCCCCGGCCCAGCGCACCACCATGTCGAGGGTGCCGGCCTCGACGTCGTGGCCGAGGATCGTGTAGTCGTGGCGGACCTTGTAGGAGAGGCCGGGCTCTCCCTTCACTTCGCGCCACTTGTAGCGGCTCGGGTCGAAGCCGGATCGGCTCATGGGGATCCTCCCTCGGTCGCTCGCGCGACCGTTCGACGTCGATCGAGGCCGGCGAGGCGACCCTCGTCGCGCCAGGCCTGCAGGATCTCGGCGAACTCGGTGGGCCCGCCGAAGAAGAACCCGCCCTGGCGGCTTCGCGCGTCGGCGGTGCCCTCGTTGTTGTAGTACCCGGGCGTGCAGTGCTTCGAGAACTCTTCCGTCTGGCCGCCCGCCGCGACCACCCTCTCGACCCAGTCGCTCTCGGCCTCGGCCGTCACCTCCAGCTCGGACAGCCCCTCCTGCTGCGCTCGCTCCACGATCCAGGCGACGTGTCTCGCCTGCAGATCCAGGATGTAGGGAAAGTTCACCGTGAAGCCCGACTGCGCGATGCTCATCATGAAGCAGTTGGGGAAGCCGTGGATGTGCAGGCCGTGCAGCGTGCGCACCCCGTCGGCCCACTTCTCGGTGAGCGTGAGGCCATCTCGCCCTTGGATGCCGAAGCCGGCACGGCGCGAGTAGTCGGTGCCCACCTCGAAGCCGGTCGCGAAGATCAGGCAGTCGAGCTCGTACTCCCGGCCGCCGACCACGACGCCCTTCTCGGTGATCCGCTCCACACCCTGGCCGTCGGTGTCGACCAGCGTGACGTTCCTCCGGTTGAAGGTCTGCAGATAGTCGTCGTGGAAGCAGGGACGCTTGCAGAACTGCCGATACCAGGGCTTGAGCGCCTCGGCCGTCGCCGGGTCCTGGACGATCGCTTCCACCCGCGCGCGGATCTCGTTCATCTGCATGAAGTCCGCGAGCTCGACCGTCTCGGCCAGAGCCTCGGGTGACAGGTCGGGCGTCTCGCCCTGGAGCATCAGCGCCAGGATCTTGCGCACGATCTCCGTCCAGCCGTCGGCCACGAGGTCTTCCTCGACGAAGCCGCCGGCGGTGAGGATCTGGAAGTTGTCGATGCGCTGCTGGTGCCAGCCCGGCTGCAGGCTCTGCGCCCACTCCGGATCGGTGGGACGGTTGTCGCGGACGCCGATCGAGGAGGGCGTGCGCTGGAAGACGTAGAGGTGCCCCGAGCTGGCGCCCAGGTGCGGCACGCACTGGACCGCCGTTGCCCCGGTCCCAATGATGCCGACGCGCTTGTCCCGCAGATTCTCGAGGCCGCCCTGACCATCGCCGCCGGTGTAGTCGTAGTCCCAGCG
>JASJCN010000272.1 GCA_030065975.1 Myxococcota bacterium
GTCGATGCCCAGCGCCTCCTCCTCGGCCTCGGTCAGGTGGGACGCGTCGCCACTCATGGTGCGGAGACGCTAGCCCGTCGTGCGCGCCGAGCGGGGCAGCGCGAAGCGGCTCTCCCGCGCGGGCTCGCCGACCTGGAGCGAGTACTCCACGTAGTAGCGCTCGCGGCCCATTTCCTGGGCCCTGCGGTGCTCGGGGTGGTCGCGCCAGGCGAGGAGCGTCTCGGCCGAATCGAACTCGACGATGCTGCAGCGCTCGCCGTCCTCGGCCACGAACACCTTGTAGGAACGGAAGCCGGGCATGGACTCGGCGAGCGCCATCATGCGGTCGGCGAGCGCCTGGAACTCCGCGGCGTTCTCGTCGCGCAGGCGCGAGCGGAAGATCGAGACCACCATCGTCGTCCTCCTCCCGAAGGAGTGGACAGCTTACCCTCGCGCTCGGTTCACCCGCGCACGGCGTGGCGCGCCAGGCGCTCCTGCACGTGGAGCATGGCCATGATCGCGGGGTAGACGAGCAGGACGCGGAGGTCGGGCGATGCGCCGCCGCTCGCGAGCTCGGCGCTCTGCAGGAAGAGCAGCGCGGCCGCCGCCGAGACGCCCGACACGGCGACGAGCAGCTGGACGGCCGGGTAGGGATTCAGGGCGCGGCGCCCCTGCCAGAGGAGCACGCCCAGCACGTTCGGGACGAGGCCGAGCGCGAGCACCACGGCCCCCGCGCTCACTCCCTTCATCCACAGCAGCGCACCCAGGAGCACGAGCCACGCGGTGGCTCCGATCTGCCCTCCGAACCAGCCGGCGCGGTTCCAGCGAAAGCGACCCGTCGATTCACCCAGTCGTTGCATCGCCCGTCGAATCGGGAGCCGGACGGGGGCCCTTGATGCTCCCCCCACAGGGCGGCACCCGACCAGCACCCGACGGGCAGCCGCCCCGGCTCGCGTGCGCAGCGGCGGCGCCCTCGGGGAGCCGGGTCCCGGGATCAGGACGACGCGGCGGCTAGTCTCGAAGCAGCGATGTGCAAGGAAGAGGACAGCGCGGGCGTCTACTTCATGAGCGTCGAGGACTTCGAGCGGCGCGCCCCCGCGGCTTCGGACTCACTCCCCGAGCACGAGGTCGGCGAGCCCGAGAAGCGTCACGCCGATGCCGAAGAGGATGGCCAGGAAGCTGAGCGCGCCGGTGTAGAAGACGGGGAGCACGACCCACCGCTGCACCTCGGTGAGCAGATGATGGTGCGCGAAGGGACGCCAGTACCAGCCCGCCGGGCGCGACTGGGTCGCGGTCAGCGCGACACCGAGCAGGGTGTAGTAGAGGATCTGCAGCGGAATCCCGATGGCGCCCGCGGCGAGCATCAGCGCTTGCCCCTCCTCGATCAGCACGAGCGCCGGGAGCGCCTGGGCGATCCCGATCCCGAGCAGCCCGATCAGGATCAGCAGGAAGAGACCGAGCTCCTGCACCTGCCTCCCTTCCCATGCTTCCGGTCCATGCTTCCGGTTGGTGAGCGAGACGTCGCCCACTAACTCTCGAGGCGGCCCCAGCTCTCGAAGTACGTGATCTCGCGCGCGGGCCGGCGCGTCACCGGCCCGAAGCGTCCCATGGGATATCCGATCGGCATGGTGACCACGACGCCGTAGTCCTCGGGGATCCCGAAGCGCTCGTGCAGCTCGTCTTCGAACACCTGGTGCATCGTGGTGAGGGCGGCGCCGAGGCCCACGGCGCGGCACGCGAGCAGGATGTTCTGGACGCAGGGGTACACGGCACCGTAGTTGGGGGGTGCCTGGCCCACGCGCTCCTCCGGCGGCACCTTGAAGGGCCAGTCGCGCTTCCCCGCCACCAGCAAGAGCACCGGAAACTCGTGCAGGTGGTCGATCTGGTAGCGCAGGGCCCTGCCCTGGCGCGCCGCCTTTGAGTCGTCCTCGGGCACCTGCAGCACGCCGAAGCGCGACTCGATCGCCGCCTTGTAGCGCTCGGCGAACCACGCCTTGCTCTCCGGCTCCTCGAGCACGACGAACGACCAGGGCTGGGTGTTCATGCCCGAGGGAGCCTGCACGCCGGCCTCGAGCACCTTGAAGAGCAGGTCGCGGGGGACGGGGTCGGGCTTGAGCCGCCGCATGGCGCGTACGTTGCCCACCAGATCGAAGAAGCGCGGGTTCGCATCGCTCGTCACAGGGACTTGCTCACGAACAGGGTGCGGTCCTCGTCCCAGGGGCCGAAGCCGGAGGCGCGGTACAGGCGCTGTGCGCCGGTGTTGGACTCGAGCACCTCGAGGGTCAGGCGACAGCCGTCGCGCTCACGGGCCCGGCGCTCGGCCTCGGCGATCAGCGCGGCGCCGATGCCCCGGCCGCGCCGATCGGGCAGCACCGCGAGGTCGTGGATGTTCAGCAAGGGCTTCCCGGCGAAGGTCGAGAAGCCGAAGACGCACACCGCGATGCCGGCCGGCGTCTGGCCTTCGAAGGCGAGCAGCACGAGCGCCATCGGGTGCGCCCGCAATCCCGGGATCATGGCGGCGCGCGCCTCGTCGCTGAGCGGCGCGTTCTGCCCTCCGGGCCCGCGCGCATAAGAGTCCACGATCTCGACGACGGCGCGGGCCTGCTGCGGATCCGCGAGATCCGCTTCGCGCACCTCGACCTCTACCTCGATCTCGACCTCGGGTTCGACCTTCGAGCTCACCTCTTCTCCTTCACGGGGCGCGGGGACAGGACGGCGAATGCCCAGCCGGCGCGGGTGTAGGGGGCCAGGAAGTCCGTGGCCCAGCGAAGCGCCGTCGGCAGGGACTTCGGCGTGCGGTAGCGCTTGCCGGGGTACAGGGTGAAGGCGCGCGCCTCCCGCGGGCGGCCGGCCAGCCAGAAGCGCGTATCCGGCCGGGCCGCCAGGTTGCGCACCCACTGGGAGCGATCGCCGCGGAAGGTTCCGACGATCACGTGCCCCTGGATGCGCGTGGCCGCGAGCGGCGTGCGGTGGACCTTCCCCGTCTTGCGGCCGACCGACTCCACCACCACGAAGCCACTCGGCACGATGCGCGGCGAGCCGATCCCGACCCGGATCGCCGGCTCGACCAGGCGGTTCAGCATGCGGAAGAAGAGCACCTCCGCCGACGGCTTGTTCGCCTCTCTGGCTGCGGCCATCACAAGGCCTTCCGGTTGCGAGAACGGGGGTCGCGGGAACGGAGGTCGCCGGGCGCGCGCCCGGAGTGGAACACGCCCTTCATCGCGTTCTCGCGCCAGACGACCGTCGAGTCGTAGAGAGGCGCTCGCGTGTCGACCGTCGAGAGCAGGATCCCGGGACGGTGGCGAGGCAGGCGCCCGGTGATCACCCCGTCGGCGCGGACGAAGAACGAGCCGAAGCAGCTCTCCCGCGCCGAGGAGTTGGGGCAGCTGATCCAGACGTGGCTGCTCGCCGCGGCCGCCTGCATGGAGGCGGGCATGGTGATCTCCGGGTACGTGCGCCCGTGGTTGTAGGGGAGGTTCTCCGGGCCGATCGCCTGCTCGATGGCGCGCACCCGCGCGGGCGACACGTTGCCGGCGTGGTAGGAGTGGAACATCACCTGGACGCCCCGCTTCTTGTACTCGCGGTAGAGCTCGGGGTAGCGGTAGTCGTGGCAGATCAGCACGCCGCAGCGGATCCCCCGGATCTCGAAGACCGCGAAATGATCGCCTGGGCTGTAGTGGGAGAGATCGCCGCTCGTGCCCTTGCGATCTCCGGCGCAGAAGAGCTTGTCGTAGCGATCCTGGATCCGGCCGCGATCGTCGATCACGTAGACGCTGTTGTGCGGCTTGCGGCGGCCCGAGAGCCGGTGCGACGAGCCGAGCAGGACGAAGAGGCGGAGCTCCCGAGCCAGGTCGAGCACCTCGCGCGTGGCGGCCTCGAGCTCCTCCCAGTCGAAGCCGTCGAAGCGCGCGAAGTCGACGCCGGCGTAGCCGGAGAGGCTGCCCTCGCAGAAGTGGGCCACGTGCGCCCCGCGCTTCTTCGCGGCGCGCATCTGCCGGAGCACGAAGCGCAGGTTGCGGGCGACGTCGGCGCTCACGTCGAACTGGCAGGTGGCGACCGTGAGCTTCATGCCGGCAGGGTAGCCCTCACGCCTGGGGCCGGGGCGCCCGCCTCATCTGGAAGTGCGTCTCCGTCTCGCCGACGACCTCGAAGCCATGGCGCTCGTAGAGCGCCCGTGCCGGGTTCTTGCAGAGGACTCGCAGCCGAACGGGGAGGCTCTCGGCATCGGCGCGCACGCACAATCGAGCCACGAGCTGGCCGCCGATCCCGCGCCTCTGCGCCTCCGGGAGGATCCACAGTCGGACCAGCTCGAGGGTGTCGGGATGGGTGCGCACCCATAGGCAGCCGATGACGCGGCCCTCGAGGAGGACGATCTCGTGTTGGGTCGGGTCGGTGCTCGCCTCCAGCCGCTCGCGCTGGGCCTCGGCGTCGAAGTGGCCCCAGGCCACCTCGATGTGCGGGCCCATCGCTTCGCGGTGACAGCGCGCGATGTGCGGCCAGTCGGCGGGGGTGCCCGGACGCAGCTCGATGCGAGCGGGCTCCATCGAGCGCCTCACGCCCCTTCGGCGGCCGGGCTCCGCGCGCGCAGCCTCGCGCGCAGCCCGAAGGCGAGCCCCGCGCTCGCCACCTCGAAGGCCACCGCCACCGCGGTGTAGGGCTCGACTCCCGAGCCGAGGGCGACGCCTGCGATGCGCGCGAGCGCGAGCCCGGCCGTGAGGAACCCGAGGGCAATGAGCGCCGGGTCGCGCCACTCGAGGCGTAGACACCCGAGCCCGCACAGCACGCCGAGAGCGGCCTGGAGCCCGCCGTACATGGCGCGCAGCTCGCCCGTGGCGGTGGGGGTGGAGGCGACGAGCCCGGCTGCGCCCTCCAGGAAGCCGGGCTGCATCAGGCAGAAGAGGCCGTAGGGCAGCCACACCAGAGCGGACAATCCGAGCAGCACGCGCGCGCCCATGCTTCCTCCTAGACCAGGGTCACGCGGCGTTCGATCCGCTGCATCAGCCAGCCCGCCGCGGGAGTGCCGCCGGGGTGCGCCAGCGCCCAGGGGACGGCACCGATCCGTCGGCGCGCCTCCTCGAGGGGCAGGGGGAGGAGCGCCTCGTAGTCCACGCAGGCCAGGGACGGCGTCTCGCGTCCGTGCACGAACGACTCGCGCAGGTAGCGCAGCCAGTGGATCGGCTGGCTCGGCCGCAGCACCGCGAAGTAGGGCAACAGGAGCTTGAGCGGCAGCAGCGGGATCTGTCCGGCCGTGAAGCACACGACGCCGACCTCGCCCACGATGTCGCGGCCGTATCCGCCGACGATGTGGAAGAGGTCGTGGCTGTTCGCCATGCGCGAGACGAACCAGAGGTGGTCGTCGCTCCAGCCCAGCCGGGGCGCCTTCTCCTCGAGCTGCGCCGCCTCGAGGAAATGCTCCGCGGAGCCCATCTCCTCCCCACCCAGGTACTCGAGGTAGGCGGCGGCGAAGCTCCCGGCCGGCATGGTCGCGAGGGCGGCGCGGTCGCCGAGCAGGGCGTTCAGGTCGCGGCGCGGTCGCTCGGCCAGCATCCGGGCCCCGGTGGGATGCTCGGCGAAGCGCCGGAACTCGCGCTCGACCGTCGGCCCGGCCAGCGAGAGCATGGCGTCGAAGCTGTTCGCGAGGTCGCTCGGCGTCGTCACGAAGCGCCACAGGCTCTTCAGGCCGTGGATCCAGTCGCGCGCGGGCCTGGCCGGGGCGTCGAGGGCGGAAGACACGGGCTACCCGGTGAAGACCGTCTCGCGGGAGACGAAGCACAGGGGATTGCCGAAGGGGTCGCGCACGTAGAAGGACTCCTCGCCCCACGGGCGCTTCTGGATCCGGCCCAGGTGCCCCACCGCCGCGCGCTCCTCCTCGGAGAAGCGGGCGCCGGCCTGCTCGCAGGCGGCGAGCGTCGCGGGGAGATCCGCGACGGCCAGGTAGATCTCCTCGGGATTGGGGCGGGCCGCGTGGCCGTCGCCATCCGCACCCGGATCGAAGCACGCGAGGATCGTCCCCTCGCAGTCGAAGTAGTGGCGGCCGGGCGAGACGCGTCGGCCCTCCTGGCCGAGCACGGCCGTGTAGAAGCGCGCGGCCTCCTCGATGTCGCCGACCGGGACGAGCACGCGGTACAGGTGGGCCATGGCAACCTCGCTCTCGCGAGACAGGCTACCACCGCGGCGGCGGGGATTCAGCGCGGACGCAGAGCGAGGCGCATGTCCTGGGCTCGCAGGCTCGAGCCGGGGCGCAGGGCATGCTCTCCGCACGGAACGAAGCCGGCGCGCTCGTAGAGCCGCCGGGCGGGCTCGTTCACGAGGCTCACGGCGAGCGAGAGCTCGCGGACCCCTTCCCTCCGCGCCCAAGCGACCACCGCATCGAGAAGGGCCGCGCCGAGCCCGCTGCGGCGCGCGTCGGGCGCCACCCACATCTGGTAG
>JASJCN010000273.1 GCA_030065975.1 Myxococcota bacterium
AAAGCAAATCCCCTTTCTGCTGCTTGTTGTTCTCGATAAGCTGTCAGAATTTCATCCGCACTTAATTCTTGAGCTTCTAGGATATTAGTAGCTAAAATAAACCGACCAGCTTTCTTTTTTTCTGTGGCAATTATTTCCGAATTTTCTGAAAGAGTGACTTCGATTTGATAAACATTCTTGTTGGATTTTTTAGACTTAACTTTATTCAGTTTGACTAGATTTAACTGATGATATTTCAGTTGTTTATTTTCAGCTTTAACAATAGCTTTAGCCTCGGCAGCACTCTCGAATTTTGACCGAGCTAGACGCGCCAGTAACTGGGTCGCTGCGAGCTGTTTTTTGGTTAACTTCTTCTCTAGTTTTCTCAGATCTGATTCTTTTCTTTTCTCACTTTCTACTACTAGCCATCTTTGTTCTATTCCGCCATAATTACTTTTTTTTATTACGAAGGAATAACCAGGGTTTTCTGAACTCTTTACTAATTCTTTTTCCCTTGTCTCTGTGACTAAATACTGGGCAGCTTTAATCGATAAAGGGACTCGGGTTATCCAGTTTAAATCTTTGATTAACAACAGATTGTCTTGACTGTATAAGGCACTATCTGCCAGCTGGATACTTTGAAAATCTACTTGTTTTTTGAAGTCAGCTAAGATTTTACCAAAGACAGCTTTATCAGTTTCATTCCCATCTCCTGTCCTCAAAAATAAGGGAATATCTCCATCCCCACTCACTATTAAATCCAGCATAAATTGTTTTAAATCTGGTCGTTTATCACGAGAATAACCATAGGTAATCTTAATTGGTTGAGGTAGAGATTCAGACTCTGATAATTCATCTTTTTTACCTTCTCTGACTACCTCCACTTCTGGCCAGTTATTTTCATATTTTCCCTGGACAGAAAATGACGTAGCATCTAAATGAGAATAGTTGGTTGATATCCCATATTTTTTGACAGCAGCCAGGGCAATCAACAGGAAAATATTAGTTAATCCTTTGACATAAAGTTTATCCATTACTCTGCCAATTTTGTCGTCATTCAAATGTTTTGGCAGTATCCCCTCTCCTAATAAATGTTCTGTAGCTTTATCGGGGAAAACTAGCGAGAGTGTCATGAGGGGCAATCTAGATAATTTTGCAGGTTTCAGTGTTTGAGACAGTTAAAACTGCTTTTTAAGCATAATCGCTATAATCCTTGCAGCATATGTAATTCAGCAATTTAGTAACTTTGATAAAAATTCCTAGTTTTGCAGTTTCTACCCAGAAGCTGCAATATTTAATCAGGCTAGCGATCGCCAAAAATCAGTTTTGAAACCTTTGTAGGACAAGCGTTTCGAGCTAGATTGCCCCTGGTGACAGCTTGGCTAGATCTGACCCTAGTTAAAGCAAATAAGTAAACTTGATTATTTTTTCTCAACAACTAGGGGCTCATTCTCAACTACTCCCCCTATTCTCAACAACTAATCGGGCGTAATGACCAAAACGCTACAACCCTTATTAATTGGTAATTTCTACTACTCATAGTGAGACCTTATCGGAAGTAGAACTAAGGGAAATATAAGTAAATCTAATCCAGGGGAAATCAGCTTAGTTTAACCCCAACTTCTCACGAATGGTCTTGAGGATACTCAGCAACTCCTCGTCCACATAAGGTTTAGTCAAATAGCTGGTGGCTCCTAACTGCTGAGCCAGCTGGCGATACTTCTCACTACTGCGGGATGTCAGCATGATGATTGGCAGGGATTCGCCTTTCAACTGTCGGCAGCGACTGAGAAACTCAAGACCATTCATCCGGGGCATTTCAATGTCACAAATGATCCCCTGAATTTGCGACTCTTGTCGCAACTGTGCGAGTGCTTCCCAGCCATCTCTGGCTAGTATGACTCTGTATCCCCCTTTCTGCAAAGTCATCGATAGAGTTTGTCGTATGGTAAGAGAATCATCCACCACGAGGAGCGCTGGAGGTGGGGGTAAGGTAAATGATGAGGGTAAGGGAGGGACAGTTTCACCTGATTCTGAAAATTGAAGCCATTTTTCCACCAATGCCGAGCCGTCAAGGACAGGGACTAAACTACCATCCCCCAGAATCGTACAGCCACATAAAGAAGACGGGGGTGTAATTGCCTCATTAAAAGGTTTAATGACCAAATCCTGCTCCATCAAAATTTGATCTATTTTCACAGCGATGAATTGCTCTCCTCGGGAGAGCAGAAGGAGAGTAACTTTCCCTAATTTTTTCCAGTCTTTCCCTGGGAGCGATTGGCTGGTCTTGAATACTGTGGGATAGCGGTAAGCAGACAGGAGAGATTGGGGATATAGAGGAATGCGCTGTCCTTGCCAGTAGTAAAATTGCCTGTCCTGTGAAGTCTCTATTTGCTGCTGTTGGGCAATCACAATCGAGAAGATTTGAGCGCCAGGTATTGCCAAGAGACGAGCGTCAATACTGAAAACTAATAACTTGATAATAGTTAGAGTCAAGGGCAAACGCAGGGTAAAAGTAGTGCTTCTTCTTGGTTCAGAGGTAACTGTCACTGACCCTTTCAAAGTACTGACTTGTAATCGCACGGCGGACAAGCCCATTCCTCGTCCCGAAAGCTGACTCACTTGCTCAACTGTAGAAAAACCGCAGCTAAATAGATATTCATATAAACGCTCTTTAGATGCAGTGGCAGCATCAGTGGGCGATAGCCAACTCCTCGCTATGACTGAAGCTCGAATTTTCTCCAAGTCAATGCCTTGACCATCATCTTGTACCTCAATATAGGTTTGATTGCCTCGATGATAGGTCGAGATGGTAATGGTTCCCTGGGGAGATTTCCCTTGAGCTTGTCGCACCTCCGGTGCTTCGATGCCGTGAGCTAAAGCATTGCGGACTAAGTGAACTAACGGATCGTAGAGCTTCTCTAAAATTGCTCGATCGACCAGGGTCTTCACACCATTGAGTTTCAGCCGAACTTGCTTATTTTCCTTAACCGCTAGATCGCGCACCATGCGATGAAATTGGTTGAGTAGCTCCCCGACAGGTGACATCCTAGCCTGACTGAGATTCGTTTGGATTTGTTTGATGTTTTTTTGTCTGTGCTTGAGAATTTTTTGAAATCCCTGGTTCAGTAGTCCTAGATCTTGAAGCACCTCTTCGAGTTGTGCTATCTCTTCCGTCAAAGTTTGCCTCATAGCTGGCAAGGAGCGATGGGAATCCCTGTGACTAATCGAGCGTGAATGCTTATTCAGTGAGAGCTCAACCTTATTAATCCCGTTTCTGTCTGAGGAAAGTTGATTCCCCCAACTCTGGAAAGCCCGCTCCAGTTGTTTAAAGCGGTTCAAGCACCCTCTCAGCACTTCAAGGGTTTCCTCATGTTGTTGATTTTGCAAGAGAAAACGGTTGTCTTGGGTAACTAATTCCCCGACAAGATTATTGAGGAGTTCTAAGCGGTCGAGATCCATCCGCACTCCTAGATGAAGAGCGGCTTTGGGGGAGAGGGGGAGATGAGGAGAGGGAGAAGACAAGAGAGTTTCTTCCCCCTCTACCTTGTCCTCAAATGATGGAGATGAAGCAAGATTTCCCAGAGCTGCACAGGGGTTTCCGTCTGGGTGGCGGTTTCCCGCTAAAACTGCTTCTTGAGCAGCCCGAAAATCTTCTAAAGCAAGCTGACCAATGGTTTGGTCAGCTTGAGAATTGGTTTGCAGAGCTTTCAGAGTAGTTTGGGCAATGGCGACAAAATCTGGAAGGTCCGAGAGTTCTCCCAACTTCCTAAATATTTCTACCTGAGCCTTTAAAGCCTCTCGCATTTCTAGTACATTAGGATTCCCCAAGATGACTTCTAAGCGACTTAGCCCCTGAGCCACTTCTTCGGCCAAGAGAAACTCCGTGGCATCTGTCTTTTTTTTCTCATTCAAGCTGAGTTTGGCCTCTAGTCGAGCCAAGACGGGTTGAGCTTTTTCTAGAGCAGCCTCTTGATTACTTTTACCTATTTGAATCTCTTCGAGTAAAGGTGCTCGAAGACAATCATAAGCATAGAGCAGCAAATTTTCTAGCTCAAGGTCAATTTCAGACTTTTTCTCGCCGAGTCTTTTAAAGATACTCTCAAGTTGGTGAGCTAAGTTCTGAATGTGGTTTAAGCCAACACAAGCAGCTCCACCTTTAAGAGAATGGACTATCCGCATCAGGTCATGAATTTTTGAAAGACTGGGGTCCTGACGCAGGTCTAATAACCCTTTTTCAAGACTCTGCAAAAGTTCCGGAGCTTCTTCCAGGAAAAACTGGTAAGACTCACGGGGTTGGAAGTCAGATACCATATCGCGATTGGGGATTGTGGATTATTACTGAACTTTGAACTGAGCAACACTTTCCTGGAGTTCTTGGGCAACTGCCAAGAGCTTGGTGAAAGACTCTGCTCCAGCGACGGATTGCTCTGAGGTTTTTTGAGCAATTGTTTCAACTTCCCCCATGGTCTTGGATACAGAAGCTGAAGTTTGCGCTTGGGCGGTAGCCGCTTGAGCCATTTCTTCCACCAGCTCTCGAATTTGAGCACTGACAGTGGCAATAGAGTTGAGTTTTTGCCGAGTTGTTTCCACTAATTGAGTGCCAGCAATCACCTGTTCCCGCCCAGCTTCCATCGCATTGACGACTTGATTGGTTTCTGTTTGGATTTCCTCAACAATTTGTTCAATTTCCTTAGTGGCTGCTGTGGACTGCTCTGAGAGAGAACGTACCTCTTCCGCGACCACAGCAAAACCTTGACCTTCTTTTGCCGAATCGCTGGCTTCAATTGAGGCATTCAGAGCTAAAACCTGGGTTTGACTTGCCAAATCCCGAATCAGGTTCACCACTCTGGAAATCTTTTGCGATGCCTCGCCCAGGCGCTTGACCTGCTGGGCATTTTCCTCAACCGTTTCCTGAATCGCCAAGATGCCATCTACTGTAAGATTCATGGCTTCATCCCCCTCTAGTAGAGTCTGATTGGCCTGTTGAACCTTGAGTTGAGCTTCTTGAGCATTAGCAGCTACTCCCTGGATGGATTCAGCCATGGTTTGAATTTGCCCCAGGGCCACGGTGATCGATCGTGCCTGGCGCAGTGCCTCGGTAGAGAGAGTTTGAATGTTTTCTTCATTGCGATGAACGGTTTGCGTCACCGCACCCGATGCCGATTGCACTTGCAGCACAATCCGCCTCAAGTTTTCGATAGTAGCGTTTAAGAAGTCAGCGACAATGCCCATTTCCCCCTCTTTGACTTGAGAGCGAACGGTAAGGTCGCCTTTGACAGCCCCTTGGATATCATTGAGCAATGCGTCCAGTTGACTCTGAATCGCCTCTTTTTGCTGGCGCTGTTCCTGGGAAGCTATTTCAGCGGTTTGGCAGGCTTGTTCTAATTTTTCGATGAAACTGATATGATCGAGGGCATATTCGGCTTGAGTCGCCAACTCCGAGAAGAAATCGATTTCTGATTTTTGCCAAGCTCTTGGTGCAGAGCACTGATGGGCAATCAGTAGGGCAAAGAGCTGATTGTCTTTGCGAATGGGGGCAACCAAATTGGCTTTGACATCGTACTGTTCCAAGGTGCGGATATGGCAATCCGTCAGACCCGGTTCTTGATAAATGTCGTTGATGGCTCGCACCCGTCCATTCATATATAGATCGACATAACGCCCCCGGAAACAAGGGTCATCGATGGTTTCATCCAGTACCTTCGGCCAATTTGATTCTACGGATTCGGCAACCATCTTCCCACTCCAGTTCGGATTAAAGCGATAAATCAGCACCCGGTCTGTGTTTAAGGCTTTGCGGGCTCCCTGAACGGTGATGCGGAAGATGTCTTCTTGGTTGAGGGATTGACGCGCGCGAAAAGCAATATCGCCAAATAAGCGAGCGCGTCCGGCGGTGGCTTGGATCTTTTCAATGAAGCTCAAATGGTCGAGGGCATATTCCACCTGGGTCGCTAACTGGGAGAAGAAATCGATTTCCGACTTCTGCCAGACCCTCGAAGCAGAGCATTGGTGGGCAATCAGTAAGCCCATGAGCTCATTATTCTTGCGAATGGGAGCGACCAAATTGGCTTTGACATCGTATTTTTCCAAAGTGCGAATGTGGCAATCAGTCAGACCTGGTTCTTGATAAATGTCGTTGATGGCTCGCACCCGTCCATTCCTGTACAGCTCAATATAACGACCCCGAAAACAAGGGTCATCAATTTTTTCATCCAGTACCTTGGTCCATCCTGAGCCGACGGATTCGGCAACCGTCGTACCGCTCCAGTCTGGGTTAAAATGGTAAACTACTAATCGGTCTGCTTGCAAAATTCGTCGAGCACCTTGAACTGTCGTTTTGAAAATGTCTTCCTGGTTGAGGGATTGACGGGCGCGGAAGGCAATGTCCCCAAAAAACCACGCTCGCTGAGCTGCGGCTTGCTGCCCGTTGATAAAGCTAATGTAGTCGAGACCATATTCAA
>JASJCN010000274.1 GCA_030065975.1 Myxococcota bacterium
TCGAGCTCGACTCCCAGTCGGCCCGGATCCCGTGGGAGCTTCTCGATCCTCCGTCCGAGGGCGGTTCGCTGGCGCCGCTGGGCGTTCGCGTCGGCATGCTCCGAACCCTCGTGACCACGAACCCGCGCTCCAAGCCGCGGCGCGCCTCTCGCCAACGAGCGCTCGTGGTTGGAGAGCCGGCCGATGTCGAGCCCGCCCTGCCCGGTGCCGTCGAGGAGGCCGAGCGGGTGGCGGACCTGCTCCGCGAGCGGGACATCGACGTGGGCGAGCCGCTCATCCAGAAGAGCGCAGACGAGATCTTCAGCGCCTTCTATCGCGAGGAGTACGACATCATCCACATCGCTGCGCACGGCGTCTACGAAGAGGATGACGCCGAGTGCGCGGTCGAGGACCACTGCGAGGCGTGCGTCCGGTCGGGGGTCTTCCTTGCCGATAGGCGTCTCCTGACGGCATCGGAGTTCGAGAATCTCCGAGCGGTCCCCTCGATCGTCTTCCTGAACTGCTGCCACCTGGGAAGGACGGCGACCGGGGAGATCGCCCCTCCCAAGCTTCGCGATCCCAACCGGCTCGCGGCGAGCCTCGCCGAGCACCTCGTCCAGATGGGAGTCGCGGTCGTCGTGGTGGCAGGCTGGGCCGTCGAAGACCAGTCGGCGAGAGGTTTTGCGGAGTGCCTGTACCGCCAGCTCCTCGACGGAGCCACCCTTCAGGACGCCGTGCGCACCGCGCGCGAGCTCGCCTATCAGGACCGCGCGGACGGCGACGTCACATGGGGTGCCTATCAGGTCTACGGCGACCCGGGCTACGTGCTCCACTGGGCGGAACGCCGTGGAGCGACAGGCCAGCCCAGACGGCCCGTCTTCGTATCGCATCAGGAGCTCGTGGACTACCTGACGGACATCGAGGTCCGCGCGAAGGATGCGGATCCCGCGGAAGAAGCCGCTCTCCACGAGGAGCTGAGGGAGCTGCAGATCGACCAGCGCGCACTGCTCGCGGCCGATGGCGAAACGAACTTCGCCATGGGCCGGGCCTTCGCGGCCCTGGGGCTCTATGCCGACGCGATTCCGTTCTTCGAGAAGGCCGCGACGACCTCCAACGCTCCGATGGACACGGTCGAGCAGCTCGCGAACTGCGAGGGCCGGGCCGCCTTCGACGTGTTCGAGCAGGACCCCAAGCAGGCGGTCGCGTGGTTCGACCGATCGGTCGAGCGACTGGAAGGGCTCCTCCAGGTGAGCGAGTCGGGGAAACGCCATGCGATGGTGGGCTCCACGCTGCGTCGGCGGGCCGTAGCGCTCAAGAAGAACGGAGCCGCGAGGAAGGAGTGGCGGCCGTACGCGGTGCGGGCGAGAAACGCGTACTCGAAGGCCGTCGCCTGCGGACCTCCGAACCTGTTCTACCCGCTGAACTGCAAGATCAGTCTGGACCTGTGCCTCTCCCCGCGGTCCGTCGATCCCTCCGAGGCGGAACGCGCTCGAGACAACGCGGCGGGCAATGCCGACCCGTGGGCCGCGGTCGGCGAGGCCGAGGCGACCCTGCTGGCCTTCCTCGCGTCTGGCGAGGGCTCGCCGGAGGAGGTGGCCGCGCGGCTCATCGGCGCCAGGAACGCGGGGGTCGGAAGCACCCAGAGGGAAGTCGACTCCGGGAACCAACACCTCGAGGCGCTCGACGAACTGATCGCGTCCCGCGGAGCGATCCGGGATCGGCTCAGGGACGTCATGGCGGAGCTCCAGAACCTCGTGTGAGCACCGGAGGAACGCCGCCACGCGCCCTGCGACTGAGCACCCGTGCGGAGCGGCCGCGGCAACGGGCTTCGTTCGGAGTTGAGCCAGCATGGCGATTCGCGGTCCCGCGAGGTGCCCCGTTGGCGATGCTCCTACGTCCTCAGACGGCCTGCTGCCGCAGATTCGACATGTGTTTGGCACGGTCGATGTCGTAGGTCCGGAGCGCGCGCCACGAGGCCAGGTACAGGGCGAGGAGGACCGGCAGGTAGATCGCGATCAGCGCGGTGACGGCTCCGGGCGCGACGTCCCCGGGCTCCGCCTGATCCGGGAAACCCGCGACCCAGAGGATGGCTCCGGCCAGCAGCACACCGAGGCCGGAGACGGCCTTCTTGGAGAAGTTCCGCGCTGCGAAGATCAACCCCTCGTCGCGTCGGCCGCTGGTCTCGGCGCTGCGATCCTCGACGACGTCCGCGTTCATCGAGGCGAAGACGATCTGCATCGAGATGATGGCCGTCGTCTCGATGAGGTAGTTCGACATCAGGACGGGGAGATACAGCACGCTGTCCCGGTCGGGGAAGACGCCCGCGAGCTTCGCGATGAACGCGATCGGCAGGAAGGCGATCGCGAACAGGAAGAAGCGCATCGTGGCCTCCTTCTTCCCCCACCGCTCCGCGAGCCGCGGCGCCATCACGAACGAGATCGGGACGGCGACCAGCCCCAGCATGGGGATGAGACCGATCTCGGCCGACTCGAGCGACCAGAAGAACGTCGCCACGTAGATGGACATCGCCTGCCCGAGGCCCGCGGCCGCGCCGAACAGGAGCGCCGAGACGAAGACCGAGACGAAGGATCGGTTCCGGAACATCTCCGCGACCTCGCCGAGCACCGAGCGCAGGTGAGGATCGGCACCCGCCGTCGGCTGGTAGAAGTCGGGTACGTGCCGATGCGTGCCGAGCGCGGAGAACAGCATCATGACGAGCATGGAGCCGCTGCCGACCATCCCGAGCAGCTGGTAGCCCCGCGCACCGAGCTGGCCCGCCCCGTCGGAAGGCAGGAGCACCATGTAGGTGAGGACCGCCATCGAGAGGCCGCCGAGCCAGCCGAAGACGTACCGGAAGGCCATCAGCCGGGTTCGATCGTCGTAGTCCTTCGTGAGCTCGGGACCCATGGCCGAGTTCGGAACCTCGAAGAGCGTCAGGAAGCTCCGCACGAGGATCGCCATCACCAGCAGGTAGGAGAACAGCGCGCCCTCGCCCCCCACCACGGCGCTCGGCGGGTTCCAGAGGAGGTAGAACGACAGGGCGACCGGCACGGTCGCGGCGTACATGAACGGGTGGCGCCGACCCCAGCGGGAACGCCAGTGATCGGACACATAGCCGACGGCCACGTCGGAGATCGCGTCGAGCACGACGGCGATCGCGAGGGCCAGCCCGGCGAGGAAGGGGTCCAGACCGAGGACCTGGTTGTAGTAGATCAGCAGGAAGTAGTTGAACGCCGTGTCCTTGATGCCGAAGGGCGTCGCACCGGACCCGTAGACGAGCTTCGTCGCCGCGCTCGAGCGATCGAACCCGTCCGGGCTCGCGACGTCGGGGTCGCGCACGGGAGCCGCCATCACTCCGCCTCCACCTGCCTGCCGAGATCCCGGAAGAGTGGCCGAGGGACGACCTCGGGAGCCCGCCCGTCGCCCGACCTCGTCGATCGGATCCAGAGCTCGGCCACGGTCGAGTGGATCACGAACGCGATCCCGAAGCACACGAGCGAGAGCCAACGCGCGACCTCTTCCTGGCCACCGAACGAGATGAGCGCGGGCACGAAGATCAGGCGCATCGTCGAGATGCTCGTGCCGACCGCCATCGCGCGGATCATCCACTCGCGGTGCTCCGCGAAGCGCCGTCGACGCGCCAACCAGAGGCCGCGGGCCAACGCGTAGCCGAAGAGCAGCGCGAAGGGTCCCGTGATCACGAGCTCCGGTGTCCCGCCGAACGGGAACCAGGCGGCGATCACGAGTGCCGTGATGCCTGCACCCACACCGGCCACGACGGCCACCCTCCCGGCCACGCGATGGAACCCCGGCCAGCGGCGCCGCACCTCGCCCGCGAACTGGACCAGCGCGAGCCCGAGGTAGAGCGCACCGAGGATGACGTGGATGCGGGAGGGCACGGGGTGCTCGTCGAATCCCGCGTTGTAGTGCTCGCTGGCGAGCAGGTGCTCGACGCTCGCGGCGATGCCGAGCAGCGCCAGGAAGATCGTCAGACTCACGATGACTCGGGTCATGGCCAGGGCTCCCTGCGGGAACGCCCGCCCTTCGCAGACGGAACGCTCGATCCAGCCACGTCTTGTGCAAGCGGCGTTCCGGCTCTCGGGGGCGCACGGACGGGAAGGACCGATGCCGCTGCAGTCGAGAGACGACACTGCAGCAGAGGACCTGCACGGGTCGAGGAGATGGAGGCGAGCCTGGCCGGCGCCGTGCTACCTCGAGTACGTTGGCGTCCGTCTCATGGCGGCGTGTCAGCTCCAGGGCACGCGCGAGACGCCGACGGAGGGCATGGCGATGGGGAGTCCCGACAACCCGAGACCGCCGTCCTTGCCCGACC
Organism: Myxococcota bacterium; assembly: GCA_030065975.1. Taxonomy (GTDB): domain Bacteria; phylum Myxococcota_A; class UBA9160; order UBA9160; family UBA6930; genus JASJCN01. Next base: position 4,313 of record JASJCN010000274.1, read on the forward strand.
GCGCATCTCGTCCCCCGGAGGCCCCTGCCCTTCGTGCCTGGGTCCGCTCCGTATGGACCTACACGAGCGAGCCGGCCGATTTCCACTACGAGCAGGTCATGCCCTCGACGGGTGGCCAGCTGCTGCTCAACCTGTTCGGTCCGGAGCTTCGGCACTGGGACGAGCCCGGTCGCCCGGCGCGCCGGATCGGCCCCGTGGGCCTGCAGGGCGCCTTGACGCGTCCCGTGGTGATCGACTCCGACCAGAAGCGGGCGGTGTGCGGCGTCTCCTTCCGGAGCGGGGGCGCCACGGCGTTCCACGACATCGACGCGATGCGCTTCACCGACACGATCCTCGACGGTGCCGAGGTCTGGGGAGCCGACGCACGGAAGCTCCATGCGGCGCTTTGCGCCCTCGACGACCCGGCCCTCCGGCTCGGCACCCTCGAGGCATTCCTGACGGAGCGAATCCGCGAGCGCCCCGCGGAGGACCGGTTGGTTCGCACGGTCGCGGACGCGCTGGCCTCGGGCCGCCCGGTCGCCGAGGTGCAGGAGGAAGCGGGACTCTCGCGACGCGGCCTCCACGAGCTGCTCGCACGGCGCGTCGGCCTGCGGCCCAAGCTGCTCGCGCGCGTGGAGAGGTTCTCGACCGCGCTCGACGAGGCGCCTCGTCGGGGCTCCTGGGTGGACCTTGCCGCGACGACGGGCTTCTCGGACCAGGCCCACCTGAGCCGCGAGTTCGTGGCGTTCTCCGGCAGCCCCCCGACCCGGTTCCGACCGATCGACCAGGAGCCGCGCCATGCGCTCGGCGCGGCGGGAGAAACGTTCAAGCGGAAGGGCGACCGCTGAGCGAGGGTCGGCCCATGCCGACACACACCGATCTCACTCCCCGACTGATCGTCGACGCGCCCCAGGATGCACTGGACTACTACGCCAGCGCCCTCGGCGCCGACCTGATCGAGCACTTCGCAGACCCCGAAGGGCGCGTCGTCCACGCCGCCTTCGCCGTCGGGGACGCGGTCGTCTCCCTCGCGGAGAGCGTACCGAGCTGGGGCCTCCTTTCCCCACAGGCTCTCGGCGGATCGCCCTGCCTGCTGCACCTCACCGTCGACGATCCCGACGCGACGGCGACCCGCATGGTGGAAGGTGGCGGACGCATCGTGATCGAGATCGAGGACCGCCCGTGGGGAAAGCGCGAGGGGCGCGTCGCCGACCCGAGCGGTCACCTGTGGATCCTCAGCACGCCGATCGAGGACGTCAGTGACGACGAGATCCGGCGCCGCCTTCACGCGACCGCGGAGGACTGAGGGCACCCGCCGGTCGGGTCGGCGGGATGCCGGTCTCGCGCGCACGAGGCGGCCCCGACTGCGCGCACGAGGCGGTCGCGCACGCCTTCCCGAAGCGAGGCCCGCGCCGTGTCGCAGCCGACGCGCTGTGGCACACTCCGGCGCCCATGGACCGCTACAAGCAGCTTCTCGAGAACAATCAGGACTGGGTCCGGCGCAAGCTCGAGGTCGACGAGTCGTACTTCGCGCGCCAGGCCGAGGGGCAGCAGCCGCCCTTCCTCTGGATCGGCTGCGCCGACAGCCGGGTCGTGCCCGACGAGATCACGGGCACGGGCCCCGGCGAGATGTTCGTGCACCGCAACATCGCGAACATCGTCACGCACTCCGACCTCAACCTCATGAGCCTGCTCGAGTACGGCGTGCTCTCCTTGCGCGTCGATCACATCATCGTCTGCGGCCACACGCACTGCGGCGGCGTCCAGGCGGCCCTGGGCCACCGCAAGACCGGCATCCTCGACAAGTGGATCCGCAACATCAAGGACGTCTACCACATGCACCGCGAGGAGCTGGAGGCGCTGGCCGACGAGCAGGAGGTCTGGAACCGGCTCGTGGAGCTCAACGTCCGCGAGCAGCTCATGAACCTCGCCAAGACCTCCTTCGTGCAGCGACGTTGGCACGAGGGGGAGTTCCCGGTCCTGCACGGCTGGGTCTACCACGTCGAGGATGGCCGCCTGGAGGCCACCCTGCGCATGACGCGTGACGACCCGATGGACCGGATCTACCGCTACGAGTTCGACGACGCGGTCTGACGGCTCGACGACGCGGGCCGATCGGCGTCCCGCGCCGCGGTG
>JASJCN010000275.1 GCA_030065975.1 Myxococcota bacterium
CCGAGCACGAAGAGCACGTGGTCGAAGCCGAAGACCAGGTGGTGGGTGCCGAGCTCCGCGTAGTCGCGAAACACCGCGGCGCGACTCACGCGCTCGGGGATGCGAACCGTGGGCGCCGTGGCCGTGACCACCTGCTGGAACGCGGGAGCCTCGGAGGCGGCCACGCGAACCACGGCCCCCGCTCCCCGTGCCGGGAGCCCGCGCACGCCGATCTCCTGGCCGGCGAGGCTCGCCCCCGCGCAGACCACCTCGAAGCGCGCGATCCACGCCGTCCCTTCCTGCCCCTGCTCGGCCGCGCCGCGCGGCTCGCACGCCTCGGGCAGCTGCGGCTCGAGGCGCACGCCGGGCGGCAGACGCAGCGGCGTCTTCCAGGTCACGCGGTAGACGCGCTCGTCCGCCGCATCCGTCGGGACGGCGTCGAGGCTGAGCAACGCCGGCGCCAGCGGATGCGCGGTGGCCCCGGGGGCGAGGGCCACGGCGGAACCGGTCAGGCAGACCCAGATGATGAGCAGAGAGCGGCGCACGGCCGGTATTCTAGGATCCCTCTCGACGATGCGATGGCTTCGCTCTCCCCTCCTCCACTTCCTCCTGCTCGGTGCGGCGGGCCAGCTGCTGATGCCGGAGCCGCTGCCCGCCCTGCGCATCCCCGAGGCGGATCTCCTGGCGCTGGCGGAGGACTGGCAGCGGGTGGCGGGTGTGCCGCCCGGGCCCGAGCAGTGGGGTCACATCCGCGAGCAGGCCATCGACGAGGCCGTCCTGTTCGCCGAAGGCGCGGCCGCGGGGCTGCTCGAGGACGACCCGGTGGTTCTGCGGCGCCTCGCGAAGGTCGGCGCCTTCGTCGACCCGGAGCAGACGGCAGAAGACGAGGCCCAAGCCATCGCGGCGGCGCGGTCGCTCGGCCTCGATCGCAGCGACGTGATCGTTCGACGCTACGTGACCAGCATGATGCGGCTGGCGATCGAGGGCACGGCGCCGGGCCAGGACCCCGACGACGCGACCCTCGAGGCGGCGCTCCGCGAGAACGCGGAGCGCTACCGCCTGCCCGAGCGCTTCGACCTCGTGCACGTGTACGTGAGCGGCCAGCGCGAGGAGCCCGCGGCCCGGGCGACGCGCATCCTGGCGGAGCTCGCGGGCCAGGGGCCGGAGGCCGCCAGCCGCTACGGCGACGGCTTCCCGAGCAGCCGCGAGCTTGCGGGCTCGCGCGTCGAGATCGGCCGGGTGCTGGGCGAGGAGTTCGGCCGCGCGCTCGACGCCGAGGCCGTGGGCCGCTGGCAGGGCCCCGTGCCTTCTGCGTACGGCCTGCACCTCGTCTACCTGCGAGCTCGCAGCGAGGCGCGCCTGCCCACGGTGGACGAGGTGCGCACGCGGCTCACCGAGGACGTCCGCCAGGAGCGGCGCGCGGCCCACCTGCGCGCGCAGCTTCGCGAGCTGCGCGGACGCTATGCAGTGGAGCTGCCGGAGGCCGGCTGAGCCACGCGGCCCTCCCAGGGGGACCGGCTCTACCGAATGGAGACTTGCCAAGCCGGCCGAGCTTCGGCCCAATGGGGGGTAGGAGTCCCCCATGCTGCGATCCCTGCTCCCCCGACTCGCCCTCCTCGTGCTGCTTCCGGCGGCCTCGGCCCTCGCCGTCGACACGGACCTCGACGGCGTGGAGGACCCGGACGACAACTGCGTCCAGGTGCCCAACGCCGACCAGGCCGACGCCAACGCCCCGGCCGACGACGACACGAGCCTCCCGGGCATCCAGCGCTACGGCGACGCCTGCGACGTCGACCTCGACGACGATGGCGTGGTCGGCCCGTCGGACTTCTTCGCCGGGCTGCGCCCCTGCATCGGCCAGGCCGCGACGGGCGCATGCGCCATCGCCGACCTCGACGGCGATGGCGTGGTCGGGCCCTCGGACTTCTTCGCCAGGCTGCGGCCCGCCCTCGGCAGCACTCCGGGGCCGGGACGAACCCTCCCGAGCGTCGTCCCGCTGATGCTCCCGGATCGACCTTCGGGCTTCTTCACCTTCCCCTGGCCCAACGACATCCGCGTCGACGCCGCGGGAAGCCCCGACCTGATCGGCCTGCCCGCACCGGGACAGACGGGGGTGTTCCTGAACTTCATCCTCGGGACCTCGGCGGCCGAGACCACTGGCTTCGGCCTCAACTCGGCGGCCTTCCTGCGGACCAGCGGCGGCGTCGACCCGGCGTCGCTGCCGACGCCCACCGAGAGCCAGGCGGACGGTGCCGAGGTGATGCTCGTCGACCTGGATGCCCCGGCGAGCCCGCGCACGCCGATCCTCGTCGACTTCAAGGACGCGAGCGCCGCCACCGGCTTCCGGCCGGAGAACCTGCTGGCCGCGCTTCCCTACCCGGGGAACCCTCTCGAAGAGGAGACGCGCTACGCCCTGCTCGTCTTCGACGGTGTGCTCGACACCACGGGGAGCCCGATCGGCCCGGCCCCGCTGCTCTCCGACCTCGAAGACCCCTTCGGCCCGGGCACCCCGGTCTCCGAGCCCGATTGGACGGCGCTCCAGCAGCAGCGAAGCGACGTGCTCGCCTACGTCGCGGCTCACACCACCCACGACGCGAGCGATCTCGTGGCCTTCAGCGTCTTCACCACCCAGGACGCGACGTCGGAGCTCGCTGCCCTGACCGCGGCGGTGGAGGCCGCGGCGGTTCCCACGCTGCAGAACCGCACCCAGCTCGTCGCCTGCGGCAGCGGCCAGGGGCGGATCCGAGCCGACATCGACCTTCCGAAGTACCAGGTGGGGGTCCTCCCGTACGCGCTGAGTGGCGGCGCCATCGTCGTGGGCGGCGACGGCCTGGCCGTCCAGCAGAGCACCGAGACGGTGAGGCTCGACATCGCGTTCCCCTGCGGCCCGGCCCCGGCCGAGGGCTGGCCGATCCTGCTCTTCATGGACGGCACCGGCGGCAGCGCCAATGCCTTCACCATCTCCGAGCTCGGACATGGGCCCCTGGACCCGCTGCCCTTCGTGATCGGCTCGATCGCACCGCTCTACAGCGGCGACCGCAGCTTCGCCGGGCAGGAGCCGGCCTCGCTGTTCTTCAACCTGGGCAATCCCCTCGCGGCCCGGACGAACCAGATCCAGCAGGCCGTCGAGATGATCGTGCTGCGGCGCCTGATGCAGGAGCTGGTGCTCACGCCGGCGGAGATCGACGACACAGCGCCCGCCCTCACCGACGACACCCGGGTCGCGGCCGCCGGGCACAGCCAGGGCGCACTCACCCTGCCCCAGACCCTCAGCGCCGACCCGGCCATCGGCGCGGCCTTCCTCTCCATGGGAGGAGGCGGCCTCTACCACACGATCCTGAATCGGGGCGACACGCGGCCCTTCGTCGAGGACCTGCTGGGCTTTTTGCCGGGCGAGCTCGATCTCTTCCATCCCACGATCCACGCGCTGCAGTCCGTGATCGAGGTCGGCGACGCGACCAACTACGCGCGCAAGCCCCAGACGGCGCACGTCCTCTCCCTGGGCGGCCTGCTCGACGGCTGCTCGCCGTGGGAGGTGGTGTTCCAGATCGGCAACGCGTTCGGGCTCGATCTCGCGAACGCGAACTTCGCACCCACCTTCGGCGATCCGGCCCAGGAGCCGACCGAGCTGGCCCTGCCGGTGACGGCCAACCTCCCCGACGGTCGCACCGGGCTCACCGTGCAGCTCGCCACCGGCCACTTCGGGGCGGGGGTCAACACGGGGCTCGGACGGTCCTTCGTCGAGTCCTTCGGCGCGACGGGCCTTCCGACGGTGGACAGCGTCCCGCTGTCCTCCGACACCGGGGGCGGCGCCTGCCCTCGCTTCGCGCCCATCCAGTAGCCAACCCGTAGCACCCTGGCTCGGGCCGGTGGCGGCCATCGCCGGTACGCCACACACTCCCGGCATGCAGAACCTCGAGATCACGACGCTCTACGCGGCCGCCCTCGGCATCGTCTTGCTGGTGCTGAGCGTCCGCGTCATCCGTGCCCGCATGGAGTCCGAGGTCTCCCTCGGCGACGGTGGGTTCGACGCGATCCTGGTGGCGCAACGCGCCCACGGCAACTTCATCGAGTACGTGCCCATGGCGCTCCTGCTGATCGGCCTGGCCGAGATCCAGGGACATCCCGCATGGATGATCCACTCCCTGGGCGCGGGCCTGCTGGTCGCGCGCATCGCCCACCCGCTCGGCATCGCCCCGGAGTTCGGCGTGCGGCCGCCCCGCGCCATCGGGTCGTTGCTGACCATGCTGGTGATCGCGGTGGCCATCGCCGCTCTGCTCTGGGGCGCCCTCTTCTAGGCTAGCCGGGGACGATCCCCGGGACGCCCGCCTGGCTCACGAAGCTCGCGTCGGTCCGGATCGGCGAGGTCATCTGGCGCGCGGTGTCAACGAGCCGGAAGTCGGCGCGCCAGCTCGCGGGCGTGACGGTGTGCCGCACGTAGCCGCGGCGGGTGCCGTCGAGGTAGTCGACGTGAGGGAGCGACTCGAAGATCAGCTTCGCCGCGTTGGCCAGGTCGTCGTCGAACGAGGAGCCGATCCCCGGCGCCACGAACTCGGAGCCGATCCGGGTGTCGAGGTCGTCCGGCCCGAGCGGAACCGACGCGGCGCCCGAGGCGTGCACGTCGCCGGTGAGCACCACGAAGTTCTCGATGTCGCGATCCACCAGGTGGTCGACGATCCGCTGTCTCGAGAAGGGGTAGCCGTCCCACTGGTCGAAGTTGAGCTGGCCGAGGAAGGGCGTCGGCGAGAAGATCACCTGCTGGGCCAGGCTCTTCCAGACGGCCTGGCTGCCGGAGAGCCCACCGAGCAGCCACGCCTCCTGGGCGTCTCCGAGGAAGGTCTCGTTCGGATCGGGGAACTCCGGGCAGATGATCTGGATCGCGTCGCCGCACTGCTGGTTGGTGCGGTACTGGCGGGTGTCGAGCACGAAGAACGCCAGCAGATCGCCGATCTTGACCTCGCGGAAGATCTCGAGGGAGTCGCCCTTCGGCGGCAGCACCCGCACGGGCATGTGCTCGTACCAGGCCGCGTATCCGGCGGCCCGACGCAGCAGGAACTCGGAGGCCGGCGGATCGGAGTCGGGCGCGTCCTCGTCCTGGATGTCGCCGGCGTAGTTGTTCGAGACCTCGTGATCGTCCCAGGTGACGATCCACGGGAAGATGCGGTGCACCTCCTGCAGGTTGACGTCCGTCTTGTAGAGGGCGTGGCGGTTGCGGTAGTCGAGCAGCGTGCGGCAGCGCCCGCCGTCGTGCAGCCGCACGTCCTCGCTGAGATCGCCGAGACCCGACTCGTAGATGTAGTCGCCGAGGAAGACGACGGCGTCGAGATCCTCGTCGGCCATGTTGGCGTACGCCGTCCAGAAGCTCTCGCGGTACTGGGAGCAGGAGGCGCTCGCGAAGCGGAACGATCCGGGCAGGGAGCCTTCGGCGGGCGCCGTCTTCGTGCGCCCCACCGGGCTCTCCCACCCCCCGGCGCGGAAGCGGTAGAAGTACCAGCGCGCAGGCAAGAGGCCCGGCACGTCCACGTGGACCGAGTGGGCGAGGGAGGGGTGCGCCACCGCGAGGCCGCGGCGCACGCCCTGGGTGAAGGCGGCGTCCTCGGCCAGCTCCCACACCACGCTCACCGGAACGTCGGGCATCCCGCCGCCTTGGATCGGATCGGGTGCGAGGCGCGTCCACAGGATCACCCGATCGGGAAGCGGGTCGCCGGAGGCGATGCCCAGGGTGAAGGGGTAGACCGGGAGCCGCGCGTCGCACGCGACGCCGAGCCCGGCTCCGAGGCCCGCGGCCGCCGTGAGGGTGGCCTGGAGGAAGCGCCGGCGGTCGAGCTCGAGTGCGAGCCGTCCGGCGAGAGCGTCGACGTCACGAGCCATGGCCTTCCCTCCGGACCCCCGGGCACGCCCGGGTTCAGGGCAGTGTCGAGATGATGTTCGGGACCTCGCCCGCGGCCGCACTGCCCAGGAACTCGAGACGCTGCTCGATGGCGGACGAAGCGCTCTGCGGACAGAAGTGGCCGTTGGGCTGGAACTCGCAGCCGGGCGACGGCAGAAGGCCGGCGATCCCCGACGGCACGAACTGGAAGTAGGCGCCCGACGTGTCGGCGTCGAGGTTGCCGCGCAGCGGCCCCGTCGCCTGGGACAGGTAAGAGACGGGCACCTGGGCGGGCGCAAGCTGCGGGACGCCGAGCTGGAAGGCGAGCGATCGGCTCGCGTTGTTGGGCGTGAGCGGATCCTCGATCCCCTCGGTGACCAGCATGCTCGCCTTCTGCGTCGTGCCTCCGATGGAGACCGGGCGCTCGAAGATGAAGCGCGCGTGGTTGTGGGGGTCCTGGGCGTCGTAGCGCATCTGGAAGATGCCGAGGCCGGTCCACAGCTCGGCGGGCGTCACGCCCGGAAGGAAGCCGCCGAGCGTGCTCAGGATCCCGGAGTCCTCGGCCTGATGGACCAGCCCTTCGACGAGCCGGAAGGCGCCCACGACCATGGCGGCCGCACGCACCTCGGGCGC
>JASJCN010000023.1 GCA_030065975.1 Myxococcota bacterium
CTCCTGCTCGACGCTCGACTGGGAGTTCGTCTGGAGTTCGTTTCGATCGGAAGTCTCCGTCTCCGTCTCCGACTCGATGCTCTCCTCGTCTTCCTCCTCGAGGAACTCTTCTGTCATCAGCTGGCGCTCGTGCTCGCGTACCTTCTTCTCCCCTGCCAGCACGTTCTCGACGTGTGCGATGTCGGTTGCCTCGTATCCGACGAGCCGTTCGCGCGCCACCACGAGATCTCCCCAGCCGGTCGCCACGACGCGGGGAGATACTGCCTCCTCGGTCAGCGGCCTTCCGGGCGGAAGCCTGGTCTCCTCGTCGTCCTCCCAGAGCCGAATCCTCTCGCATAGGGAGTTCGCCGAGTCCCCGAGAGTCTCCACGCCGAGGGAATCGAGTAGTCCGTCGAGTAGATCGGGACGAAAGGCGACCCCACCTGAGCTGAGCGCCGTATCCATCTCGCCCCGTTCGTCTGGACTGAGCGCCGCTTCCACCATCGAGTAGAACCGAGCATCGAGAGGAGGTCTGGCCATGGCCCGGAGAGCGTTGGTCGATAGCTCGCGAGGGAGGGTGGGAGGAGGAGCGTCCTCAGACCAGCGGACGTGTACGCGCGCAACCTTTGCCTGGATCCCCTCTCGAAGACGAATGCGATTCACAGTGCGCATCCACTGGTCCTCCAGATCCTTTCGCGTCGGGCCCGCGTCACCGCCGGTGGGCCGAGGATCGGAGCTGCCCGCCCGCCGCCAGCGAACCGGTAGGACGACGCGCGCGCGAAGGAGAACGTCGATCTCTCCGGCCGGAGCGAGCAGTTGGGGATCCTGGCGCAGCTGCCTCAGTAGCCTTCCAACTCTCAGAGCAGACTCATGGACCTCGAGCGCATCAGCAGCGTCGCCCAGTAGACGTACCCTCAGCCAAGACCGAAGAATCTGGCGGTACTCCTCTTCAGCCCGGTCGTTCGAGACCGTGCTGGCATGCTGCGCGAAGTCTTCGAGATTCCACGAACGTCGATCGAGCGTCTCTCGTCCGAACCTCGAGAGCGCGGACGCTGCGACGTCACTCCCGCTGAGAGCACCGGCTTGACGAAGAGCCGCCTCCAAGGCCGGTCGTGGCTGATCCAGGACCGGGGAAGGGAGAGCGTCGACCGAGGCAACCACGATGTCGTCGGGATGATCGGCAACGGGATCGATCGAAAGACCAGATCTTCCGCCCCGCAGTGCGACTAGCTTGAAGAGCGGGTTCTGAGGAATCAACATGGACGGATTCTGGATGGATGCTGGCTACCAAATCAACAGCGAACTGGGCGCCAACGCACGAATGGCGAACCTAACGAGGACCCACGACCCCGAGGGGAGAAAAGGCCTATTGAGGCTCTGCTGGGCGGACGTCTCACCGCTGGAGTTCGAAATCCGCGGCCGACCAAGCGTACCCACTTCCCGGGAGGCCTCCGTCACAGTCCCGGGAGGAGATCGGCCCCGCTCGACGCTTCGTCGTAGAGGACGGCGCAGCGCACCTCGATGCTGCGGCGATCCGGCGCGTCGGGTGGCGTCGCGGGATCGGCGAAGGCGCTGTGGAAGCTGAAGGTGCAGGGGGCCTGTGGAGCGGCGGCGTCTCCCTCCGCTCCGCCCGAGCGCGCCAGGGGCCCGGCCGAGTCCCACTGCTTGATCAGCAAGGCCTCCTCTCCGGTGATGCCCGGGTACGTGTACCAGGCATGTCGCGGAGCGTGCTTCGCGAAGTAGTTCTCGCCGACCCGATCCTCGTAGTGGATCTCGAACACCACCAGATCGTCGGGCTCCACGGTCTGCGCGTCGCAGAGGGCCAGCGGATGGGTGGCCACGGGCTCGTCGGCGATGTTGCGCCACACGTTGATGATGGCGAAGCGTCCGGCCGAGAGCGCCGCCTCGACGCGATCGGCCGGAATCAACGACGCGCCCGCGGCGAGGAAGGGGCGCAGGGTGTCGTTGCCGGTGGGCGGGCTCCCGAGGTCGCGCAGGCGCTTCGGCGCGCTGTCGAGGGTGTAGTCCCCATGCACCATGTGGGCGGGCGCCTGCACCTGCTGCCCTCCCGCGATCCGCTCCCGGCTCTTCTTCCCGCGCGCCGAGCGGACGTTGTGGTCGAAGGCGAAGACCGCGGCCGCCCCCGTGGCCTCCTTCACGAGGCGAGCGCAGGGCTCGTAGTAGCTCTTCACCACGTCCGCGTGGCGCAGGAAGTCGAGGTCGCTCGGGCCCTCGCTCCAGGGAAGGAGCTCGAACCCGTTGCTCGGGAGCGTCCTTCGGGCGTCGCCCGCGAGCGCTCGCGCGTCGTGGACGGGGACCTCTCGCGACTCGAACTCGAGCCCCTTCACGTTGGAGTCGCTGCCGTCCCGATCGCGGTCGATGCGGACCGCGCCATTGCGATGGAGCGAAGCCGGAACCGACGGGGCGAGATAGTTGAAGCGCCCCACCCGCTCGGGCATCCCGGAGCTCACGAGTCTTGCACCTGCCATGGCGCCGAGTGTAGGGCTCCCGGGCGCGGTCCGTGCCACACTGGCGGCCCATGACCAGGAGGCCCGCGATGAAGTGGCTCTGGATCGGGATCGGCGTCGGGATCGGCGCGCCGCTGCTCTTCTTCGCTTCGATCTATGCGGTGAGCGAGGTCGGTGGTGAGGTGGTCGTGCTCGACCGCGCGGCCGAGGACGGCACGACGAGCCGGGTGCGCATCTGGATCGTCGACGCGGATGACGCCTCCTGGGTGGAGCACGGCGCACCCGATGCGCACTGGGTGACGCGGCTCTCCGACGAGCCCACCCTCACCCTCGAGCGCAACGGAGAGAAGGCGACCTATCGGGCCGCACCCGACCCGGCCTCCCACGCCCGCTACCACGAGCTGCGCAAGGCGAAGTACGGCTGGGCCGACCAGTACATCGAGCTCGTGGCCGGGGAGGCCAGCGAGTGCACCGGCGTGCCGGTGCGCCTCGAACGCGTCGGCGCGGCGGTCCCGACCTCCTGAACCGCTCTCAGCGCGGGGGCGGAGGGGGCGGCGGCCAACCTCCGGGCGCCCCGGGAGCCGCGGGGCCCGGCCGGGCCCCGGGCACTCCGGGAGGCGTCGGTCGCACAGGCGACGGCGCCGCAGCGACCCGTTGGAACGGGATCGTCTCACCGTCCTCGAGGACGAACACCAGGCCCGCGGCCGCGGGACGTCCGACGTAGCCGTACTCGCTGCCGTCCGGGTCCTGGAAGCGCCCGACCAGCTCGGGACCCTGCCTCATCCCCCGAATCGGGTATGGACGGCCCGCCAGCGAGACGGTTCCCTGATAGTGACGGCCGTCCGCCGTCCCGAGCTCGAGCAGGTAGTCGGCCCCCTCGTAGCGGACGCCGAAGCGGCCGCTGAAGGGATCGCTCACGGGCTGGGGCCGGGCACTCGGAGCCGGGCTCGGTGTCGGGGTGGCCGGCGCGAAGCCCGGAGACGGGGGCCGGCCCATCGGCGGAGCCTGGGGCTGCGGGGCCGGCATCGCAGTCGGAGCCGCCGCCGGATTCGTCATGGGCGGCGGCCAGCTCGGAGCCTCCTCGACCTTCTCGGAGCCGCAGGCGGCAAGCACGCTAGCGGCCAGGAGCAGCAGGAAGGAAGGGGCGAGGCGCCGGGGAAGCAAGGGAAGTGAGGGCATCGGATCTCCGTGAGGTTCCAAACCAGGCTGACACATCGAGAGCGACCGGGGGGTGGAGATCCTCACAGGAGCCACGCCGCTCGCCAACTACCTTCCCATCGAAACCCAGGAGGAACCCGATTGCTCGACATGCGCGTTTCTGCCCTCTCCACGATCCTCGCTCTCTCCCTGCTCGCCATCGGCTGCGGCGCCGACGAGCCCGGTGCCTACGAGACCGGCTTGCAGGACTACACCCAGGACGGCCGCATGGGCGCGCCCGGCGCCTACGCACAGACGCCTCCGCCGCAGCAGAGCCAGTCCGGTGTCGTCACCCTCTACGACCACGGCATGCAGATGGCGCGTGGCCAGATCACGGTTCCCTCGGGCTGGCGTGTGAACCAGGACATCGCCACGGACCCGAACACCGGCCGCTTCATGCGCTTCGTCTACGACATCGTCGGCCCGAACGGCGAGCTCGTGCGCAACCTGCCCATCTACACGTACCAGTCCATGATGGGCCAGCAGTTCGAGCCGATGTGGCGAGACGCGGTGATGCGGGCGCTGCACGGGGCCCTCGAGGGCGTGCAGATCGGGGCGCTGCAGACCAGCGCCGTGATGCAGCGCGTGCCCACCGTGCAGCAGGCGATGCAGGCCCAGAACGCCCAGCCCCTCGAGGCGCCGCTCCAGGCGTCGCGTGGCGGCCAGCCCTACGCCGGACGGGTCTACGTGGTGAACATGCCCTTCCCGGCCGACCCGAGCTCGGGCGTCTTCGTCCCCGGCCTGATCGTGGCTCCGCCCGATCGGCTGGAGGCCGCCATCCAGGCCAACCTGCAGATGGCGCTCTCCGCCCGCCCCAACCCGCAGTTCGAGCAGGCCTACGCCGCGATCGATCGGCGCGTCCGCCAGCAGATGCAGCGCGATCACCAGCAGCGCATGGCCCGCAACCAGGCGGCCTTCGATGCGCATCAGCGCCGCATGGCGGGCAACCAGGCGGCCTTCGATGCACACCAGCAGCGCATGGCGGGCAACCAGGCCGCCTTCGACGCCCAGAATCGCCAGTGGCTCGAGAACTTCCGCGGGAGCGGAGGCTCGGGAGCGAGTCCGGGTGGCGGCTACACCACGAACGACCAGTTCAACGACTACATCCGCGACACCGACACCTTCTACGATCCGGACTCGGGCCAGAACGTGCAGCTCGACGGCTACTACGACCGCACGTTCACCGACGGCCTCGGCAACTTCTACCGCACCGACGACCCGAGCTTCGACCCCAACTCGATGCAGGGCAACTGGAACGAGGTCCAGCCGCTGCAGCCGCAGTAGCGGGGTGATTGGGGCGCCGGCGGTCGAAGCGCTCAGTCGACCGCCGGTGTCGTCGCCTTTCCGACCGTCTGCAGCGGCTCGAGCGTCCGGACCTCGAAGTCGCGCGAGACGCGCTCGACCTCCTCGACGAATCCGCCGAGGTTCACGTTCAGCGAGAAGCCCATCTCGCCCGCGACGGGCCGGTGGAAGTCGTCGAAGTGCTGCGGGATCACGACCCGCGGCTCGAGCCGGCGCAGGATGCGGTCGGTGTAGTCGCGGGTGAAGCCGCGGCCCGCGATGCCCATCAGGAAGTAGTCGACGCCGCGGTGCTCGATGCGATCGTCGATGAGATTGGCGCTCCCCTGGTGGTAGAAGCTCACCCCGGCCACGCGGATGTGGATGCCGTAGACCTGCCCGCAGCGGAACTGGCCGGTGCCCAGATGATCCAGGTGGTCGCAGGTGAGCTCCCCTTCGAAGGGGACCTTCCAGCCGAAGAAGAGCTTCGAGTGCACCGACTCGACGAAGCAGACCTCGAAGGGTCCGACCTCGAAGGTGCGGCCCATCTCCACCTCCTCGGCCCGGTCGGCCATGCCGTGGATGGCCATCAGCTGGCGCAGGGAGGAGGAGCCGTACACCCGGGCGCCGTACTCCTTCGAGAGGAAGGGCACGTCGAGGGCGTGGTCGAAGTGGGTGTGGCCCACGAGCACCGCGTCGGCGCCGGGCACGAGCCCCGTCACCAGCTCGGGGTCGGCGCGCAGCGAGGGGCTCCTGTAGAGCTCGCCCGCCGGCCGCCTCGTCAGGTAGGGGTCGATCAGCAGCTGGAAGCCTTCGTAGGCGATCCGGAATCCCGCCGTCCCGAGCCACTGGAGCTCGAGGCCCGGAGGCAGATCGTCGGCCCCGCGCCGCCAGTTCAGGCTCTCCGTGGTGCTGACGTCGTTCGCGTGGCGCGAGCGCGGGCGAAGCAGGTACTCGACCAGAGACGCGAAGGGGACCGGCACGAGGCCCAGCCTATCGCATCCCCGTTCGCCGGGTCACGACGGCGATCCGCTCACCCGTCGAGCCGCGGATCGTCGCGAACAAGAGGCAACAACTCGTTTCTCCCGCAACGTGGGGTTCCTCCCGGGAGGCCGTGACTGCGCCGCAAGGTGCCGGAATCCTTGATGTTTGGTCTCGGCACGCGGCGTGCACAAGGCAAGCGGCAGCCGCGCCGCTCCTCGGCGCGCAAAGACCCGGGAGCCCCAACGATGCGTCTTCTCTTCCTCGCCACCCTCGCCCTGTTCGCCCACCTGGGCGTCGCACTGATCCCGACCTCCCTGCTCGCCGCCGGCTGCGACGGCTTCGCCGACTACGCGGACGAGGTCCTGGCCTCGAACTTCCAGCTCGTGAGCGAGACCCCCCTGGGTGGCGGACTCTCGGAGGTCGAGCTCTCCTTCGAGCTGGCGAACGTCGACGCGGGCGACTTCGCCTCGGTCCGCGCCTTCCCCGCCCTCGGGGACGCGGCCACCGCGCTGGGGCTGGTCGAGCCCCCCACGCCGGCCCAGTTCGGGGCGCTCGGGCCCCTGGCCCAGGCCACCCCGACCGCGCATCTGCGCGTCGAGCTCCCGAGCGCCAACGTGGCCACGCTCCTGGCCGAGCTGTCCGCCGGGACGCTTCCGCTCACCGTCCACGCCGACGAGCACGACGTGCTGGCTCCGGGCGTGAACGTGGTGGAGTGGACGGCCTCCGAGGACGCCTACTACGCCCTCGCGAAGAACAACTTCGTCCCGACCCCGAACCCCGACCCCGGCCCGCCGCCCTACGCCCCCGGGCAGCAGTTCGGCATCGTGCTCTTCGCCTTCGGTGACGGAGTCGGCTCGGTCTTCGATGCGTTCGTGCCGGGCGAGGAGCTCTTCGTCGTGGTCGAGGGATACACGCCGACCGAGGTCCCCGACGCAATGCACTTCGCCCGCGTGCTCGACGTGACCAAGAGCGACGAGGCCGGCTCCGAGTCCTCGGACGGATTCACCACCTGGGGTGTGCTGCTGGCGCGCACCGACACCGAGCAGCTCCCCGACGTGTTCGCGAGCGGAAGCTTCTGCACCGGCGACAGCACCCATATCGACCTCCCGGTCCAGGCCACCCGCCTGAACCAGATCGACCGGGACGTTCCGGAAGCCGAGGAGCGCGACGGCAATCCGCATCCGATCCACTTCAACGACAGCGGGATCCACGCGGCGGTCGAGCTGTCGGGCCAGCTGCAAGGCCACGTGCTGAAGCCGAGCCTCGAGATCCGGCTACGCGAGGGCGCCGTCCGGGCGGTGGTGGACATCGAGACCGACCTGAGTCTCACGGCCGAGCTTCGCGCCGAGGCCAGCGCGACCTTCGACGAGGAGGCTTCGCTCTACGACCTCTGCTTCCCCCTGCCCGACTTCTCGGCGGGCCCGATCCCGATCGGGCTGAACCTGCAGCTCGAGCACGTGGTCGGTGCCCACGGCAGCATCGCCGCCGGGGCCGTCGTCGGCTTCCAGAAGAGCTTCCGCGGTGGCTTCCGCGTGGGCTACGACGGAAGGCGGGATCCGGGCGATCGCTACTTCTCCGAGCCCCATCACGAGCAGCCGACTCCCGTGCAGTTCACCCCGCCGCAGCTCCTCGACGACACCGCCGCGCAGCTCGGCGTGTTCACCGAGCTGCGCACCACGCTTCGGGTCGGCGCCAAGTACCCGCTCTGCGACACCGGAGCCGGCGGCTTCGTCGGAGCCCGCGCCAGTGCGGTGCTCGACGTGCAGCCGACCCAGGATCCGTGGTGGTCGCTCGGGCACGAGGCCGAGCTCTTCGCGGGGATCGACCTGCAGATCCTCGGCCTCGACATCGCGAGCCACGACACCGAGGTCGAGCTCTTCCCCGGCGCGGACACCCTCGACGCAGGCGGGCC
Source organism: Myxococcota bacterium (assembly GCA_030065975.1). Classification (GTDB taxonomy): domain Bacteria; phylum Myxococcota_A; class UBA9160; order UBA9160; family UBA6930; genus JASJCN01. The sequence goes on from JASJCN010000023.1 coordinate 7,819, forward strand.
GCTGCTGCTCACCGGTGGGCCCTCGGCCCTCGCGCGGAGCGCATCGGCGCCGCCGCCCGTCGTCGATCTGGCCTCGGGCCAGGACCAGCGCTGGGCCATGGCCCTCGACGGGACCGCGGTTCACGACGGGCCGACCTCGACGGCGGTCGCCGAGCTCTCCGACGGCCGCATCGTCCTGGTGACGGAGCAGCGGGTTCCGGGGCGCGGCATGCTGATCCAGACCGATCGCCACGGCGCCTTCCAGTGGAACCTGAAGTACGGAACCGGGCACGAGCCCCTGCAGGTCGTGGCCCTTCCCGACGACACCATCCTGGTCGCCGGGGCGCCCTCGTGGATGGCCCACCACGCGAGCGACGGCACGCTGCTCTGGAGCGCGGACTTCAGCGTGACGGACGATCCGAGCGGCCCCCTGCACTGCGTCCTCGCGAGCGTCGCGCCGATCGAGGTGACCCCGGGCCAGTACGCGTTCGTCGGCATCGGGCACATCGGGCGCGGCGACGTCCGCCAGGTCGACGCGTGCGCCTTCCGGGTGAGCCCCGCACGAACCCTCGAGTGGGCCCGCACCTACGGAGAGTCCGGTGGGCAGAGCTTCTACGACGCGATCGTCGCCTCCGATGGATCGATCGTGGCGGTGGGTCGCACCGAGACGGGGCCCGACGTCTTCTCGGAGGACAACCCGCTCGTCGCGAAGCTCTCCGCCAGCGACGGCAGCGTGCTGTGGGCGAAGAGCCTGCCCCTCATCACCCGCGGCGGGAAGTTCAACACGGTGGCCGAAGCGCCGGACGGAACCCTCTTCGCCGGCGGAGCAGCGCCTCGCGACATCCGGAGGACCGGCGCAGCGCTCGTGGCGCGCATCGACCCCGACGGCGAGAACGCACACCATGCGATGATCTCGCAGGACGAGGTCTGGGAGACGCTGATCCCCGCCGCGGGCTTCGTCGACACCGAAGGCGGTGACACCGCCTACGACGAGATCTTCGATCTCGTCCCCACGCCGGGCGGGTTCTTCTTCGTGGGGCGGACCGGGCTCGGCGCCGATACGGCCGCCTGGGTGGGCAAGATCAACGAGCGACTCGGCGTCGAGTGGTTCCGGACCTTCGACGGCACGGAGGCCGATGCGCTGGACTCGGTCACGCCGGCCGACGGCGGGCTCCTCGTCTCCGGCTACAGCACCTCCCTCGGTCGCCAGCTCCCGGACGACGACAGCCAGGTCTGGCTGATGAAGCTCTCCTACGAGGGCAGTGCGGATCTCCTGCCGACGTCGGGACTCGAGAGCCGCTACCTGGCTCCCGGAGTGCGAGCTTCGAGCGGTGACGACGCCGTGGTGCCCCAGGGCATCGTCTCGATGCCCGCTCCGCTGATCGAGGTTGACGCCCTGCCGGACTCGTCGCTCGCCCTGACTCCCGACCTCCTGACCACGACCACCGGGATCTGCCTGACGCGGTTGAGCCAGCCCGGGCGTGACAGCGACCTCGACGATTGCCTCGACGACATCGACGGGGACGGGTTCGAGAACGACGACGACAACTGCCGCCTGGTCGCCAACCCGAGCCAGACCGACTCCGACGGTGACTCCTGGGGCAACGCCTGCGACGCGGACTTCGACGGAGACCTGGTCGTCACGCCGACGGACTTCTTCGCGGTCATGCGGCCTTGCTTCGGGGCGGACCTGTCGGCCCGCCCCGAGTGCGAGGTCGCCGACCTGGACGGCGACGGCGCGGTGGGATCGTCGGACTTCTTCGCGGTGTTCCGCCCTTCGTTGGGAGGCCCGCCCGGTCCGTCCGGGATCCTGGGCGAGTAGCCGGGGCTAGAGCAGCCGCCCGATCGTGGCGACTCCTTCGCTGGGAGCCCCGAACACGAAGTCGACCTCGCCGTCCGGGAGAACGCGCAGGGCCGTCATCGAACCGACCGCGCCCCAGCTGCGGAGCCTTTCGGCCAGGACGCGGAGATCCGCGTCCTGGCCGTCGGGCGCATCCAGGATCGCGACGAGATCGGGGTCGAGCTCCGCAAGGGCCGACCCGAGATACCGGGACAGCCACGAGAGCGTGCCCGGCTCCTCTCGAAGCGCCTGCTGCCAGGAGGGAAACGGACACCGCACGTGGTGGACGACGTCCAGGTCGAAGCGGGACCCGAGCACCTCCTCGGCATCGCGAGTACACGCGGTCTTTCCGCAAGTGAGCAGCATCGCGCGCTGGCCGCGCACCGCCTCCGCGGGTGCGAGGCGCCCGGCGGCGTCGATCTGGCGCGCGAGGTGAGCCGGGCCGACGGGCTGCGGGGACAGCCGGTTGCGAGATCGGGGAATCGTTTGCGTATCGAGCATGGTCTTCCTCAAGCCGCGTCGCGCTGGCGCCGGCCTGCGCGGTTGCGGGTGATGCGCTTCTCCTCGCGCTGCCGGAGGCGGCGGCGCGCCTTGCGAAGGGCAGCGGAGAGCGCAGCTTCGGGGTCCCGGCCGAGGCTCGTCGCCGAGATGGCGGCGCCGCGTCGGGGATCGAGGGTCAATCGACAGTGGGTTCCTGGCCCGCCTTCTGGCAGGCCTTCGTCCCTCAGGAAGACGCGTACACGCGCGACGCTTCCAAGGGACCGGCCCAGCACCTCCAGCGTCCGCTTCATCACGCGGGCTCGGAGGCGCGGAGGGTCGGCTTCGAGACTCGTATAGATCTCCGTTTGCATCGATGGTCCTCCAGTCATCTGTCACGAGGCGCGGCGCGCGAACGCGGCGCGCCTCGTGGAAGAGTCAGGAGCGCGGGCCGGCGTTGGCGAGGATCTGCAATCCGCCGTCGACGTTGCGGATCTCGCCGGTGATGGCGTGGCCGGGCCGGAGCAGGTGGGCGACCTCGAGAGCGAGATCTCCCGGGCTCGCGTTGCCCAGTGCCGCCGCCGAGCCGCAGGCCTGCTCGGCTTCGTGGAGGCCCGGAATGGCGCCTCCTGCGCGCGTCGCCGAGTAGGGCGAGAAGCGCACCGCGTTGACGCGGATGCCGTGGGACCGACCCAGCTCGTGGGCGAGCCCGACGGTGATGCGTTCGAGCGCGGCCTTCGCGACCGCGACGTTGTCGTAGGGGTGCGAGACGACGCGCTCGGCCCCGATGTAGCTCAGGCTCACGATGCTCGCGCCGGGGGCCAGGGCCTCCTCCTCGAGCAGGGTGCGGACGAGACGGATCAGCGAGTAGGCCGAGACGTCGAGGCAGTCGAGGAAGTCCTCGCGCGAGACGTCGAGGAGCGCGCGAGATCCGCCGCGGGTCAGCGTGCGGTCCCGCGCGACGGAGTGGACCAGCCCGTCCAGCACGAGGCCCCTCGCAGCGAGCTCCGCTGCCATCTCGCGCACGCTCGCGTCGAGGCCGAGGTCGCACGCGATCGCCACCGAGTCGGTTCCGAGCTCCGTCTCGACGGTCTTCCGGAACGACTCGAACTGGCTCGAGAGATGGTCCCGCGCGCGTTCCGAGAGATCGCGGTGGTGCGACGTGGGCCCGAGGCCGCTGCACACCACCTGGACGTCCTCGCGCAGGAGCTGCCGGGCGATGTCCGTCGCGAGGGAGCTGGCGTCGGAGATGCCGGTCACGAGACAGCGACGGGCCTTCTCACTCGTCGGGCGGAGGGCGCTCACCGGCTCGCCCCCGCCATGGGCACGGCGACGTCGAGCGCCCGCTCGAGCGCCGCCGGCTCCGAGGCTCGAAGCGTCACGTGCCCGAGCTTGCGGCCGGGCGCGGGCGTCTTGCCGTAGAGATGGACGCGCGCGCCCGGCACCGAGAGCAGCGAGGCGCGGCCCGGGAGGTCGCCAATGAGGTTCACCATCGCGGTGGGCCCGGTCGATCGCGTCGATCCCAGCGGGAGCCCGGTGATCGCGAGCAGGTGGTTCTCGAACTGGCTCGTCTCGGCGCCTTCCTCGGTCCAGTGCCCCGAGTTGTGTACGCGGCAGGCGAGCTCGTTCACCAGCAGTCGGCCATCCACCTCGAAGAACTCGACGGTCAGCACGCCGACGCAGCGAAGCGCATCGGCCACGCTCGCCAGGGCCCGGCGCCCCTGCTCCTGGATCGGATCGTCGGGATCCATCTCGAGGGGGCGCGAGACGCGGAGGATCCCCGACTCGTGCCGGTTCTCGACGGGGGCCCAGAAGCGGAGCTCTCCGCCCATGCTGCGCACGCCGAGCATCGACACCTCGCGGTCGAACGGGATCCACCCTTCGAGGATGGCCGGCGTGCCATCGACCTCCTGCCAGGCACGGCGCGCGTCTTCGACGCTGCGCAGCAGGTGCTGGCCCTTTCCATCGTAGCCCTCGAAGCGCGTCTTCAGGACGGCCGGCAGCCCGAGCTCGTCGATGCCGTGCAGCAGGTCCTCGAGCGAGTCGACGGGACGGAAGGGCGCCGTCTCGATGCCGAGCTCGGCGAGGAGGCGCTTCTCGCGCAGCCGGTCTCCGACGAGGCCGAATGCGCTCGGGCACGGATGGACCGGCATGTGAAGCCCGAGCCAGTCGAGGGCACGAGGCGGGACGTGGTCGAGCTCGGCGGTTGCGACGTCGCAGTGGGCGACCGCCTTCCAGCCGGCCGGGTCGTCGAGGCTTGCCAGCACGTGGTGGGCCACCGCGGCCGCAGGGGCATCGGGCTTCGGGTCGATCACGAAGGGCTCCATGCCGAGCCGGTGGGCCGCCATCGAGAGCATGCGGGCGAGCTGGCCGCCCCCGAGGATCGCGACCTTCATGCCGCACCTCGAAGGCCGGCGCCCGCCTGGGCCTCGGCCTCGGCCATGAGCTCCGGAGGATCCAGGGAGGGGTCGGGATCGGCGAGCACGGCCAGGGTCTGCTGGGCCCGGAAGCGCTCGAGGGCTTCGCGGATCGAAGCGGACTCGACCGCGAGGATGGAGGCCGCCAGCAGTGCCGCATTCGCGGCCCCGGCCTCGCCGATGGCGAGGGTGCCGACCGGGATGCCCTTCGGCATCTGCACGATCGAGAGCAGCGAGTCCATGCCGTTCAGGGCGCGGCTCTTCACGGGCACTCCCAGGACCGGGAGCCACGTCTTCGCGGCGAGCATGCCCGGCAGGTGGGCCGCGCCCCCGGCGCCGGCGATCAGCACCCGGAGGCCACGGTCAGCGGCCGATTCGGCGTACTCGAAGAGCTGATCCGGAGTGCGATGCGCCGAGACGACCCGGGTCTCGTGGGGGATCCCGAGCGACTCCAGCATCGCGGAGGCGGCGCGAAGGGTCTCCCAGTCCGAGCGGGAGCCCATCACGATTCCGACCTGAGCAGGGGGTCCCCCCGCTGCTCGAAGATCGCGACCCGAACCGGATTCCACGCCCATGGCGGCTCTCCTCACTTGATGAGTGAACCGTACGGGTGGGCCATCAGTTCGACAAATAGGAAGTTGGTCCGATTTTCATCGATTTTATCGAATCCGCCGGCCAGCCAGACGCCCGGGATCCGGGCCTCTCGGGGCTCAGTCCGTGCGGTCGATCAGGCAGCTCTTCGCGTACTCGGCAGCCTCGTTCGCCGTCCAGTCCCCCTTCGGCTTGCGCTCGAGCTTCTTGCAGAAGCTCTCGTCGCTCATCCCGAGCACGCAGTACTTCGCGTAGTCGCCCGTCTCGTCGAGCGTCCACTCACCCTTGGGCTTGTCGCGCTGCTTCTCGCACCACCGGTCGCTCCCGACGCGGGGAGCGCAGCCGGGAAGGGTCAGGGCCAGCAGGACGACGGCGAAGATGGGGATCCTCATGGGGCCTCCAGGAGAGCGAGCGGGCAGGGTAACCCGGGATCCTCCACCAGTCGGCGGCCTCGGCTAGCCTCGACGCGATGCGAAGCCCCTCCCTCCTCGGCGTCGTCCTCGTCACCGGCCTCGTGATCTCCGTCACCGGCTGCCTCTCGCCGAAGGACCGCCGGCCCGGGCTGAGCCTCAGCGGGCCCACCGAAGCCTTCCCCGCCGACTGGTCCTTCACCGATGCCCACCGCGAGATCTGGATCGAGACGCGTACGCCCTGGCTCCTGCGCCACAGCGTGACCATCGTGTGCGCCCAGCGCGACGGCCAGCTCTTCGTGGGCGCGCGCAACCCGGAGACGAAGCGCTGGGTCTCACTCGTCGAGCGCGACGACCGTGTGCGCATCGAGGTCGACGGCGTCCTCTACGAGGCGCGCCTCGACCCGATCGCCGACCCGGCCGAGGAGGCCCGGGTCCGTCGGGCCTACGCGGCCAAGTACGGCTGGCCCGAGCGCCCAGCCAGCGAACGCCCTCCCTGGCGGTCCTTCCGGGTGCTACCAAGAGGGGTCCTACCCAGAGGCTGAAGCGGGCCGGCCCTCGAGTGGCGGCGCCTCCGGTCTCAGCCGGCCATCGACCCGGAAGTGGCGGGTGTAGTGCGGAGCCGGCCCCAGGCCGAGCCGCTCCCGCACCCCCTCGAGCGGTTCGGACAAGAGGCCCTCCCAATCCGCGACGGGGAGCCAGCTGGCCGATCGGCCGCGGAGCCGCGCCCCGTCGATGAGCGCGCGGGAGCCCGGCACCTGAAGCGCCCAGTAGAGTCGGCTCAGAGCCAGGAAGAGGCGATAGGCGGGATTGCCCAGCTGCTCGTAGCCGAAGGCCATCAGCGCGAACTCGCCGATCAGGTCGCGGGAGTAGCCCGTCGCCACGTGCCACAGATCGTGCGTGTCGGTGATCCGGTCGTGGACGTAGCGGCGCTCCGGGTCCATCGGGCCCAGGATCTCGAGGGCCGGATCCGCAGTGGCGTCGACCAGGCCCTCGTTGCTGATCGCCTCCTCCTCCATGAACTCCAGGTAGGCTCGACCGAGGCTGCCTTCGGGAAGCCCGCGCAGGCGTTCGCGATCCTCGAGGATCTCCCGGATCGGCCGGGCCTCGGCGAGCAGGCGGGCGCCGTCGGGGTGGGAGCGGAAGCGCTGGAAGATCCGCTCGGGCGTGCGTCCCTGCAGGGCGTAGACGAAGCGCGCGCCCGCCTCTGTGTCTTCCAGGTTCCTCCAGGCGCGCGCGAACGCGCGAAGCGCGATCCAGGGTCGGACTCGACCCGGGCGGAACGAGGCTCCGGGGACGGATGAATCGGCTCGGCCCCTCATGGCGCGCCACCTCCGACGGGCATCCTACTGCGACCGGGGGGACGCTCGCACGTGAGTCTCGCGGAAGATCGCGTCGACGTGGTCGGCGGGCAGCGCCCGGGTCCGCCTGGAGACCCCGAAGGTCGCGAGGACCGAGACGATCTCGCCCATCGCCGCACACGAGTAGGGGTTCGGGCCCTCGGCGACGAGCCAGGCGAGTGCGGAGCGGGCCCACCCGGGCGACAGGGCTCCGGCGATTGGCGCGAGAACGCCCGAGTGGAGCAGCAGGAAGGTGAGGAACCCGCTGGCGAGGCCGGCGTAGGCGCCAGCGCGGGTGACGCCGCGCCACAGGGCGCCCACCACCAGCGGCCCGGCGAAGGCGGCCATCATGCCTCCGTTCCCGATCCAGACGATCAGGGCGATGTTCACGTCGAGCAGCGCCCAGGCCACGGCCATGCAGATCACGAGCACCGCGAAGGTGGCGACTCGACTGATGCGCAGCACGCGCTGGTCGAGCTCGTCCTCGGTGAGCTCGGGAGACCACCGGGGCGCGAGCGTCCGCCGGTAGAGGTCGTTGGCGACGATCTGCGACGACGACACGACCAGGCCGTCCGCCGTCGACATGATCGCGGAGAGGATGCCCACGCCGATCAGCGCCGCGAGCCAGGTGGGGAAGAGCTCGATGAAGAGCTGGGGCAACGCCTCGTTGGGGTTGGCGCCCGGCTCGTAGAGCTCGGCGCCGAGCACGGCGCGCGCGAGCAGCCCGCCCAGACCGAGCATGCCGAGGGTGATCCCGAAGAGGAACGCCAGGCGCACGAAGCGCATCTGGCCACCGCTGTCCCGCAGTGCCCAGAGCTTGTTGCCGAGATGGGGCAGCAGGCCGAGGGGGATGTGGGCCAGCACGATCGCCACGATCGACCACCCCGAGTGGAAGAGCGGAGTGGCGGGGTTCAGCGCGCCGACGAGGGCCTCGTCCTGGCGACGGAGGCCGTCGACGAGGCCACCGAGCCCGCCCTCCACGCCGAAGCCGGCGAGGAAGAGCCCGATCACGAGCACGGCGACGCCGAGCATCATCAGGCCCTGGGCGCCGTCCGTCAGGATGTCGGCGTGGGCCCCACCCAGGGTCACGTAGAACGCCAGCACGGCGGTGGTGATGACGAGCGCCCAGACGGGCTCGAGCCCGAGCATCGTCTCGAACATCACGAGGCCCGAGACCAGCTGCCCGGCCAGGTAGAAGAAGAGCACGAGCGAGAGCAGCGACACCAGGACCCGGATGCCCTCGGACTGGTAGCGATCGCCCAGGAACTCGGGGATGGAGCGGCTGCCGAAGCGGTTGCCCGAGGTCGCGACGAGCCGCATGCAGATCAGCACGCCGAAGTACACGCCGGTGGGATAGAGAACGCTCAGCCAGATCGTGGGGAGGCCCCACTCGTAGGCGAGACCCGGGCTCCCGAGGAAGGTCGCGCCGCTGGCCGTCGAGGCCGCGAAGGCGAGGGCCAGGAAGAACGGGCCGTAGGCGCCGCGCGCCGTCGCGAAGTCGTCGGCGTGGACGATTCGCCTCCGTCCCATGAGACCGAACACGACCATCACCCCGACGTAGGCGACGAGGAACAGCCAGGACCACTGGATCAGCGACACGCGGCGACCATGGGCGAGCTAGGGACCCCCGAAGAGGCGAAGCCTTCGTCCTCGCGGCCTCGGGATCCTCTGGTCGGCGGGCAGGGTGCAGAGCCGATCCATCCGGGTCGTGCTGCCGTCGGCGTACTCCCAGACGAGCTGCTCGCCATCGAGGTAGCGCCGGACGACCACCGGCCCCCATCCGAAGACGTGGAACTCGAGCACGCCCTCGTTCCACACCATCGCGGCCGAGGTACGGGGGCAGTACTCGCGATCTCCGATGGTGAAGAGCACGGCGCCCTCGGTGTCGTTCGTGTTCTCGCCGGCGGTGCGGTTGGGGCCGGAGTCGTGGATGATCCCGGACGACGTGACGACGACGCGCCGACCGCACTGCTCGACCCGCTCCACGTGACCGACGTGCCCGCCTTCGACGCCGATCCACAGGCCGCGGATGTCCGCGGCTCCCTCGGCAAGCGGCTCGGTGCACTCGGCCAGGATCGGGAGCGGGAAGTGCGCGTAGCCGCAGCCGGGCGTGTTCCCCTTCGGGATGTCGGCCGCGAGCTTGCCGCTGCCGTCGAGGGAGGGGAGGTCGCAGTAGTCGATGCGGCTGCCGTCTCCGGCCAGCGTTTCCGGGTCGGTGGTGAGCGGTGGGCGCTCGGAGAGGAAGAGCGCCCAGAAGGCGGCCGCGAACAGCAGCACGACGGCGGCGAGGATGCGGACGATCCACCTCATGGGCGGGCAGGGTACTCCGGGAGCCCGGTTCGAGACCGATCCTCTCCCGGCACAAGAAATACTTGAACGTGTTCATTTAATGGCGTAGGGTAAGCGTCGCGGCTCCCAGCGCCGCCGAAGGAGGAATCGTGGCCCCGAGCTCCCCGTCCGCCCAGCCGATCTCCGCCGACTCCCACGCCGTCGAGGGCCCCGAGGTCTTCGATGGCCTCGCCGATCGCTTCGGCGACGAGGCCCCGCGGATCGTCCACCCCGAGGGCAAGGCCGAGCACATCGTGATCCCCGCCCGGAAGGGTCCCGGCGTGAACGTCGGCATCATGGCCCTCGCCGCCACCCGGCTCGACCGCGAGGGCCCCCTCGAGCGGAAGCCGGGCCACAAGCCCGGCACGGGCACGGTCGAGGATCCGGAGATCCGCGCCTACCTGGACGGCGGCTACGCCGCCATGCGCCCGGGGCTCGTCGACGGCGCGCGCCGCGGCGAGGACCAGGACGTCGACGGGATCGCCGCCGAGTTCCTGTACCCGGGCTTCTTCCCCATGTTCGGCCTGAAGAACGTGGAGCTGCTCGTCGCCCTGCAGCAGAACTACAACGATTGGCTCCACCGGTTCTGCGCGGCCTCGAAGGGCCGCCTCCACGGCATCGCGGCGCTGCCCGTCCAGGACCCGGAGGCCGCCACGAAGGAGCTCGAGCGCGTGATCGGGCTCGGCTACCGCGGCGTGATCCTGCCGAGCAACGCGCCCAAGGGCCGGCGCTACTGCGACGAGGAGTACGATCCGCTCTGGTCGCGCGCCCAGGAGGCCCGCGTTCCCATCTCGTTCCACGTCGGCTGCTTCTCCCACATTCCGGCGTGGCTCCGCGAATCCTCCGGCCGCGATCCCATCACGATATACGCCGGCACCTCCTCGCTGATCCACGACACGCTGGTCGAGCTCATGTGCCGCGGCGTGTGCAAGCGCTTCCCCGAGCTTCAGTTCGTCGTGGCCGAGTTCAACGCGGGATGGATCGCCCACTGGCTCGAGCGGGCCGACCAGGGCTGGCAGCGCGAGTTCGCGAAGGACCCGAGCGGCCCGGCGGTCGAACCCGTGGCGGAGATCTGGAAGCGGCAGTTCCATGCCACCATCGAGGACGACCAGCCGGCCCTCCGCACGCGCGACCTGATCGGCGAGGACCGCCTGATGTGGGGCTCGGACTATCCGCACACCGACTCCACCTGGCCCTGCTCGGCGGACGTCCTCGACGAGATGTTCACCGACTGCCCGGCGAGCACGCGAGCGGCGATCACCCGGGACAACGTCGCGAGGCTCTACCGCCTCTAGCGCCTCCCAGGGCCCCGGCTGGCCGCAAATGGGCCATCCGGCCCATACGCAGCGACCCGGGCGCGCCGTAGGTTGCTCCCATCGCGGGCCCCTCCCGACCGAGGGGACCCGGTGGGAGACCGGACATGCGGCACCGAAGGCGACTTCTCCTCGCTCGAATCGGCGGACTCGCGCTCGCGGCCCTCGGGCTCGTGCTGACCGCTCCGGAGCCCTCGGCGGCGACGGGCGAGCCCTGCAGCCTCTTCTCGCCCTGCGCGAGCGCGAACGACTATTGCCGCGTCGTGAGCTTCACCCAGAGCATCTGCACCGAGCGCGGTGACGGGCGCGAGAGCTGCACGGGGCTCGGCCAGGGCACCTGCAAGCCCGGGCTCGCCTGCGACTTCCTGGGAGAGTGTCGTCACCAGCCCGGCCGGGTCGGAGAGCTGTGCGGCACCGGTGTCCCCTGCGCAGCCGGCTTGAACTGCTCGTCACCGGTCGCCGGCCGCTGCGAGGCGCCCGACGGCCCCGGCGAGTCCTGCACCGGGATCGGCCAGGGCACCTGCCAGAGCGGCCTCGTCTGCGACTTCCTCGGCGAGTGCCGACACGATCCCCCGCAGCTGGGCCAGCCGTGCGGCGTGGGCGTTCCCTGTGCGGGCGACCTCGTCTGCTCGTCGGGCATCGGCGGGCGTTGCATCCAGCGCGCCCAGGGCGGCGAGCCCTGCACCGGCCTCGGCCAGGGCACCTGCGCGGACGGGCTCGCGTGCGACTTCGTGGGCGTCTGCCGGCACCAGCCGTCGTTGCTGGGCGAGCCCTGCGGTGCGGGCGTGCCCTGCTCGCCGGAGCTCGGCTGCTCGGCCGACATCGGCGGCGTGTGCGAGCCCCGCGGCGGCGCCGGCCAGCGCTGCTCGGGAACGGGTCAGGGCAGCTGCGAGGCCGGCCTGGTTTGCGACTTCCTCCGCGAGTGCCGCCACCCGACGCCGGAGCTGAACGAGCCCTGCGGCATCGGCGTCGAGTGCGCCGCGGGCCTCTTCTGCCAGGGCGGAACGCAGCGCTGCAAGGCGTACAAGACCGTCGGCGAGGGCTGCTCGGCCTTCAACCAGTGCCAGCCGGGCCTGAGCTGCGAGGCCTGCTCGGTAGCCGGCTGCCTCTATCCCCTGCAGTGCTTCCCGAACGCCAACGACGGCGCCATCACCGAGCAGCAGTGCCGCGCGCTCTACAGCCCCGAGCTGCACCAGGCGGCGCGCGATCTCGGCGGAGCCACCACCTGGGGGTCGGGCAACGGCGCCTCCGCGCTCGTCTCGGAGAGCCAGGAGTTCGGCGTCGCCTACGGGCAGGACGAGTACGGCTGCTACACGACCTTCTGTGTGGGGGCGGACATCGACCTCGAGCTGACGGCGGGATTCCTCTCGGTCGGCATCTACGACGACTACGACTCCGTCGGCGGCGCTTCGACGGCCTTCACCCAGGAGGCCGAGATCCTGGGCGTCCTGAACTTCTCGACGTCGCAGATCTTCGAGCGACGCAGCGCCGATCCCTTCGATCTCGGTGCACTGATCGGCACCCAGAGCTGCTTCTCCTTCGGACTGAGCCCCGACCTCATCCCGGTGAGCGCCGGGGTCCATTCCTGCACCACGGTGCTGGATACGGTGCTCGGCGCGCCGCCGGTCTGCGGCGACGGCGTGCGCGAGGGGAGCGAGGCCTGCGACGACGGCAATCGCGTGGGCGGCGACGGCTGCTCGGCCGGCTGTACGGTCGAGGCGCTGTGCGGAAACGGTCGCCGCGACGCCGGCGAGCAGTGCGACGACGGCAACCGGGCCAACGGAGACGGCTGCGACGACATGTGCAAGATCGAGCCGCGCTGTGGCGACGGCAACCTCGACCCGGGCGAGCAGTGCGACGACGGCAACACGTCGCCGAGTGACGGCTGCTCGGCGCTCTGCTCGATCGAGGCCGTGTGCGGAAACGACCTGGTCGAGCCCGGAGAGCGCTGCGACGACGGCAACGCCCTGGATGGAGACGGATGCTCCGCCGCCTGCCAGGAGGAGGACGCGGATGCCGACGGTGTGCCCGACCTCGCCGACAACTGCGTGCTCGTTCCCAACCCCGACCAGGCGGATGCCAACGCAGGCGAGGACGACGACGCCTCGCAGCCGGGCATCCAGCACTACGGAGACGCCTGCGACCTCGACTTCGACGGAGACGGCATCGTCGGGATCTCGGACTTCTTCGCGTTGCTGCGTCCGTGTCTGGGTGAGCGGGCCGTGGACCAACCCTCCTGCGAGCCCGCCGACGTGAACGGCGACGGGGTCGTATCCGCGGCCGACTTCTTCACGGGCTTCCGGCCGGCCCTCGGCCTGGCCGCTGGCCCGGGCGTGACCGAGCCCTAGGGCGCCCCCGTGGGCGGCCACCCCGCCAAGCTGGCATCCTCCGGAGACGCCCTCCGGAGATGCCCGCCTGGCCGACGCCGCCGACGCCCCGCTGCTCACTCCGCGCCAGCTCGAGGTCCTCGAGCTCATGGCGAAGGGGCTCGTCAATCGGGAGATCGGGGAGGTGCTGGGAATCGCGCCTGCCACCGTGAAGCGACACGTCTCGGCGGTGATCGAGGCGCTCGACGTCACCAACCGCACCGAGGCGGCCAACGCCCTTCACGAGCTCGGCCTGGGCCAGAGCGCACGCGACGACGGAGCCGCCGTGGAAGGCTTCGGCACCCGGCCCGCGATCGCGGTGCTGCCCTTCGACGACTTCTCGACGGACCCCGAGCATCGGTTCCTCGCCGACGGCGTCGTCGAAGACCTGACGACCCGCCTCGCGCGGTGGCGCTGGTTCCCGGTGATCGCGCGGAACACGATGTTCCAGTACAAGGGCAAGCCGGTCGACATGAAGGCGGTGAGCCGCGAGCTCGGCGCGCGCTACCTGATCGAGGGCAGCGTGCGCGCCGCAGCCGGCCGGGTTCGCATCACCGTGCAGCTGGTCGACGGCGAGAGCGGCCAGCACGTGATGGCCGAGCGCTTCGACCGCGAGCTCGCGGACCTCTTCGAGACCCTCGACGAGATCGTCGACACGCTCGTCATGCGGCTCGAGCCCGCGCTGGTGTCGATCGAGGGCGTGCGCGCCATGACCCGCATGCCCGAGAGCCTCGACGTGTGGGAGTGCCTGGGCCGCGGCTTCGCGCATCTGACTCGCTACTCGTGGGACGAGTTCGAGCAGGCGCGCGAGCTCTTCGAGCGTGCGCGCGAGCTCGAGCCCGAGCTCTCCCTCGGCCACACGGGCGTGGCCTTCACGCTCGTGGGGGCGATCGGGTTCCAGCGGGCGGCCGACATCGAGGCGACGGCTCGGAGCAGCGTCCAGATCGCGAGCCACGCCGTCTCGCTCGACCCGGGCGACGCCGTCGGCCTGGCCACCCTGGCGTGGGCCCACCTGGTCGCCCTCGATCCGAACTCGGCGCTCGATTCCGTGGAGCGTGCGCTGCTGCAGGATCCGAGCCTCGCCTGGGCGCACGCCATCCGAGGGGCTGCGCTCGTGGCAACCGCCTCGGAGAACGCTCCCGCCGCCCAGCGCGCGACGGAGACGGCCATGCGGCTCTCGCCGAACGACCCCTTCCGCTCCTTCTTCCTCGGCCTGCTCGCCCACACGCGCACGCTCCAGGGCGATTTCGCGGGAGGCCTCGCGATCCACGAGCAGCGCCAGCGACTCTCGCCCGACGAGCCGGGCGTCTACCCGGGCCTCGCGGCCAGCTACGTCTGGGTCGGCCGGAACGACGACGCCCGCAGCGCACTCGAGCGGATGCGCGCACTCGCGCCGGACTTCTCGGCGATCGAGTCGATCCGGCCCTACGTCGACGCCCCGGCTCTCGAGGCGATGCAGAACGGACTCGCCTTCGTCGGATGGGAGGAGCCGAAGCCCTCCTGAGCGGGAGCGGCTCGATCGGCCCTGGTGATGCGCGCTACCGGCTGATGCCGGGGCCCGGAGCCCAGCCGAAGACGGGACGGAACCTCCCGAAGGAGTCGGATGGATCGACGGCGCCGTCGCCATCGAGATCGGCCCGCCGGCACGACGGGGTCGCGTTCAGGCTCACGGCCCCCCAAGCGGGAACAGGGTCAGCTTCTCTGCCGGGTTGCTCGTCACGATGGTGTAGGTGCCGGGAGGCGCGGTACTCATGAGCAAGAGCGCCCGATGCTGCGGCTTGTCGTCCTCGTCGGCCGGGTAGGTATTGGCGAACCGCGTCTCGAGCACGGTCACGGCGTCGAGCGTCACGGGGTTGCCGTTCGAGTCCACCACGGACCAGTCGTCGGAAGGCGGGTCGTCGACGTCCGAATACACGAGGTATGCCGAAGTCAAGCCGCCATCGTGTACGAGATCCACGCCCACGGAGGTCGGCTCACCGAACTGCTTGTACCGGATGTAGGTCGAGATGTCGGCCGCCGGCGCTCCTCCGCAGGGCGCGCCACAAGCCGGATCGTAGATCTGGTACAGCGATTGCCAGTCGGGATGACCGGAGAGGACGGCCGTGAGCCGCGCCGTATTCTCGACGACGTTCCGCAAGGCGGGCATGACGCCTCCGAGGATCGGCCAGGTCGCCGTCGCCGCGTCGTCGTAGTAGACGCGGTCGTGCCGGTCGCGCAGCCGCTGCAGCGCGTGTGCGATCGGCGTGGACCCCAAGGCGGCGTTGCCGGGATCCCGCCACGCGTCCGCCATGAGCCCACCCACTCCCTCGGCTCTCTCCTTCACCGTGTCGTTCGACTTCCAGGGCTCGACCTCTTGTTGGGGCCAGAGCCGCTGCTGGGCCATGTTCCGAAGGATCGACTCGGCCCGGTCCGCCTCGGGGCCCGTGACGTAGCGCTGGTGGCCCGTGATCTGGATGTGCTTGTAGTACGAGTAGTAAGGCCAGAGGACTGCCGGACCCGACTCTTTCGTGTGCGGGTCCAACGGGAAGGCGTAGGGTGCGTAGGGTGAGCTCGGGCTCGCATCCGCCAGCAGGTCGATCAGCCCCGTGGCGAAGTCCAGGTACGCCTGCTTCCCGGTCTGGTTGTAGTACGCGCTCGCCTTGTAGACGTCGTCCCAGGACTTTCGCGAGTCGTTCTGCGTCTGCTTGTAGGGCAGCGCGGGCGGATTGGCCGCATTGAAGGCGACGGCCCGCGCTTCGAAGGGCCCTTCCATCTCCTGGAACACGTCGAGGGACCGCCGGTCGCCGGTGACGTAGTAGTCGAGGAGCACACTCTCGACGTGCGAGAGGAAGATGCCCTGGACCTGGCTCTGGTTGAAGTTGGAGAACCAGGGGTTCGCACCCGGGGTGGATCCGTTCTCCCAGAAGCCTCCGACGACCCGGTTCGGCGAGTCCAGATGGCTGACCTTCCAATCCGCGAAGAAGCGCGTCGCGCCTCGCGCGAGCTGCAGGTACTTGCGCTCCCCGCTTCGGAGGAACTGGATCCAGGCCGAGTTCGTGGCGCCGAAGTCGAGCGTGTAGCGCGCGGAACGCGGGATCAGCTTGCCGGGGTAGACGTCGGGCCAGCTGCCCCGAGGCGCCGCGAGCGCCCAGTTGTTGTGGGTGAGCAGGCCCCAGTAGACGTAGCCGTACTCGCCCCAATCCTCCCGCATCTCGACGATCTCGTCCCAGATGTCGTCGATTGCCTGTTCGAGAGCCGAGAGCTGGTCGTTCTTCACGCCGATCGGGCCGACGACGCCACTGTCCGCGACCTGCTGAGGCGCGACGTGGACGGCGGGCGGATCGTCGAAGGCCAGCGCGTAGTCCGAGACCGACCGGAAGCGATTCGGCTGATCGAAGAAGGTCAGCAGCAGGTCGTGGGTCTTGGCGACGCCGGTCGGGTTGGTGCGGTCGTCGTCGACGTTGTGGAACTCCTTGTAGTCCTCCCACTCGCTCCCGATGTTCTTCATCTCCCAGAAGAAGGGTCCGTCGGCTGCGCTGGGCACGTCGTTCTGGTCGTCGACTCCGCCCTGGAAGTCCTGCATCCCCTCGACGCTCAGGTCGAGCGGCGGGTCCTCCGGGACGCCGCCTGTGCCTCCGTCCCTCGAGGACCAGAGGTAGGCCGTGATCCCATCGCGGGTGACCAGGAGCTGCTTCGGGAACTGCTCCCACAGATCCCGAAGGATCAACCCGGTGGTCGTCGTTCCGTCGTGGGCGGCCGCCCACGGTCCCGCCTTGATGCCGTCGGCGAAGTTCGTGACGGCGCCCGCGGAGTCGATCTTGTCGACCGTGAACGGCTCCGCGACGACGGGGTCGACGCCCCAGTGGTAGTGATCCTTCTGATAGGCCGACAGCGACTCGCCGGCGGCCAGAGGCTCGCGAACCCAGGTCCTGGACTCGTCTGCATCCGCCGCGGCCGCGATGATGTTCGTCCCGGCCGCTTTGAACTCGAGCGCCATCTCGTCGATCTGCAGCTGGGTGGGGTCGCCCTCGAAGATGAACGTGTGCTGGATCCCGATCATCTCGTGACCGGCGTAGAAGTGCAGGCGAGTGACGAAGTGGCACGTATCCGTCTGGGTCGTCTGATCCACGTACCGGCCCTTGACCTTGACGATCGCATGGAGCCCGTTGTCCTTCTCGACGGTCACCATGTCGGATCTCGCATGGTGCATCCGGCGTGGATCCCTCCGGTCCTGGAACCACTGGACGGGATCGGTTCCCTGATCCACGACCGCGGATCCGTCCACGGAAACGCTCTCGAGCAGCGGCCCTTGCCCTGCCTTGGGCACGACGGCCACCATGTCGCCCGTGGAGATCGTGTAGTTCGTCGCGTTCGGCGTGACCAGGACGGGATCGGGATGGGCGACGGGCGCGGTCGCCGGGCCGACCGTGTACGAGTCCTGCCCGACGACGTATTGGAAGTCGACGCCGACCCACTGCGCTGGATCCGTCGAGGTGGGATTGGTCCCGTCGTCGTCCTGCCACGCGGACCGAAGCTCCAACGCTGCGGGTCCTGCGGTCCCGAGCCCGTCGGCGAGCGACAGTCCGAGGTTCGACTCCACGTCCGAACGCGGCAGCGAAGCGGCGCGCGCCAGAGGCACGCCGACACTGAGCGGCCAGCCGTCGGGAGTACCGACGACGGACTTCACCTCGATCCCCACGGTCGGGGGCACACCGATGGCGGGAGGGGACGAGCCGACGAGGACGAACCCCGTTGCGGCGATGAAGAGGAGTCGTACATGGGGTCTCATCGACAGCTCCTTCTCTTCGAGACTCGGTTGGAGACTCACTGAGAGACTGACGAGGGAACGCCGGCTGCACGGGCGGTCCGTCGATAGTCGACTAACCGCAACCTAACGGAGGCGAGCGAGCAGTTGCAACGGAATTACCGAGTGTTGAGAGCCCGGGCGTTAGTTCGGACGCGACCCCCGCTGGGATCTTGCCGCGGTGATCCGATCGCCCTGAGGAAGCAGATCGGCAGGACCGCCCGACGGTGCCGAGATCGGGCAGGACCGGAAGAGTGGCGGTGAAATCCGCCGACACCGAACACGACAAGCGATGTAACGGAGCGCCAGCGGCACCTTCATGACCCCCTCATCCCGGGGCGCCACGTTCCGGCTGTGGCTGCCTCCCGCCCTCCATCCTTCGCCTTCCTGCCCTGGCCCCTCCTGCTGCTGTGTCTGATCGCGGTCGTACTGTCGCTTCGGCTCGTGATCGGAGGCGATCCGTTCAGCGACGGCCTGGCCGAGCGGGAGCTCCTGGGAAAGCGGGCGCGCCCCCAGGACTTCGCCACGACGTACACCTGGTGGATGTCGGCCGTCAATCTGGTGGTGATCGGCGTCGTGCTGGCGACGTGGCGTCGCTGGCGCGGGCCGGAGACGCCCCCTGGCGACGCCCGCTTCGCCGCGCCATCGACGCGACCGCCGGGCTGGCTCCTCGGCGGTGTGGCACTCGCCATGGTGGGCCTCGTGATTTCGGCCGCGCCGCGCCTCACCCACTCCCTGTGGGAGGACGAGACCTACATGGTGGTGCGCTCGATCGCGGGTCAGTACGAGATGGGAGACGACGGCGATCTCGAGTTCGAGGCCGCCGGCTGGCTCGACACCTTCTTCTACTACCGGAAGCCGAACAACCACGTCCCCTACTCGGCCGCGGCCCGGGTCGCCCACGAGAGCTGGGCCGCCCTGGCTCGGCCGGAACACCAGCTGGTGAACGAAGTGGTGGTCCGCCTGCCCGCCCTCGCGGCGGCGCTGGTGGGGCTCGGCACCACCGCGTGGCTCGTCTGGCGGATCGGCCTGCCCATGGCGGGACTCGTCGCCGCGTGGCTCCTCGCCCTGCATCCGTGGTACCTGCGCTTCTCGAGCGAGGTCCGCGGCTACTCGATGATGCTGGCACTGCTCCCCGCTGTCTCGATCGCCGCGCTGCGCGCACTCGAGCGCGGCAGCTGGCCGCGCTGGGGGGTGTTCGGAGCGCTCCAGATGCTCCTCCTCTGGACCTACCCCGGCGCCCTGTTCGTACTGGTGATCGTCAACCTCTATCTGCTCTTCGAGGTCGCGCGAGCGGCCGGGCCCGAACGCCCGGTGCAGCTCACGCGTCTCTTCGTCGTGAAC
>JASJCN010000276.1 GCA_030065975.1 Myxococcota bacterium
GCGATGCACGTCGCGGCCCACGACCCGAGCCCGGTGGCGGTGGATCGCGACGGCGTGCCCAAGGACCTCGTCGACCAGGAGGCCGAGATCTTCCGCAAGCAGGCGCTGGCGGACGGCAAGCCGGAGAAGGTCGTCGACAAGATCGTCGAGGGTCGGGTGCGCAAGTACTACAGCGAGGTCTGCCTCGTCGAGCAGGCCTACGTGAAGGATCCCGACAAGACCGTGGCCCAGCTGCTGGAAGAGGCGTCCGGGCAGCTGGGGAGCCCCGTCAAGCCGGTGGCCTTCCGGCGCTTCCGCCTGGGGGAGTCCTGATCCCATCATGAAAGCCGCCTACGAGCGCGTGGTCCTCAAGCTCTCCGGCGAGGTGCTCGCCGGGGAGGCCGGCTTCGGCATCCAGCCCGCGGTGATCCGGGGGCTCGCCGAGCAGGTTCGCGACGTCCATGCCCTGGGCACCGAGCTCGCCATCGTGATCGGCGGCGGCAACATCATCCGCGGGATCACCGCCGAGGCGGACGGCATGGATCGCGCCACCGCCGACTACATGGGCCTGATGGCCACGGTGATGAACGGAGTGGCCCTCCAGGACGCCCTCGAGAACCAGGGGCTCGCGACGAGGGTCCTATCCGCCATCGACATCAAGGAGGTGGCGGAGCCCTACATCCGGCGGCGCGCGGTGCGCCACCTGGAGAAGGGCCGGATCGTGATCTTCGCGGGCGGCACCGGCAACCCCTACTTCTCGACCGACACGGCGGCGGCCCTGCGGGCGGCCGAGATCCACGCCAGCGTGATCCTGAAGGCCACCAAGGTCGACGGCGTCTACGACCGGGATCCCGAGAAGGACTCCTCGGCCACGCGCTACGAGCGGCTGACCTTCGCGGAAGCGCTCCAGAAGAACCTGCGCTTCATGGACCAGGCGGCCATCGCGCTGTGCCGCGAGAACGACCTCCCGATCGTCGTGTTCGACATGACGGTCCATGGCAACATCCGGAAGGTGGTGGCCGGCGAGACCGTCGGCACCACGGTGACCCAGGAGTAGCGGCCGATGGCGGACGAGGACCTGCAAATCGTGCTCGACGAGGCGAAGGAGGCCATGGACAAGGCCCTCCGCAGCCTCAAGGCCGAGTACCAGAAGGTGCGGACCGGACGCGCCAACCCCCAGCTCCTCGATGGCCTGCAGGTCGATTACTACGGCGCGCCGACGCCGATCAACCAGCTCGCCAATCTGACCGCTCCGGATGCGCGGCTGATCGTGGTCTCGCCCTTCGATCAGACGGCCATCGGCGACATCGAGAAGGCGATCCTGGCCGCCGACCTCGGGCTCACCCCGAGCAACGACGGAAAGGTCGTCCGCATCCCGGTCCCTCCGCTCACCGAAGAGCGCCGCAAGGACCTCGTCAAGCAGCTCAAGAAGACGGCCGAAGAGCACAAGATCGGCGTGCGCGAGGCCCGGCGCGACGCGCTGGCGATGCTCAAGGAGCTGGAGAACGACGGCGCCCTGGGCGCCGACGACCGGCGCCGCGCGGAGAAATCGGTGCAGGACCTCACCGACGCCCACACGAAGACCATCGACGAGATGACCTCCACGAAGGAGGAGGAGATCCTCCAGGTCTGATGTCCGACGGCACCTTTCAAGTGATTGCCGGGATCATCCCCGGCTCGCCGGAGGAGAACCTCCAGGTCTGATGTCCGCGCTGCAGCTCGATCGCATCCCCCACCACGTCGCCGTCATCATGGACGGCAATGGGCGTTGGGCCGAGGCCCGGGGCATGAGCCGCAGTGAGGGCCATCGCGCCGGCGTGGACGCGGTGCGCAAGGTCGTTCGCGCAGCCGACGCCCTGGGGATCGAGTGGCTGACCCTCTACGCGTTCTCTTCGGAGAACTGGAACCGTCCGAAGGACGAGGTCGCCACCCTGATGCAGCTCCCCGAGGAGTACTTCGAGGAGGAGCTGCCCGAGGCCATCGAGCGCGGCACCCGCATCCTCTCGATCGGCAACCACGATCGGCTGCCGCCGGGAACGCGACGCACCCTCGAGAAGGCCATCGAGCGCACCCAGGACGGGCCCAAGATGCGCCTCGTCTTCGCGCTCTCCTACGGGGGGCGCGGCGAGATCGTGGAGGCCGCGCGCCGGCTGCTGCGCGACCACGAGCAGGGGCGCATCGACCCCGAGTCGCTGGACGAGAAGACCTTCGCCGCGTATCTCGACGAGCCCGACATGCCGGACGTCGATCTGCTGATCCGCACCGGCGGCGAGTCGCGCATCTCGAACTTCCTGCTCTGGAAGGCCGCCTACGCCGAGATCCTGATCAGCGATCGGCTGTGGCCCGACTTCGAGCGCAAGGACCTCGAGCAGGCGATCTGCGACTACCAGAAGCGCGAGCGCCGCTACGGACTCACGAGCGCCCAGGTGCGCAGCGGGTCCAAGTGAGCGCAGACCAGGGGGGCGGCAAGCGCCTCTCGCTGCTGGGCAGCACCGGGAGCATCGGCGAGCAGACCCTCGACGTGGTGCGCGCCTTCCCCGAGCGCTTCTCCGTCGGCGCCCTGGCCGCGGGGACGCAGGTGGAGAAGCTGGCCGCGCAGGTCCGCGAGTTCCGCCCCGATCTGGTGTCGGTGGGCAGCGAAGCCGGCCGGAAGGAGCTCGCCGAGCGCCTGGGAGCAGGCGCGCCGGAGATCGTCGTCGGCGCTGCGGGTCTCGTGAGCGTGGCCGAGCACGAGAGCGACCTGGTCGTCGCCGGACTGGTCGGGGCCGTGGGGCTCGCACCGACCCTCGCCGCGATCCGGGCCGGGCGCGACGTCGCCCTCGCCAACAAGGAGGTGCTGGTGATGGCCGGCGCCCTCGTGCTGCGCGAGGTGAAGGCAAAGGGCGTGACGCTCTTCCCGGTCGACAGCGAGCACAGCGCCATCTTCCAGGCCCTGGCCGACAACCGGCCCTCCGACATCGCGCGCATCGTGCTGACCGCGTCCGGCGGCCCGTTCCGCACCTGGCCCGCCGAGCGGATCCGCACCGCGAGCGTTGCGGAGGCCCTGGCCCATCCGAACTGGGACATGGGCAAGAAGATCAGCATCGACTCGGCGACCCTCACGAACAAGGGCCTCGAGGTGATCGAGGCGCGCTGGCTCTTCGACGTCGGGCCCGATCAGATCGGGGTCGTCGTGCATCCCCAGTCGATCGTCCACTCCCTGGTCGAGTACCGGGACGGCTCGGTGATCGCGCAGATGGGGCTGCCCGACATGCGCGTCCCGATCGCTCTCGCGCTCTCCCACCCCGAGCGGCTGCCCCTCGGGCTCCCGCCCCTGGACCTCCCGGCCCTCGCGAAGCTCGACTTCGAGGAGCCGGACCTCGAGCGCTTTCCCTCCCTCGGGCTGGCCTTCGACGCACTGCGTGGTGGCGAGGCCGCCCCGGCGGTCTTCAACGCCGCGAACGAGTGTTCGGTGGCGGCCTTCCTGGCCGGCGAGATCCCCTTTCCGGCCATCGCCGACACGAACGCTAGGGTCCTGATGAGGTTCCTGGACGAGTCGTCCGGCGCCGTGGGCTCGCTCGAGGAGGTGCTCGAGGCCGACGCCTGGGCGCGCCGGGAGGCGGCCGCAGTGCTGGGAGCCTCGCATCGCCAGGAGCGCTCCACCGCATGAGTCATGCCGGATGAGTTGGGTCGGATGAGTAGGATCGGATGAGCTGGGTCACGACGTCCCTCGAGGGAACCTTCGCGTTCGTCCTGATGCTGGGCGTGCTCGTGACGGTCCACGAGTTCGGGCACTTCATCGTGGCCAAGTGGTGCGGCGTTCGGGTGCTCAAGTTCTCGGTGGGCTTCGGCGCGCCGATCGGCTTCGGCCGCTTCCGGCTGGCCTGGTCGAGAGGCGGCACCGACTACGTGATCGGCTGGATCCCGCTCGGCGGCTACGTGCTGATGCTGGGCGAGAATCCGGACCAGACCGACGAGGCCGAGGTCGTCGCCGACCGCGAGCACTCGCTCCCGGCGAAGAACACCTGGCAGAAGCTCGCCATCGTCTTCGCGGGCCCGGCCATGAACCTGATCCTCCCGGTCGCCGTCTTCGTGGGCTTCCTGTGGATGGGCGTCGACCGTCGTGCGGCGGTGGTCGGAACCGTCGAGCCCGCGTCTCCGGCCGCCGAGGCCGGCATCCAGGCAGGCGACCGCATCCTGGCCCTCGACTCCGAGCCCGTGGAGTTCTTCGACGAGCTCGACCAGGAGATCCGCGAGCGCCCCGGCGACCGCGTGACGCTCCGCATCGAGAGCGACGGCGGCGAGCGCGACGTCGAGCTGCGCATCGCGAGCCGCGACGGCATCGACCAGTTCCGCAGCGACAAGGTGGTGGGCTGGCTCGGCATCAAGCACGACCGTCAGAAGCCGCTCCTCGGCGTCTCCGACGCCGCATCGCCCGGCGCCGCGGCGGGCCTGCGCTCCGGCGACCTGGTGACCGCGGTCGATGGCGAGGAGGTGTCCGACTGGACGAGCTTCGCCCGCGCCTACGCCGAGGCGTCGGCCGGCGGCGGCGACGTGCGGCTCGCGCTCTCCCGGGGGCAGGGCGACGACGTCCGCACCCGCGAGCTCGACGTCCCGCCGATGGGCGACGTCGAGGCCCTCGGCGTGTTGCCCGCGGTCGTGCTCGTGGTCGAGGTCGAGGAGGGGATGCCCGCGGCCGAGGCGGGCCTGCGCGCCGGCGACCTCATCGTCTCCCTCGACGGCAAGCCGGTCGGGAGCTCCGCGACCTTCCAGGAGGCGGTGCTCGGCAGCCAGGGTCGCGCCCTCGACCTGCAGTTCGCCCGGGACGGCGAGCTGCAGAGCGCCTCGCTCGCCGCAAAGAAGGTGCCGACCCACCTCGAGGACATCGACCAGGACGAGTATCGGATCGGGATCCGCATGGACAACGCGATCGCGCTCGGGGCCATCGGCGTCGACCGCGTGCGCAACCCGCTCCAGTCGATCCCGCGTGCGGTGGCCATGACCTACGAGATCACGCGGCTCTACCTGGAAGGGCTGCGCCGCATCGTCTCGGGCGAGATCTCCCGCAAGAACGTCGGCGGGCCCATCGCCATCGCCAAGCAGAGCCATCAGGCGCTGCAGGCCGGCTGGGACCGCTTCCTCCGCCTGCTGGTGCTGATCAGCATCAACCTGGGCATCCTGAACCTGCTGCCGATCCCGATCCTGGATGGGGGGCAGGCGTTGATCTACGCCGTCGAGGGCATCAAGCGCTCGCCGCTCTCCCTGCGCACTCGCGAGATGGTGCAGCAGCTCGGGCTGCTCGTGCTCGTCGCGCTGATGGGCTTCGCGTTCTGGAACGACCTCTCTCGCGTCGTCGAGTCGTGGGCGAAGGGGCTCTGACCGGACCTCGCCGGCTTCGCTTCGCGACCTGGGGAGCGCTGGCGTTGTCCGTCGCCTGCGCGTCCGGGGCGCCCGCGCCGCACGTCACGCGGCCGACCCCTGCCGCAGCGCCCGAGGACGCGCGTCCGACGGACGCCGACGGCGTCGCCACCTACGTGGCGCCCAACGCGGAGGACGAGCAGGGGAGGGCGATCTATCTGCATCCCACCGAGGCCGACATGCCCTGGGTCGTGTCGATCGGGCTGCCGCCTCGGCCGCCGCGCTATGCGAGCCGCGCCGACGCGCGGGAGACCGCGATCGCGGCCATGCGCGAGTGGGAGACGCGTCTGCAGCCCCACCTGCCGTGGTTCCGGCTCGAATTCGTCCTGGACGATCCCGACGCGGCCGTGCAGGTGCACTGGAAGCGGCGCATCCCCGGCGTCTGGGCGGGCTTCGGCGGTCTCTCCTGGCGACGTGCGGCGGGCTCGCCGGTCTGGCAGGTGGGAGGGCACATCGAGGTCTCCACCACGCCGAGCAACTTCGTGACCCTCGAGCTCCAGGAGCTGCGCGACCTCTTCGTGCACGAGTTCGGTCACGTGCTCGGCCTCAAGCACTGCCACGCCTGCGACTCGGCCATGAACTACGAGGACCGGGGGCGCCGCGAGATGATCGTGAGCGACCTCGACGTGCGGACCTTCCTCGAGCTGGTCGAGATCCCGAACGGGACGGTGGCGGGTACGCACGCCGACCCGCTCGCCGGGGCAAGGAAGTGATCTGGCTCGCGCTCGAGACCGCGACCCCCACGACGAGCGTGGCGCTGCTGCGCGGCGCGGACGTGGTCGCGTCGGTGGACGACGACTCCGGCCGCCCGCACTCCGAGCGCCTGCTGCTCGCCATCGAGGAGCTGTGGGCCCGGGCCGGCGAGAGCCGGGATGCCGTCGAGGCCTACGCGGTGAGCGTCGGGCCGGGCTCCTTCACGGGCCTGCGCATCGGCGTCGCCACCGCCCAGGGGTTCGCGCTGGTCGACGGGCGGCCGGCCCAGGCCGTTCCGACCCTGGCCGCGCTGGCCGTGGCCGCCGACGGAGCGCCCGCGGCGGCCCTGCTCGATGCGCGCCGGGGCGAGGTCTACGCGGCGGGCTACTCCGACCCGTGGAGCGCCGAGGCGGACCTCCTGGCCGAGGGGCTGTATCGGCCCGAGGCGATGGCCGGGGCGCTGCCCGAGGCGACGAGTTTGGTG
>JASJCN010000277.1 GCA_030065975.1 Myxococcota bacterium
ACGGGGAAGCGCTGGGAGTTCATCAGCTTGATGGTCGGGTCGTCCTCCATCTCCGGCGGGAAGTCGGGGACCCCGTCGAGCAGCACCTTCAGGTCGCGCTCCGCCTCGCGGATACGCGCCGGTGCGAAGTCGTCGCCCAGCTTCACCTCGGTGAAGGAGCGCGAGTCGGA
The DNA here is from genome assembly GCA_030065975.1 of Myxococcota bacterium. Taxonomy (GTDB): domain Bacteria; phylum Myxococcota_A; class UBA9160; order UBA9160; family UBA6930; genus JASJCN01. Next base: position 171 of record JASJCN010000277.1, read on the forward strand.
GACGACGGTGCTGAACTCCTTCACCCCGTCGAGCTCCTCGATCTGCTCCTGGATCGGGATCGTGACCTTCGTCTCGACGTCGCGGGCGCTCGCGCCCGGGAGGATGCCGGTGACGAAGAGGCGCGGCAGCGTGACGGCCGGGAAGGTCTCGCGCGGCGCGCGCGACGACTGGACGATGCCGAGGACGACGACGGCGATCACCAGCACGTGCACCAGGAGGTGACGATCGACGAAGAAGCGGACGAAGCGCTCCACCCTCAGGCCCCCGGCGCCCGGGCCTCGTCGATCACGACCGGCGCGCCGTCGGACAGCGCGAACTGCCCCTCGATCACCACGCGCTCACCGGCCTCCACGCCCTCGAGGAGCTCGACGCTCTCGCCCCCCTGGCGACCGACCCGGACCTCGCGGACCCGCGCGTCGAGCGCCCCCTCGGAGCCCTCGACCACGAAGACCGCCAGGGTCCCTCCCCGGCGCACCAGCGCCGAGCGCGGCACGCACAGGACGGCCTCGGCGTCGTCGCTCGGGAGGAGTACGCGCGCCACCATGCCCGCGCGCAGCGCGCCGTCGGGATTGTCGAGCCAGAGCTCGACGGGATAGGTCCCCGTGCCCGAATCGGCCGTGCGGCCGACGCTGTGCACCCGGGCGGCGAAGCTGCGGCCGCCGAGCGCCGTCACGCTGAGCGACGCGTCCGCGCCGGCTCGCAGCGACGAGGCCTCGGTCGCCGTCACGCCCGCGCGCACCCGCACCTGCTCGAAGTCGGCCACCCGCGCCACCGGAACGCCCGGCGCCAGGTAGTCGCCGGTGTGCACGGCCACCGACTCGATCGTGCCCGCGAAGGGCGCGCGGATGGAGGCGTCCGAGTGGCTGCGCCGCGCCCGCCGCAGGCTGGCCGCCGCCATCCGGCGCGCGCTCTCGGCGCGGTCCACGCCGAAGCGCAGCGCTTCGTGGCGACTCTCGGAGAGGGCCCCCTCCTTGAACAGCTCGTCCGCACGCTCGAGCTCGCGCCGGGCCTCGGCGAGGTCGACGTCCCGGGCCGAGAGGGTGGCCTCGGCCTCGGCGACCGCCACGGCGAGCTGGGTGGCATCGACGGCGACGAGCACGTCGCCCTCCTCCACGACCGCTCCGGGCTCGACGTGGCGCGACACCACGCGTCCGGCCACCTCGGCAGCGACGGTGGCCGAGCGGAAGGGAGAGACGACGCCCGAGACCTCGGCCTCGTGATCCAGGGGCGCTCGCTCGACGGCCGCCACGCGCACGCGCAGCGAGGCGCGGGTGTCGGTGCCGGCCTTCGGGGTCGCCTGCTGGGCGCGCGCCGGGCCCTCGCTGCAGGCGATGGATCCCGCGCCGATGAGAGCCAGGGCCGTGAGCCCGAGCCACACGGAGAGGCGTCGTTCCATCAGGGATCCTTCCCGCCGACCCGATGTTCGGCGATGGCGCGCAGTCCGATTGCGAGCTCCTCGGTGAAGCGGTCGAGGTCGATCCCGTCGGGATCCAGCTCGTGGCCCAGCATCACGCCCTGGGCCATGGCGATCGCGAGCGGAGCGAGCTCCTTCGCGAGACGATCGGCGTCGTCGATGCCTTCGAAGGCGCCCGCGAGCGCCTGGGCGAGAAGGTCGCGGCCGGTGTCGCGCCCCCGTTGCAGACGCTCTCGAATGGCCGCGTCGTGGGGCCCGCGCTCGAGGGCGAGGATCATCTCGAGGCGCAGGAAGAGGGGCAGGCGGTCGCCGATCTCGGCCAGGGCCCGCCGCATGAAGGCGCCGAGGCGCTTCTGGGGCGCGGCGTCGCCCTTCACCTCCTCGAGCATCGCGACCCAGCGATCCATCGCGCGCTCGAGAACCGCCGCGGCGAGGTCGTCCTTGCTGTCGAAGAACCAGTAGATCGAGCTCGCGGGCAGGCCGGACGCCTTGCTGATCGCGGCGATCCCCGTCCCCGCGAAGCCGCGCTCGGCCATGAGCTCCTCGGCCGCGTCGAGGATGGCCTCGCGGGACTTGGCACCGTGCGCCCGCCGGGCAGCCCGGCCCGTGCTCTGGGGGCCGGAGCGTTGAGGACCGGAGCTCTCGGAAGGGGCTTGGCTCACCCTTATTCTGTAGTGAATGCTACAGGAAGAGCAAGGCAGCGGCCTCCCGTGGGCGAGCCCGAGGCGCAGAAAACCCCTTTGGGACGGTGATCTCCAGCGCTTCCTGCGGGTCGCGCCCTGGCCGTCAGTCGCGCAGCAGGTCGAGCCGGACCCAGCGCGCCTCCGCGCGCGTCAGCACCTCGCCCGCGGCATCGAGGATCTCCCCCTCGACGAAGAAGCTCCGCCCCTCGGTCGCCACCGTCCGCCCGCGAATGCGGAGCGGCACGCCCGAAGGCACCGGCCGCCGGTAGCGGAGCTTGAAGTCGGCGGTCACGACGTCCATCCGCGGTACGTCCGTGACGCGGTCGATCGCGAGGCCCAGGACCTCGTCGAGCAAGGTCGCCTGGATCCCGCCGTGTACGATGCCCGGCGCCCCGTCGTACTTGGTGGGAGCCGTGTACTCGGCCTCCACCTGCCCTTCCCCGATCTCGCGGAAGCGCAGACGCAGCCCGTCCTCGTTGCGCTGGCCGCAGCCGAAGCAGCGGTCCTCGGGCCCGTCGTGGACGATCCACTCTTCGGATTCGCGCACCAGGGAGCTCAGCTCTTGGAGGTGGCCCCGGGGCCGGCGCGCCACTCGAGCTTGCTGGGGTCGACCGGCTTGCCGTCCTCGCCGACGGCCAACAACGCCGTCAGTGCGCGGCCGGTGTCCTGCTCGGCGACCACCAGCGGCGCCTTGTCCCGGCCGAACACCCACTTGTCCGACCACAGCCGCATGGCGGTGAGGACGATCCACAGGTCCCGACCCTTCTCGGTCAGCCGGTACTCGAAGCGGTTGCCCGGCTCGTCCAGGCGCTCCTTCGAGAGCACCTGGTGGTCCACCAGCTTGCGCAGGCGGTCCGAGAGGATGTTCTTGGCGATGCCCAGGCTCTCCTCGAACTGGGCGAACCGCGTCGAGCCGAAGAAGGCGTCCCGCACGATCAGCAGCGTCCACCAGTCGCCCACCTGATCGAGGGCCTGGGCGACGCCACAGTTCATGTCGTCGAAGCGCTTGCGGGACACGGATGACCTCAGGTTTCGTTACGAAACGCCTATAGACGATATCCCTCTCGACCCCGCTGCGCTAACCGGCGTCCGCCTCTTGCTGGGCCCGGATCTCCTCCTCCACCTCTCGCAGGCGGTCCTTGCCGAAGAAGAGCTCCGAGCCGACGAAGAAGCTCGGTGAGCCGAACACGCCGCGGGAGACCGAGTCCTCGGTGTTCGCGATCAGCTGGGCCTTCACCTCGGGGTCCTGCATGCCGGCGATCAGCTCGTCCGCCGGGAGCCCGGCCGCCTCGAGCGTGGCGCGGATGACGTCGGGATCGTCGAGCTTCGCGGGCTCCTGCCACATGGCCCGGTAGACCGCGTCCACATAGCGTGCGTAGAGCTCGGGCGAGCTCCGCTGGGCGGCGATCGCGCCGCGCATGATCTGCAGGGTGTTCACGGGGAAGTGGGGATTGAAGCGGAAGCTCTCGACCAGGTCGTGACGCTCGAGGAAGCGCTGCATCTCGATCTGCTGGTACTGCGGCTTGTTCTTGATGCCCTGCAGCGTGACCGCGGGCGATGCGTTGCCGGTCGCCTTGAAGACGCCACCCAGCAGCACCGGCACGTACGCGAAGCGCACGCCCGTACGCTTCTCGATGCCGGGAATCACCTTGTGCGACAGGTACGCGTTGGGGCTCCCGAAATCGAAGTGGAACTCGACGTCGACGCTCATGTCTCCTCCTACCAGCTCTCGCGGAACGGCCGCAGGTCCAGCTCGAAGGTCCAGGCGTCCCGGCTCTGACCGTGCAGGTTCCAATAGGCCTCGCCCACGGATCGCGGGTCCATCAGGGCGTCCTCGGGCATCTGATCCGGCTCGACACCGGCCTCCTTCAGCCGCCCGCGCACGAACGCCGTGTCGACGCCCGAATCGATCACGAGGTGGGCGACGTGGATGTTCTCGGGGCCGAGCTCCCGGGCCATGGACTGCGCGACGGCACGCAGGCCGAACTTGGCCCCGGCGAACGCGGAGTAGCCCTTGCCGCCCCGCAGGCTCGCCGTCGCGCCCGTGAAGAAGATCGAGCCCCGCTGCCGGGGCACCATGTAGCGAGCCGCCTCTCGGCCGGTGAGGAAGCCCGCGAAGCAGGCCATCTCCCACACCTTGCGGAATACCCGTGAGGTCGTCTCGAGCAACGGGAACTGGACGTTGGCGCCGACGTTGAAGATGACGACGTCGAGGGCGCCGATGTCCTTCTCGATGGACGCGAAGACCTCCTCGACGCTCTCCTCGGAGCGCGCGTCGAGGGTGAAGGCGTGGGCGTCCCCTCCGCCCGAGCGGATCTCCTCGGCGAGGGGCTCGAGCTGGTCGCCGTTGCGGCGGCCCATGCAGACGGTGTGGCCGCCGGCGGCGAAGCGCTTGCTGATCTCGGCGCCGATGTAGTCGCCGGCTCCGACGACGAGGGCCACGGGGCAGGGGTCGGTGGGCATGAGACGGTCTCCCGGACGCAGCGCGACGGTACCTCGTCAGGTTGCGTTACGCAACCTGTATCTCACGGGGTGTTCTCGAGACAGAACCGGCGCAGCGCCTGCCCGATCGCCTCCGCGGAGTCCTCCTGGATGAAGTGGATGCCCGGCACCGTCACCTCGGTCTGGTTCGGGAAGCGGCGGCACACCTCCCGTTGCGCGCCCACGAGGATGGCTCCCGGCTCGGCGTTCACGAAGAGCTTGGGAACGGGGCTCTCCGCGAGCCACGCGGAGTAGGCCGACACGACCTCGACCACGTCCTTCGGCTCGCCCGCGATCGGGATCTCGCGCGGCCAGCTGAGCGTCGGGCGCCGGTCCTCGCCGGCCCGTTCGAAGGGGCGGCGATACTCGGCCATCTCGTCGGGCGCGAGGTCGCGCAGGATCGAGCCGGGGAGGATCGCCTCCACGAAGACGTTCTTCTCGAGGATCATCTCCTCGCCCGCCTCGGATCGCAGCCCCTGGAAGATGCCACGCGCGTTCTCGGGCCAGTCGTCCCAGCTCTCGATGGGTGCGACGAAGCCCTCCATGTACGCGATCCCGCGCACGGCGTCCGGATGGCGCCGGGCCCAGTCGAACCCGAGGGCGGTCCCCCAGTCGTGGATCACGAAGGTCACGTTCTCGCCCACGCCGAGCGCATCGAGCAGCCCGTCGACATGACGCTGGTGCTCCGCCAGCCGGTAGGAGCCGGGGCCCGTGGCATCGAGACGCTCGGAGTCGCCCATGCCGATCAGGTCCGGGGCGATGCAGCGTCCGAGGTCTTCCACGTGGGGGATGACGTTGCGCCACAGATGGCTCGAGGTCGGGTTCCCGTGGAGGAACACGATGGGGTCGCCCGTGCCCCGCTCCACGTAGGCCATGCGCTTCCCGTGGACCTCGACGCTGCGTTTCTCGCTCATCTCCCTCCCCTAAAGAGGGATCCGCCGGAGGCTTCCGGCGGGCCCCGTGTATGATGTGGCGCCATGGCGAACCCGCTACCCCAGGCCGAGGAGCGACTGCGCGAGCTGGCCGAACGGTACGGCATCCCGGGCGTCGCGTGTGGGCTCGACGTGGGCGGCGAGCGGGTCGAGATCCACCACGGTGTGACCCACGTCGACCATCCCCTCCCGGTCGACGGCGGGACGCTCTTCCAGATCGCCTCCAACTCGAAGATCTTCACGGCGGCGTTGGTGATGCAGCTGGTGGAGCAGGGGCGGCTCGAGCTCGACGATCCGATCCGCAAGCACCTGCCCGACTTCCGGATGCCGGAGTCGCGCTTCGACGACGAGATCACGCTGCGGATGCTCCTCAGCCATCGCGTCGGCTGGGACGGGGACGCCCTCTTCGTGCGCCAGCCCGATCCTCCGACCCTGGACCAGGCCCTGGCCCCCATGGCCCGAGCCCGCCAGCTGGTCCCGCCGGACACCCATTTCACGTACTCCAATGCCGGCTTCTCCGTGCTCGGCCGGCTCGTCGAGGTGCTCACCGGAGACGACTTCGAGACCGCGCTCACCGAGCGCATCCTCCGGCCGCTCGGCATGAGTCGCACCTTCGCCCGGGCCGACTCGGCGATCTTCCACCGCGTCGCCATGCGCCACCTGACCCGCGCCAACGGCGTGCCCATCGCGCTTCCCGGCGGCGGCTGGCAGGCCGGCTGGGAGCTCGAGCCCATCGACCTGCCGGCCGGGGGCCTCATCTCGTGCGTCGACGACCTGCTGCGCTGGCTGCGCTTCTGGCTCGGCCGGACCGACGACGACGCCGTGTCTCCGACGAGAGCGGAGACTCGGCGTCGTCGTC
>JASJCN010000278.1 GCA_030065975.1 Myxococcota bacterium
TCGAGATGACGTCGGTCGCGCGCAAGGAGATGGTCGAGGCCGTGCTCGGAGAGCCGATCGAGGGGGCGACCTTCGACTTCGACTACCCGGCACCCGCCTACGCTTCCGCCTACGAGGAGAAGCTCGGCACCACCGTGCGCTTCGAGAGGCCCGGGACCGCCATGCGACTCCCCGCTGCCTGGCTCCGCCGCCGCTCCGCCATGGCCGATGCCAGCATGTTCCGGATCTCGCTCGAGCGCCTCGAGGAGAGGACGCGCCAGCTGGCCCGGCGCGAGTTCGTGGTCGCCCACGTGGAGGAGCTCCTGGCCTCGGCGGGAGATGCCGGGATGTCGATCGAGGAGGCCGCGAGGGCCCTCGGGATGTCGCGCCGCTCGCTGACTCGGCGCCTCGCCGAGCACGGAACGAGCTTCCGCGAGGTCCGCGACGACCACCTCCGCTCCCGGGCCGAGCGGCTGCTCCGCGACCCCGACCTGCACCTCGCGGACGTCGCCTTCCGGCTCGGCTACCGCGACGTCGCCAACTTCGGGCGAGCCAGCCGACGCTGGTTCGGGATGCCGCCCGGGCGCTTCCGCCGCTCGCTCGCGGAGGGCTGAGGCCGCGGCCGACCCGCTTTGGCCCCGAATGACCAATCGTTGGCGCATCGGGCCCTCCCGGACGGCTGCTCGACGTGGGACCTTCGGAGGCGAGGAGGAAGCATGAGCGAAGTGATCGACACCTACTGGTCGTTTCGGAGTCCCTACTCCTACCTGGCCACTCCGGACCTGCTGAAGCTTCGGGAGGACTACGACGTGGAGGTCAAGCTCCGGGTCGTGCTCCCGCTGGCCGTCCGGAACAAGGCTTCGGTCTTCGACGCGTCGAATCGGAAGCCCTCCCTCTACATCGTCCGGGACAGCAAGCGGCGCAGCGAGTTCCTCGGGATGGACCTGGTGTTCCCGCCGAGCCCCGACCCCGTGGTGCAGGACTACGAGACCTTCGAGGTCGCCGAGGAGCAGCCGCTCCTCCTCCGGCTGTGCCGGCTTGGGGTGGAGGCCGAACGCCGCGGCCGCGGCCTCGAGCTCGCGGCCGCCGTGTCGCGACTGATCATGGGCGGAACCCGCGGCTGGGACGAGGGCGATCACCTGCACCGGGCCGTGGCATCGGCGGGCCTCGATCTCGACGAGCTCGACTCCGCCATCGCCGGGGGCGACCAGCTGGAGGAGATCGAGAAGAACCACGAAGGGCTCGAGGCTGCGGGCCATTGGGGCGTGCCGACGATGGTGGTGCGCGGCGAGCCCTTCTTCGGACAGGATCGGATCGAGACCCTGCGATGGCGGCTCGACCAGTATGGACTGCGAAGGGCCTGAGCGGGCGCGGACTGCGACGGGGCCGAGCCCGACGTCGCCACCGACGAACGAAGGAGCAGAGCGATGGATCTTCAGATTCGAGGCAAGCGGGCGATCATGGCCGGGGGGAGCGCCGGCATGGGGCGGGCCACGGCCGAGCGCCTGGCCGAGGCGGGAGCCGATCTCGTGATCAGCGCGCGTCGCGAGGAGCGCCTGGTGAATGCCGCCCGCGAAATCGCGCAGAAGTACGACGCCAAGGTCACGCCGGTCGTCGCGGACTCGTCGACGGAGGACGGCCGCCGCGCGCTCTTCGAGGCGTGCCCGGATCCCGACATCCTGGCGATCACCATCAAGCCGCCGAACCCGAACGGCGACTTCCTCGACCTCACGCCGGACGACTGGCGCGCATCGATCGACACGGCCCTGATCGGGCCGATCGAGATCATGCGTCACTACATCCCGGTGATGAAGGAGAAGGGGTGGGGTCGCATCGTCAACATCGCCACCTTCTCGGCGAAGAACCCGATGCTGTGGCGCCTCATGTCCGGCCCGGCCCGCTCCGCCCTGATCAACTACACGGCGAGCGTGTCCCGCGAGGTGGCGCAGTACGGCGTCAACATCAACAACATCCTGCCCGGGATGTTCGCGACCGAGGGTGCGGCCGAGCTGCTCGAGACCTACGCCGAGGCGTTCGGCCTGGAGCCGGATCGAGAGGTCGTGACGGCCCACTTCCGGGAGCACAACAGGATTCCCGCCGGCTTCGTCGCGGAGGCGGCCGACATGGCCCCGATGGCCGCGCTCTTGTGCAGCCCGCTCTCACGCTTCATCGTCGGTCAGAACATCGTGATCGACGGAGGGCAGCATCACTCCCTGTTCTGACGGCGGGACGCAGCCAGCTCCCGAAGCGGGCCCTCGAGGTCGGCCCGCAGCTGGGACTCGCCGCGGAAGTGGTACCCGATGCCGCCGCGCGCCGCCCACGACTCGATGCACTCCGTCAGGTTGTCGATGAGGAGGGCGGAGCCAGGACGCGTGTCACGACCGAGTCGTTCGAGCGCGATCTGGCAGAGCGCACCCTTGTCGACGATGCCTTCCTCGCCCGAGACGACGATCGGCGCGAAGGTCCCGGTGAGGCCGTGGGCTCCGAGGACCCACTCCGAGAAGCCCGCCGGATTGACCGTGACGAGAGCCTGGGGAAGGGAGGAGTCCCGGGCGATCTGAAGCGGAAGATCGAAGAAGCGGATCCGGGAGCAGCAGAAGCGTACGTGCTCGTGGACGTCCGCCTCGGACATCGGAAGGCGCCGGGCCACCTCTGCGACGACGTCGTCGAGGTCCGCCTCGCCCCGGTTCCACCGGTCCTCGAGCTCGCCTCGCGCCACCGCAGACCAGGCGTCCGGCCACTCGGGGACCTCGGTCGGGGCCTGGAGCATCCAGTCCTGGTCGGCCAGGGTGTCTCCGAAGTCCCAGAGGACGCACGAGAGAGCCATGGTTCGGACCTCAGCGAGCCGACGCTTCAGTGCAAGCGTCGCAGAAGCGGAAGTCGCAGTGGCTCGCGCCCTGCATCCGGGTCTGCGTCCGTTCGAGGCGCGTGCCCGCGGCGGCCGCGGCGGCCTCGTCGGGGGCGCAGAGCAGGAGGCTCCCGAGATCGCGGGCATCCAGCTCTTCCATCAGCTCCGCGTAGCGGCAGGCGCTCACGTCGATGGCGAGGCCTCCGTCGGGCCTGCGCCCGGACGCGTACTCGAGGACGTCGCCCGCGCCGAATCGCGCGAACTCTCGCGCGATCGCCTTCGTGCGCTTCTCGAACGGGACGTCCCGGCGCGCGTTCTCGCGAGCCGCCGCGATCTGGCGTCGGACGCGCTCCTCGAGTGCACCGATCACGACGTCCTCGCCGAGGATCGCCTGCAGGTCGCGCAGCAGGGGCACGACCATCCGCATCTGGATCTCGGTCGTCTCGAAGGCCGTGAGGTCGGGCTTCGCCATCAGTCGGGCCGATCGTTGCGGCAGCCGCGCTCGTCGAGAAGTGCGCGCATCTCGTGATAGGCCGGCCCCGTCTGGAACAGCGGGATCCTCGGGAAGAGGTGGTGGACGATGTGGTACTCCATCCCGAGGGACAGGATCGTCCCGACCGGAGAGCGCCAGGCGCGGGTGTCGCGATAGCGCCCGGTCTCCTCCATGGGGTGATGCGGCGCCCAGCTGAGGAAGACCTGGATGTAGGTCATGGCGATGTGCCGGGGCAGCCACCAGATGAGGGCCGCCTCGATGGCGTGGCCCGACCAGGCGAGGGTCACGAGGATCGCGTAGTAGCTGAGCGAGAGGATCGTTCCCTCGCGGAGTGCCTTGCCGAGGTTCGGGTCGTCGCTCCGGGCGAGGGCGTTCTTGTAGCCGTGGCCCGCGCCGAACTGCCGCGCCTGGATGCCGTTCCATGCGGCCTGCCACCAGGTGTCGCCCTGGTTCGCGTGATCGGGGTCGAGCTCCGGGTCGTTGGCGTTGGCGTGGTGCTGCTTGTGGGTGATCCACGCGATCCGGTACGGCAGCAGCAGGGGGATGGTGGACACGTGGCCGACGAGCTCGTTCAGCCAGCGCAGGGGGCTCCCCTCCGTCGCGATGATCGAGTGCTGCGCCTCGTGAGAGGGCAGGTAGCAGAGGGTGATGGAGACGGTGGAGAGCACGAAGGCGGCCCACAGGGGAAGGATGCCGGCGAAGGTCAGGGGCCAGATCGAGAGCCAGAGCACGAAGTTCCCGAGTCCCCAGGCCACCATCTCCCAGGGCACCCGCCCCATGTACTTGCGGGCGATCGCGGCTTCTTCGCGCTTGAGCTCGCGCTCGCTGCGCCCCGGGGTCGGCTCGATGGGGGCGACGGCGCTCATACCCAGCGACCTCGAAGCGCGGCCACGAACCCGAGGGAGATCCCGACGGCCAGTCCGAAGACGAGCGGCTCGAGACCGAAGGGCGCCGGGATCGACGCGGCCTCGAGGGACTGGGCGATCAAGGGTGCGAGGAACGCACCGCCGAAGAGGACGGGGCCCGCCGCGGTGAGGAGCGGGCTCGAACGCATGAATCTCATGACACCTTCCTTTCGTCGTCCGGGAGGGGGAGGACGCTCGTGCGACTGCGGTGCACGACCAGGTCGAGGACGGCATCCGCGAGCGCATCGACGTCCGCGGCGCCGAAGGCACCGGCCCAGCTGGGATCACTCAGCATCTCGGCTGCGCCCGAGGCGGCTGCGCAGCTGAAGGCGAGCAGCACCTCCGGATCGGCCTCTGGGTGCCAGCCTGCCGCCTGCGCTTCCTGGACGCCCTCGCGAAGCGTGGTGACCCAGGCGGCGCGAGCCTCGCGAAGGGCGTCGTCGTCGTGGGCCCGGACTTCGGGGTGGTTGATCGCGCGGAAGTAGGAGGGGTTCTCGCGCGCGAACTGGACGTAGGAGCGACCGAGGGCCCGGTACCGAGCGACGGGATCCCGCCCGGCGGCGGCGGCACCGGCGTGCATCGCGTCGACGCTCAGCCGGAAGCCCTCCCGGGCCAGCTCGCTGAGCAGCGCCTTCCGGTCGGCGAAGTGGGCGCCGGGCGCGGCGTGGGAGACCCCGAGGTCGCGGGCCAGGCCGCGGAGGCTCAGTGCCTCGATGCCGTGCTTTGCAATCACCTCGGCCGCGCGCTCGAGCAGGGCGGTGCGCAGGTTTCCATGATGGTAGGGCATCGTGGCTCCGAACTTGGCGCTGTCTAGATTGCTCCGGAGGGTCGAACTTGTCAATGCCAAGTTCGTGACTTATTTGACTTCAACTCAATTCCAAGCGATGCTCCCCATCGAGCCCGGAGGTCCCCGTTGCCGAAGCCGCGCGAGCGAAAGAGCGAGACCACCCGTGCGCGGCTGGTCGCCGCCGCCTCCGAGGCGCTCCTCGCCGGACGGGGCGACTTCGAGATGAGCCAGCTGGCGCGCCGCGCCGGCGTGTCGGATGGGCTCCCGTATCACTACTTCGGCTCGAAAGCCGGCGCCCTCTCCGCCGTGATCGACGCCTTCTACGACCGCTACTACGCAGTCGTGAACCAGCCGCTGGACGGCTCGCGCCCCTGGGCCGAGCGCGAGTTCGAGCGTCTGCAGTCGTGGCTCGGCTTCCTCTACACCGAGCCGCTGGCGCCCATCGTGCTCGGCAGGATGGGGCGCACGGCTCAGGTGGCCGGGCTCGAGAGCACGCGCCGGGACGAGCTGATCGGGCTCGCGCGCCGGAACATCGAGCTCGGCCAGCAGGCCGGCGACATCTCCGACTCGATCGACGCCGGGATCGCCGCCGCCGCCATCATCGGCGCCATCGGTCAGGCCGCGAGCCAGGCCTTCGAGGACCCCAAGCCCCCTGCGCCGACAGCGCTCACCGCGCAGCTCTGGGGGCTGATCTCGGGAGCGCTCGGACTCCCCGTGCGCGATTCGATCTCGCCCTGAAGCGTCCTCGCCCCGGCGAGGCAAGGAGAACCCATGTCCGAAGACGTCGTCCTGTATGCCAAGAACGAGGGAATCGCCACGATCACCCTCAACCGTCCGGCGAAGGCGAACACGCTGCGCATGGAGGTGATCGACGGGATGAACCGGTACCTCGCCGAAGCGAATCGAGACGAGGAGGTGAAGGTGATCGTGCTCGAGGGGGCCGGGGACAACTTCTGCGGCGGCTTCGACTTCTCCGGTGGGCTCGAGCACTACGGCAGCATCCAGGAGACCGGCTACGACCCCGGCATGGACGTCCACTTCGTCACGAACCAGTACACGAGCTACATCAACAGCTTCATGGGCCTGTGGCGCGGCCTGAAGCCGACCATTGCGAAGATCCACGGCTACTGCGTCGGTGGCGGGTCCGAGCTCGCGCTGTGTGCCGACCTCGTGATCGCCGCGGACGACGCTCGCATCGGCACGCCCTACGCCCGCGTGTGGGGCTGTCACCTGACCGGCATGTGGGTGCACCGCCTGGGTCTCGCCAAGGCCAAGTACTACGCGCTCACCGGCGAGTGGGTCAGCGGCAAGGAGGCGGCGGCCATCGAGCTGATCAACTTCTCGTACCCGCTCGAGGAGCTCGACGCCGAGGTCCAGAAGCTCGCCGAGAGGCTCGCCACGATCCCCCTCACCCAGCTCGCGTCGATGAAGCTCATCGTGAACCAGGCCTACGACAACATGGGCCTGCAGAGCACGCAGACCCTCGGCCCGATCCTCGACGGCATCATGCGCAACACGCCCGAGGG
>JASJCN010000279.1 GCA_030065975.1 Myxococcota bacterium
GGTCGATCAACGACCACGCCGAGGCCTCGAGCCCGCGGAAGTGGCGCAACACCGTGGACTCCATCCGCCAGTGCAACGCCGTGGCCGGCGACGACCCCGACACCGTGGCCTTCCTGGGCTGGGAGTGGACGCAGGTCGGACGCACGCCGAAGGATCACTGGGGCCACAAGAACGTGATCCTTCGCGATCTGGACGACGGCGCGATCCCCACCCGTCCCATCGGCGCAGGCGGCCTCGCCACCGACGGCCTGCGCGGCCGCATCGAAGGCACCCAGCTGCCCTGGCCCGTCCCGCTCCTCGACTTCGAGCAACGACAGCCCTACTTCGACTTCGCCGCCTTCCTGAAGGAGATCCGGGAGGTCCCCTTCTGCCCGGAGGACGTGCCGGCCAACGAGCTGCCGGGCGACTGCTACGAGTTCGCCGACGAGCCCGTCGATCTGTTCCGCAAGCTCGACGAGTGGGGCATCGAGAGCATGGTGATCCCCCACGGAAACACCTGGGGCTTCTACTCGCCCGCCGGCACCTCCTGGGACAAGCAGCTCACCGCCGCCCACGACGACCCGAGCCAGCAGTTCCTGATCGAGGTGATGTCCGGCCACGGAAACTCCGAGGAGTACCGCTCGTTCCGTGCGGTCGCGAAGGACGAGAACGGCGACGCCATCTGCCCCGAGCCGAGCCCGGGCTACCTGCCCTCGTGCTGGCGCGCGGGACAGCTGATCGAGGAGCGCTGCCTCGCGGACGGCGACGATGCCGACGAGTGCGCTGCCCGCGCCGCCGAGACCCGCGCACTCTACGTCGCCGCCGGCCAGGCGGGTGCGCACGTGGTCCAGGGCGAGTCCATGGAGGAGTGGCTCGACAGCGGCCAGTGCACCGACTGCTTCCGTCCTTCCTTCAACTACCGGCCCGCGGGATCGACCCAGTACGCGCTGGCCCTCGGCGGATTCGAGGAGGACGAGGCCGAGCCGCGGCGCTTCCGCTTCGGCATCCTGGCCTCGAGCGACAACCACCGCGCCCGGCCGGGTACCGGCTACAAGCCCGTCGACCGCAAGCTCACCACCGAGGCCAACGGCGCCCGGGACGAGTTCTGGCAGGACATCCTCCACACGCCCGAGGACCCCTCGCCGACGCCGGTCGAGGTCGACCCCCTCTCCATGTCCCGGGGCTTCGCGGCCTGGGAGACCGAGCGCCAGGCGTCCTTCTTCATGACCGGCGGGCTCGCCGCGGTGCACTCCGAGGGACGCACCCGCGAGGAGATCTGGGACGCCCTCGAGCGCAAGGAGGTGTACGGCACGAGCGGCGAGCGCATCCTGCTCTGGTTCCATCTCCTGAACGCCGAGCGCCCGGACGGGAGCTTCGGCTCGATCCCCATGGGCAGCGAGGTGACCCTCGCCGAGGCGCCGCGCTTCGAGGTGCGCGCCGTCGGCGCCTTCGTCCAGGAGCCCGGCTGCGGCGACGAGACCGGCCCGCTGTCGCCCGAGCGGCTGCAGCAGATCTGCCGCGGCGAGTGCTACCGGCCGAGCGAGGAGCGGCGCCTGATCACGCGCATCGAGGTGATCCGCATCCGCCCCCAGAGCCAGGCCGGCGAGCCCATCGACGAGCTGATCGAGGACCCGTGGAGGCGCTTCGACTGCGAGCCCGACCCTGCCGGCTGCGTGGTGCGTTTCCACGATCCGGAGTTCACCGAGGCCGACCGCGAGAGCGTCTACTACGTGCGCGCGGTCCAGGAGCCGACCCCGGTGATCAACGCCGACAACCTGCGTTGCGAGCGCGACGAGTCCGGCGCCTGTACCGAGGTGCGCCCCTGCTACGGCGAGGAGTTCAAGCTCGCGGGCTCCGAGACCTGCGCCGCTCCGAGCGAGGAGCGCGCGTGGTCGTCTCCGATCTTCGTAGTGCCTGGAGGGGGGTCGCGCGTCGCCGGGGTCTCGGGAGCGCGCTAGTGGCGACCCCGGACCGGGCCCCGACGCTGCGTACCGAGCGCCTCGAGCTCGTGCCCATAGGCCCGGCGGACCAGTCTCCGCTACTCGGCCTGCTGAACCTCGAAGACGTGCGGCGGTACCTGCTCGACGGAGATCCGGTCGACGCCGAGTGGGTCGCGTCGGTGATCGAGACGAGCCAGGGCGACTTCGAGGAGAAGGGGCTCGGGCTCTGGGGGATCCGCGAGCCGCGTGCGGCGGACCTGCTCGGGATCACCGGCTTCATGAGCGTGTACGACCCGCCGGTGGAGGAGCTCATCTACGCCGTGCACCCCGACGTCTTCGGTCGGGGCATCGCGGGCGAGGCGGCTTCGGCCGCCATCGACCACGCCTTCGGCCCGGCCGGACGCCGCGAGGTCCGGGCCAGCACCGACGCCCCGAACGAGGCTTCGCTGGCGCTGATGCAGCGGCTGGGCTTCGAGGAGAGCCACCGCGAGCCGGCCTCGGAGGCCCAGGGCACCTGCTGGGAGCAGGTCCACGCGGTGCTCGACCTTCGCGGCTGGCAGGCCCGAAAGAACAGCGGCTGATCCCCATCTCCCTGGAATTCCAGGGTTTTCTGGGTCCTTGCGGGACCTAACGGTCATTAGGTAGGGTTCTCGGATGGCCTTCGCGTCCTCCCCCGCCGGCCCGGAGGTGGCCCCTCCCGACGGCCGTCAGCGCATCCTCGACGAGGCGGCGGCGCTCTTCCTCGAGCGCGGCTACGCGGCGACCTCCCTGCGCCACATCGCCGCCGCCGTCGGGATGAAGGCGGGCTCGCTCTACTACCACTTCGAGTCCAAGGAGGCGCTGCTCGGCGAGATCCTGCGCCAGGGGATCGCGGTGATGGTCGAGGCCTTCGAGGCGGCCGAGGAGTCGACCCGCGGCGAGCCCGCGCGGGTGCGCACCGAGGCCCACGTGCGAGCGCACCTGGCCGCCCTGTTCGAGAACGGCCCCTACACCGCGGCCCACGTGACGAGCTTCCGCACCGCGCCCGACTCCGTGGTCGCGGCCATCGTGCCCGAGCGTGACGCCTACGAGGCGCGCTGGACGGCGCTGCTCGCCGAGCTCCAGCGGAGCGGCGAGCTCGCGGCCGAGACGCCCATTGGCCTCGCGCGGCTGATCCTCTTCGGCGCGATGAACGCCTCCGTCGAGTGGTTCGATCCCGAGCGGGGCAGCCTCGACGACTTCGCCTCGGAGATCACCCGACAGTTCTGGGTCGGAGTGTCCGCGCGATGAGGTCGCTGCCCTCCCGCATCGATCCCGGCTCCGAGGCCTTCGCCACGAACCGCCGCCACTACGAGGAGCTCGTCGGCACCCTGCGCGAGCGCATGCAGTGGGCCATCGACGGCGGCAAGGGGCGCGAGCGCTCCATCGAGCGCCACCTCTCCCGCGGCAAGATCATGGTGCGCGACCGCATCGATCTCGTGATCGACCAGGGCTCGCCCTTCCTCGAGCTCTCGACGCTGAGCGGCTACGGGCAGTACGGCGACGAGGCGCCGGGCGGCGGCATCGTGACGGGCATCGGGCAGGTGCACGGCGTCCCGTGGATGTTCATCGCCAACGACGCCACCGTGAAGGGCGGCTCGCTGCTCCCGATCTCGATCAAGAAGCACGTGCGCGCCCAGGAGATCGCCGAGCAGAACGGCCTCGGAGTGATCTACCTGGTGGACTCGGGCGGCGCCTTCCTGCCGCTCCAGGACGAGATCTTCCCGGACAAGGACCACTTCGGCGGCTCGTTCTTCCGCCAGGCCCGCATGTCGGCCATGGGGCTCCCCCAGCTCTCGGTGGTGCTCGGCGGCTGCACGGCGGGCGGCGCGTACGTCCCGGCGCTCTCGGACGAGGTGATCATGGTGGAGGGCATCGGCCGCATCTTCCTGGGCGGCCCACCCATCGTGAAGGCGGCCCTCGGCGAGATCATCGACCCGGACGACCTCGGCGGCGCCGTGCTGCACACGCGCACCTCGGGGGTGAGCGACGTCCTGGCGCGGAGCGAGCGCGAGGCCTACGGGAAGCTCCGGGAGATCTGCACCACCACGGCCCAGCGCGCCCTCGAGGACCGCCAGGGCTGGATGAGCTACGAGGCCCCCGAGCCCCCGGCCTACGATCCGCGCGAGATCTACGGGATCGTGAGCGCCGACGACCGCATCCCCTTCGACGCCACGGAGATCATCGCGCGCCTGGTCGACGGCTCGCGCTTCGCACCCTTCAAGCCCGAGTGGGGGGAATCGATGGTGTGCGGCTTCGCGCGGATCTGGGGCTTCCAGGTCGGGATCCTCGCCAACAACGGCATCATCTTCAGCGAGTCGGCCTTGAAGGCCACCCACTTCATCGAGCTCTGCGAGCAGCGGCGGGTGCCGCTCCTGTTCCTGCAGAACACGTCGGGCTACATGGTGGGCCGCGACTCCGAGGCCGGCGGCATCGCGAAGAACGGCGCCAAGATGGTGGCCGCCGTCGCCAACGCCACCGTCCCCAAGTACACCGTGCTGATCGGCGGCTCCTACGGCGCCGGCAACTACGGCATGTGCGGCCGCGGCTTCGACCCGCGCTTCCTCTTCGCCTGGCCCAACTCGCGGATCGCCACCATGTCCGCCGAGACGGCCCAGACCGTGCTGGTGGACATCCGCCTGGCCGGCATGAAGGGGAAGGAGACCACCGAGGAGGAGGTCGCGGCCCTGCGCGCCGAGGTCGCCGAGCAGTACGAGACCCACTCCGACCCCTACTACGCCACCTCGCGGCTGTGGGACGACGGGCTGATCGACCCCGTCCACACCCGCGATGCCCTGGGCCTGTGCCTGGCGCTCGCCGCACGACAGGACGAGCCGAAGCCCGGCCCGGGCCTCGTGTACCGGATGTAGCCGTGCGCATCCTGATCGCGAACCGCGGCGAGATCGCCCGCCGCATCCAGCGCACCGCCCACGCCCTCGGCCACGAGACCGTGGCCGTCTTCGCCGAACCCGACGCCCGTGCCCCCTTCGTGCGCGAGGCCACACGGAGCGTCCGGATCGGGCCCGCGGACCTCGCCGAGTCGTACCTCTCGATCGAACGCCTGCTCGACGCCGCGCGAAGCACCGGCGCCGACGCGGTCCACCCGGGCTACGGGTTCCTGGCGGAGAACGCCGCGTTCGCGCGGGGCGTGGTCGAAGCGGGCCTCACCTGGATCGGCCCCCACGCCGAGGCCATCGAGCGCATGGGCTCGAAGATCGAGGCCCGGCGCATCGCCAAGGAGGCCGGCGTCCCCACCATCCCGGGCTTCGACGCCTCCCAGGAGCCGGCCGACCTCGCGCGCGCCGCCGACGAGATCGGCTACCCGATCCTGGTGAAGGCGGCGGCCGGCGGTGGCGGCAAGGGCATCCGCATCGCACACGAGCCGGGAGCCTTCGACGCAGCGCTCACGGAGGCCCGCGCCGAGTCCCAGCGCGCCTTCGGCGACTCGGACGTGATCGTCGAGCGCTACGTCGAGCGGCCGCGACACGTGGAGGTGCAGGTGGTCGGCGATCGCCGGGGCGGCCTCGTCGAGCTGGGCACCCGCGAGTGCTCGGTGCAGCGGCGCTACCAGAAGCTCCTCGAAGAGGCGCCTGCCCCGAACCTCCCCGACGAGACGCGCGCCGGCCTGCGCCGCTCCGCCGCCGATCTCGCCCGGGCCATGGGCTACGACTCCACCGGCACGGTCGAGTTCATCGTCGACGATGCGAGCGGCGACTACTTCTTCCTCGAGATGAACACGCGGCTCCAGGTGGAGCACCCCGTCACCGAGTGCGTGACGGGCCTCGACCTCGTCGCCCTGCAGCTACGCGCAGCGGCGAACGAGCCCCTGGGCATCGCCCAGGAGGACGTCGTCCTCACGGGACATGCCTTCGAGGCGCGCATCAACGCCGAGGACTCCCGGGCGGGCTTCGCCCCGCAGATCGGGCGCATCCAGGTGCTGCGTGCGCCGGAGGGCGCGCGCTTCGACACCGGCGTCGAGGCGGGGAGCGAGGTGACGCCCTACTACGACCCGATGCTGGCCAAGCTGATCGTGTCGGGCCCGGATCGGGAGAGCGCGCGTCGCAAGCTCGCGTCCGCCCTCGAGGAGCTCTTGATCGGAGGGATCGTCTCGAACACGGGCTTCCAGCGCTGGCTCGTCGAGCAGCCGCCCGTCATCGAGGGGCGCGTCACCACCCGTTTCCTCGACGAGAGCCCGCTCCCCCAGGACGACGGGAGCGCCGAGACGGCCGCCCTCGCCGCGGCGGCGTTTGCGAGCGCCCGGAGCGCGACCGGCCCGGACTCGGCCTGGGGAAGCCTCGGCTCCTTCCGCACAACGCCGCACCGCCCCGATCCGGTGCTCGCCCTCGAGGACCTCGCCGGGGCCGTGCACGACGTCCGCCTCGCCGAGCTCGACGCGGAGGTGCGCCTCGAGGGCGGTCAGCTGGCGGTCACCCGCGAAGGCGTGACCGAGCGCCTGGCCGTCGAGATCGACGTGCCCGCCCGGCGCGTGCACCTGAACCGCGCGGGCGAGACCCTCTCGTTCCGGGTGCTCTCGCGCACCGAGCGCTTCGCGCCCGCCGAGACGGCGAACGTCGGCGCAGCGAGCGCCATCGTCGC
>JASJCN010000280.1 GCA_030065975.1 Myxococcota bacterium
GGGCGCTGGAACGCCCGTCCCGGATCGCCGGGCGCTGGAACGCCCTCGGCGGAACGGTAATCCTCCGTCTCTTGCCCAGGAGATCGCCATGTCCGAGTCGCCCCCCACCCTGCGGGTCGAGACCACCGAGACCAGCCCCATCCTCCGGACCCTCGAGGTCGAGATCGACGCCGACCGCGTCCGCAAGGCCTACGACCGCGCCTATCGCGATCTCGCCAAGGGCGCCCGCATCAAGGGCTTCCGTCCGGGCAAGGCTCCGCGCTCGGTGCTCGAGCGCGTCTACGGAGCGAGCCTGGCCGAGGACATCGAGCGCCAGCTGGTGGGGGAGACCCTGCACGAGGCCGTCGAGCAGAGCGGCGTCGAGCCGGTGGCGGAGCCCGCCGTCGAGTCCAACGCGCCGACCCCGGGCGAGCCCTTCCGCTACGTGGCCCGCGTCGAGGTGCGGCCGCCGATCGAGCTGCCCACCCTGGTCGGGCTGCCCGCGACACGGCCCAGTGTCGTGGTCGAGGACGAGGAGGTGGAGGGCGAGCTCGCCTCGCTGCAGGAGCGTCGGGCCACCACCGTCGACGCCGAAGAGGGCACCGCCGCCGAGAACGGGTCGGCCCTGGTCGTCGACTACGTGGGACGCATCGACGGCGAGGCCTTCGAGGGCGGCACCTCCGAGGGGGCGACCATCGAGCTCGGCAGCGGCCGGCTCGTCCCGGGCTTCGAGGATCAGCTGCTCGGCGCCGTGGCCGGCGAGGAGCGCCAGGTCTCGATCACCTTCCCCGATGACTACCCCTCCGAGGACGTGAAGGGGAAGGACGCCGTCTTCGACGTCAAGGTCGTCGGCGTGAAGCGCCGGGAGAAGCCCGCTCTCGACGACGAGTTCGCCAAGTCGCTCGGCGACGAGTTCGAGAGCCTCGACGCCCTGCGCGAGCGCATCCGCAAGGACCTCGTCGACGGCCGGGAGCGCCAGGCCAAGAGCGAGGCGCGACGCACGCTGATGGATGCGCTGATCGAGCGCACCGAGTTCGATGCGCCGCCGGGGATGGTCGATCGCCGGCTTCACCAGCGGCTGTCGATGGCCTACGAGCAGCTGAAGGGCGGCATGGGAGAGGCCGAGCTCGAAGCCCAGGTCCGTCAGTGGCGCGAGCAGTGGCGTCCCGACGCCGAGCGCGAGGTGCGCGAGAGCCTGCTGCTCGAGGCCGTGGCCGAAGACCAGCAGCTCGAGGTCAGCGACGAGTCGCTGGACGCGCGCGTGGAGGAGATGGCGGCGGAGCAGGGCATGGCTGCCGCTCGCCTGCGCCAGAGCTACGAGGAGCGCGGCCTGATCGAGGCTCTGCGCTCGCAGATGCGCGAGGAGAGCGCGCTTGAATTCCTCCTCGACGGGGCTAAAGTCGAAGAAACGACGGCTACTTAGCCGATCGCCTGCACGGTCGTGAGGTTCTCTGGAGCGTCTCACGAGACGACCCAGAAAACCAACCGGTGTTTGTGAGAGGGCACCGGATGAAGAGCGACTGAGATCGTACGGCTCGGCGGAGGGCGAAAACGCCCGGGGGGACCGCACGGCGCCCAGCGACCGGTAGAATCCGAACAACCACCACGGAACCCCCGGAGTGCCGGGGGGCCACCGACTGGCGGTGCTCCGATCCGGTCGCGCGATCCCCAGCGTGATCTGTGGGGAGGCCGCCCCGAGAAGACATGCCGCTGATTCCCATCGTCGTCGAGCAAGATCACCGCGGAGAGCGCGCCTACGACATCTACTCGCGCCTCCTGAAGGACCGGATCATCTTCATCGGGGGCCCGATCGACGACGACGTGGCGAACCTGATGATCGCCCAGCTCCTCTATCTCGAGGCCGAGGACGCCGAGCGCGACATCCACGTCTACATCAACTCGCCGGGCGGATCGGTCACGGCCGGCCTCGCGATCTACGACACCCTGCGTTACGTGCGCGCCGACGTGTCGACGTTCTGCGTAGGCCAGGCTGCCTCGATGGGCGCGGTGCTGCTCGCGGCGGGCACGCCCGGCAAGCGCACGGCGCTGCCCAACTCGCGCATCATGATCCACCAGCCCTGGGGGGGCGTACAGGGTCAGGCGAGCGACATCGACATCCAGGCCCGGGAATACCTCAAGCTTCGCGAGCGTCTGAACGAGATCCTGGCAGAGCACACGGGCAAGGAGTCGAGCCAGATCGCCGAGGATACGGAGCGGGATTACTATATGTCGGCGGACGAGGCGCTGGCCTACGGGCTGGTCGACCGCGTGGCGGCCCACCGGGCCTTCGGCGCGGGGGCTGGAGTGCTCTCCGAGCACGGCGAGACGCAGATGAGCAGCGGGGCGAACGGGGGGACCGCGTGAAGAAGCGAGACGACAACGCCAACCTGTCGTGCTCCTTCTGTGGCAAGAGCCAGAAGGAAGTCCGGAAGCTGATCGCCGGGCCCACCGTCTACATCTGCGACGAGTGCATCGAGCTCTGCAACGACATCATCGCCGAGGAGTACGGGCAGGAGGAGTCCACGCCCCAGTCCTCGCGGGTGCCCAAGCCGCGCGAGATCAAGGAGATCCTCGACGAGTACGTCGTGGGTCAGAAGCGCGCGAAGAAGGTGCTCTCGGTGGCGGTGCACAACCACTACCGCCGCGTCGAGCAGCAGTCCTTCGTGGGCGACGTCGAGCTGCAGAAGGCCAACATCCTGCTGCTCGGCCCCACCGGCAGCGGCAAGACCCTGCTGGCCCAGACGCTCGCGAAGATCCTGGACGTGCCCTTCACCATCGCCGACGCCACGACCCTCACCGAGGCGGGCTACGTCGGCGAGGACGTCGAGAACATCATCCTCAACCTGCTCCAGGCGGCGAACTACGACGTCGAGCGGGCCCAGCGCGGCATCATCTACATCGACGAGATCGACAAGATCGCGCGCAAGAGCGAGAACCCCTCGATCACCCGGGACGTCTCCGGCGAGGGCGTGCAGCAGGCCCTGCTCAAGATCATCGAGGGGACGATGGCGAGCGTGCCGCCCAAGGGCGGGCGCAAGCACCCCCAGCAGGAGTTCCTGCAGATCGACACCTCGAACATCCTGTTCATCTGCGGCGGCGCCTTCGTCGGGCTCGAGAAGCTGATCGAGCGGCGCACCGGCATGAAGGGCATCGGCTTCGGGGCCGACGTGGAGGCCCGCCGCGACAAGCGGGTGGGCGAGCTCCTCGCGGAGGTCCAGGCCGAGGATCTGCTGAAGTTCGGGCTGATCCCCGAGTTCATCGGCCGGGTGCCCGTGGTGGCGACCCTCGACGAGCTCGACGAGGCGGCCCTCATCGACATCCTGACCAAGCCCAAGAACGCCCTGGTGAAGCAGTACCAGAAGCTCTTCGAGTTCGAGGGCGTCCGCCTGCGCTTCACGGACGGGGCGCTCAACGCCGTGGCCCGGGAGGCCCTGCTGCGCAAGTCGGGTGCACGGGGCCTTCGCTCGATTCTCGAAGCCTCGATGCTAGACCTGATGTACGACATCCCCTCGCGCGACGACGTCGAGGAGTGCGTCGTGGGTGAAGAGGTGATCGACCAGGGGGCCGAGCCCCTGCTGGTCTTCAAGCAGGAGGCGGAGTCGGCCTAGTGTCCTTCTTCCGGAACGACCCCAGCAGCGAGGAAGAACCCCAGGAAACGGGCGACGGAGGCCTGCAGGCCTCCTCCGAAGCGACCCCGCTGCTGCCCCTGCGCGACATCGTCGTGTTCCCCAGCATGGTCGTGCCGCTGTTCGTGGGCCGGCCCAAGTCCATCAAGGCCCTGGAGGACGCCGTCGCCGGCAAGCGCGAGCTGCTCCTGGCCGCCCAGCGGGTCGCCTCCAAGGACGAGCCGGAAGAGCAGGACATCCACCGCATCGGGACGATCGGCTCGATCATCCAGCTGCTGCGCCTGCCCGATCAGACCGTGAAGGTGCTGGTCGAGGGCAAGGCCCGGGCCCGGGTGAAGGAGTTCGTGCAGCAGGAGCCCTACTTCGCCTGCGACTTCGAGCTGCTCGACGAGGACGAGGCCGACAGCGCCGAGGTCACCGCGCTGATCCGCAGCGTGCACCAGACCTTCGAGAGCTACGTGAAGCTCAACAAGAAGGTGCCGCCGGAGGTCGTCGGGACGGTCACGCAGCTGCAGAACGCGAGCCGCCTCGCCGACACCGTCGCCACCCACCTGAACCTGAAGCTCGAGGACCGCCAGCGGCTGCTCGAGCTGGTGGACGCCGGCAAGCGCCTCGAAGAGGTCTTCGGCCTGATGCAGGCCGAGATGGAAGTGCTCGAGGTCGAGAAGCGCATCCGCGGCCGCGTCAAGAAGCAGATGGAGCGCTCCCAGAAGGAGTACTACCTCAACGAGCAGATGCGGGCGATCCAGAAGGAGCTCGGCGAGCGCGACGAGTTCAAGAACGAGGTCCAGGAGCTCGAGGAGCAGCTCAAGGCCAAGGACATGCCCGAGGAGGCCCGCGAGCGGGCCGACAAGGAGCTGCGCAAGCTCAAGATGATGTCGCCGATGAGCGCCGAGGCGACCGTCGTGCGCAACTACATCGACTGGGTGCTCGCGCTGCCGTGGAACGAGGTGGCGGAGGAGAACCAGGACATCACCGAGGCCGAGCAGGTGCTCGACGAGGATCACTTCGGGCTCGAGAAGCCGAAGGAGCGGATCCTCGAGTACCTCGCCGTGAACGCCCTCGTCGGCAAGATGAAGGGCCCGATCCTGTGCCTGGTGGGACCGCCCGGCGTCGGCAAGACCTCGCTCGGCAAGTCGATCGCCCGCGCCACCGGCCGCGACTTCGTGCGCATCAGCCTGGGCGGCGTGCGCGACGAGGCCGAGATCCGGGGCCACCGCCGCACCTACATCGGCGCGCTCCCGGGCAAGGTGATCCAGGGCCTGAAGAAGGCGGGCAGCAGCAACCCGATCTTCCTGCTGGACGAGGTCGACAAGATGTCGACCGACTTCCGCGGCGACCCCTCTTCGGCGCTGCTCGAGGTGCTCGACCCCGAGCAGAACCACACCTTCCAGGACCACTACCTGGACATCGACTACGACCTCTCCAACGTGATGTTCGTGTGCACCGCCAACGTGCTCCACGAGATCCCGCGGCCCCTCCAGGACCGCATGGAGATCATCCAGCTGCCCGGCTACATCGAGAGCGAGAAGCTCCAGATCGCCCGGGACTACCTGGTGGCCAAGCAGCTCGAGGCCAACGGCCTCGACGAGACGCAGATCGAGTTCACCGACGCCGGCATCACCGAGGTCGTGCGCTACTACACCCGCGAGTCCGGCGTGCGGAACCTCGAGCGCGAGATCGCCTCGATCTGCCGCAAGGTGGCGCGCGAGGTGGTGAAGCAGGGCGACGACGCCAAGAAGGTGCGCATCACCCCGGCCGCCGTGAAGCGGTACCTGGGCGTGCACAAGCACCGCCACGGACAGGCCGAGGAGGACGATCGCGTCGGCCTCTGCACCGGGCTGGCCTACACCGAGGTCGGCGGCGAGCTGCTGCAGACCGAGGTGGCCGTGACCCCGGGCAAGGGCAAGCTGGTCGTGACCGGACGCCTCGGCGAGGTGATGCAGGAGTCCGCCAACGCCGCGCTCTCCTACGTGCGCTCGCGCGCCAAGCAGCTCGGGCTCACCTACGACTTCTACTCCAAGGTCGACCTGCACATCCACGTGCCCGAGGGCGCGACCCCGAAGGACGGCCCCTCCGCCGGCATCACCATCGCGACCGCCGTCGCCTCGGCGCTCACGCGGGTGCCGGTGCGGGCGAACGTCGCAATGACCGGCGAGATCACCCTGCGCGGGCGCGTGCTGCCCATCGGCGGCCTCAAGGAGAAGCTGATCGCGGCGCACCGCGGCGGCATCGACACCGTTCTCATCCCCAAGGAGAACGAGAAGGACCTGAAGGAGATCCCGACGCTCATCAAGCGGGCGATCGAGATCATTCCGGTCGAGCACATGGACGAGGTGCTGACCCAGGCGCTGGCCCTCGACGATCCCCAGGGCTTCCTCCGCGAGGGCGACCACGTGGTGGACTCGATCTACGAGGGACACCCGGCCGCGGCCGCCGTTCCCGAGGATCTGCAGCCGCCCGCGGGCGTGAACTAGCCCGGCTCTCCGTCGCTGCCCGCGCTCGGGGCACCCCCGAGTCGGGGCCCTGAAGGGCCCCCGGTCGGGCTTCTTCGCGCTCGTTCGAGTCTGGCGAAGGCTGCGTCGGAAGCCCGACCGGGCTCTGAGTCGGTGCCGGGATCCTTGGGGCTCGGAGCCCGGCTCCCCGTCTCGATCCGGAGCTTCGCAGCCGACGCTGGCCCGAGGCTGTGTGGTTGCGCACAGCTCGGTGAAAATCGCCCGAGAAAGCGGGGCCAGCGGGGCCGGTGGGGTGCCCCGGGAGCTCAGCCGTCCTGGCTCGAGAGCTCCGTCTCCACCGGGAAGGCGACGCGCACCACGTTGCCGCCACCCCCCGACCCGCTGGCGAGAGAGGCGCCCGCGAGAGAGGCGCCGTTCGCCAGCAGCCGCGCGACGCCCGCCGACAGCTCGAGGTCGGCCTGGGTGGCGCCGGCCGGCGCGCGCCGGCCCAGCAGGCGCTCGCGCTCGGACTCGGTCATGGG
>JASJCN010000281.1 GCA_030065975.1 Myxococcota bacterium
TAACCCACATCCATCAGCCCCACAGATGAAGTGCGTCTGAAATCGGGGTCAAACCATTCTGGAATCAGGAAAGGAAAGAAAATCCCCAGAGCAAGGAGAAAAGTGAGGCGAAATGGCAGTCGAAGCGATGGTTTCAAGAGCAGTTATTCTCATGAAGGGTTGCTTCATGAGAATAAGCAGTCAAATTAAGTAGCGAATTATCCAGAATAATGCTCGGAAAATCAAGACAATTTTGATGGGTCAAAACTAGAGAAATTGTCGAGCAAAAGTGTTAACAGGAATAGAAATTGAAAACATTAATCATTTAGGAATAATTGCCGGAATAATTGATGAACTTAACATTGTAGATATCATCAATCAAGAATTAGGA
Organism: Myxococcota bacterium; assembly: GCA_030065975.1. Lineage (GTDB taxonomy): Bacteria > Myxococcota_A > UBA9160 > UBA9160 > UBA6930 > JASJCN01. The sequence continues at coordinate 371 of JASJCN010000281.1, forward strand.
ATAGAGGAACAAGAAATAGTCAATTCAGGAGAAATAGTCAAAGCAATTATTCTCAATGGATTAGGATTTGTCTCTCAGCCACTATATCTATTCCCCAAGTTTTTTGAAGATAAAGCCACATCACATCTTCTAGGAACAGGAATATTACCAGAACATTTAAATGAGCATAAAATAGGGAGGGTGATGGATAAACTCTACTCCTTTGGATTATCAGAATTATTTCTGTTAATTGCTCTGGCAGCAGCCAAAAAATATCAAATTAATCTCGATTTTTCCCATTTAGATTCCAGTTCTTTTGCAGTTCATGGTCAATACAATCAAGCTCTAGCTTCACAATCAGAGTCTCAGTCACAAGAGTCAGAGGGAGAACCAATACCTATTACGATAACTCATGGTTATTCGAGAGAGCATCGACCAGATTTAAAACAATTTATCGTAGATTTAATCGTCACAGGAGATGGTAATATCCCAATATTTATCGAAGCAGCATCGGGAAACCAAAGTGATAAAAAAGCTTTTGGCAAAATAGCCAAAAACTATCACAAACAACTAAAAATGGAGACAACAATAGTCGGAGATAGTGCTTTATACAGCAAGGATAACTTAGAGCTACTCAAACAGATTAAATGGCTAACCAGAGTTCCCCTCTCAATTAAAGAGGCAAAAAATCTGGTGATTACTGTATCAGAAAAAGAGTTTAAAAACAGTGAAATACATGGTTATTCATGGGTGGAAAGAGAAAGTAATTATGGTGGAATACGCCAAAGATGGTTAGTAGTTAAAAGTGAAGCGAGAACTGAATCAGATTTAGCTTCTCTAGAGAAAAAAATTACTAAAGAATCTGAATCAATTCAGAAAAAACTCACCAAGCTATCCCAAAAAAGGTTTAAGAGTGAGACCGAAGCAGAATTAAATTTAAAATTAATTCAGGCGAAACTTAAATTTCATGGAATTGATGATATACAAATCACTGAAAATCAGGATGAAACTTATCAAATAACCGGAAAAATCCTGCCCATATCTGAATTAATTGACGTTTATCAAAATCGAGCAGGAAGATTTATTATTGCCACTAATCGACTAGATTCCGAATCCTTTAGTTGTGATGAAATGCTCATCAAATATAAAGAGCAGCAAAATGTAGAAAGAGGTTTTGCCTTTTTGAAAGACCCTTTATTCTTTGCCGATAGTATTTTCTTGAAATCTCCTCGAAGAATAGAAACGATGGCGATGCTGATGGGTTTGTGTTTGATGGTTTATGCTCTAGGACAAAGAGAGGTTCGTCGCCAATTATTTACCGCTGAAACGGGAATTCCCAATCAGTTAGGTAAATTAACTAATAGACCGACACTCCGCTGGATATTTCAATGCTTTCAAGGCGTTCATTTACTCTATCATCAAGGAATGAAACAAGTTGTTAATTTAACAGAAGAACGTCAATTAACACTCAAATTTTTTCCTTTATCTTGTCAGAAATATTATCTTTTATCTGGGTAACAATGACACTAAGTATTCGAGTTTCAATGAGTTTCAATTTTGAATAATTTTGATTCTGGCTCACCACCCCAGAGATTAATTTTCTGCACCTATCCATTCTCATGAAGCAGTCCTTCATGAGAATGAGGGGACTGAAACGATCGCCCTGGGCTAAATTTGCACTCATTCTCTCTTCATCCAGTTCATACTCGTTCTTTTTCTTTATTCCATCTCTTTTCCCTAACGATTTCCGATGTATTTCATCTGTGGGGCTGATGGATGTGGGTTCTAATATTCCTTTAATCTCATCAACATAACTAATACTCGATTGGGTAGCTGGAATTCCTTCTAAACCTGGTTTATATTCACAAAATGTAGTAGCTGTCATCATCGATTTCCCGTAATTTTAATAAAGTTTTGGCAACAGAACCGTAAATCGAGTGTTTGAACAAAGCCTTTTCTCTTACTCAGCTAAGCTCTGGAGTGCTTCTGTTAACTCAGGGCGATTAGATTTAGCTCCCAGGGAAATAATTAGGAGTTCTCGATAGTAATCCTTGGCCTCAGCATCTAAATTTGCTTCTTTGGCTGCACGGGCAGCACCTAGGATACTGTTAAATCTCTTAGGCCAAGTAATGAGGGAGTCTTTATAAGCACTTAATGCTTCCTGATAGCTTCCTAGGTCAAAGAGTAAATCTCCTAATGCTTCTTGGGCAGGATATAAAGCTCCTGGTGTGACGGGATGCTTTTGGATAGTTCCTTCTAAATCTACCGCCTCACGAGCTAACTTTAAGGCTTTTTCTTCTTGTCCTTCACCATAAGTTCGCCATGATGACAGGAGCAGGCGATCGATTTCAATATAAGTCGCAAAGCCTTCCTCTCCAGCTTGTCTGGCTTTATCCCTTAACTCAATCATTTTTAATTCAGCTTGTTGAGCCTGTTGAGCATCACCCCTATGAACTGCCCCTAGTCCTTTGGCAAACCAACTAGTAGCCTCTGCCCAAAAGAATTTTTCCCATTTAATCGAGTCTGGATTGCCTGGAATGATGGCTTGAGCTTGTTCCCAATCCCGTCGTTCCACGGCATACCGTGCTAGCATAGATGCCAGGTGAAATGCACTGACAAAAGTGCCTTGGAAAGGTTGTTCTTGGGTCAATACTTCGTCAATAACAGCCTGAGCCTGTTGCTCATCTCCCTGTTGTAGATAGGCGTAAACTAGATAATCTAAGGCATGGGGATAGTGATGGGAAATTCCGTCTGCTGCTGGCAAATTCAAAGCAGCATCAGCAGAGCGACGATTCCACTCCAATACATCAGACCAAGAGCCTAAACGGACAAAGATATGGGTGGGCATATGGAGGGCATGGGGAACTGCTGGAGCAATTTTTCCATAACTTCTAACTATATCCAGGTCTTTATTGGCTCGACTATCCACATCATTGGCATGGATAGTGTAGTGAATTGCACCAGGATGGGTTTGATTACTGTTATACACCTCCTTGAGAATATTAGCAGCACGAGCATGATAGTCTAGGCGATTTGGTTGGATTTGAGCGATCGCCAGTTGGGATAAGGCATAAAATACCGATGTTTCCACGTCTTCTGGTCGTGCTTGATAAGCTTGCTCCATGCCCTCACTCCAACGCTCAATCCGCGTCCACCAATCTGCTGAGGTTGGTTCTTGATAAAAGGCTGCCGTTGCTGCAACTAAGTCAGCTTCGCGATCAGTTTTTAAACCGAGAGTTTGTGCTTGCTCAATTTCTTTAAAACCTCGTTGTAAAGTTTCTGGACTAGGACGGGATGGCCATAAAGGTTGAAACAGGGTCATGGCAATACCCCAATGAGCCATAGCACAGTCAGATTTAAGTTGTGTGATTGCTTCAAAAGCGGAACGAGACTCTTCGTACTGCATATGATGCAGAAAAGCCAGGGCGCGATTAAAGTCATTAGCAACCTCTGTATCACAAGAAACTTCAAAGTTAACCGTACCTATTGTTTCATCTTTATTTAGTTCTTGGGCAATTGTTGGACGGGTTAGAGAGAGACCTACTGTAATCATTAGGAGCAATTTTTTGATGACTTGTCGAAGATTTTTATGAATCTTCAGTCTATGATCCGAACTGAAAGTCGTAGAGTCAAAATAATTATTCATTGGTTTTACCTTACTCAATAACTAACTCCTGTACTGAAGTTCCATAGAACGTTCTCTACCTGATTCCTTAGAGCCAAAAAGTTTTGCCCTTGTTCAATCTACTAAAACTTCAAAGGTTTATGACTTGATATTCCACATCTGCCTCTTGATCAGCCATTCTCCCGATTTTTCTTGGTGCAGAAGCCAAGTTTTATAGGCTTTAAATGATTTTGTCGTTCCATCAGCGTAGGCAATGGTGTTAACATCTGCTCGTGCTATTCCATATACCCATTTATCGTCGATTCGCAAAGCATCTAGGGGTGTCGATTTACAAGTCCATTTCGCGACATCATAATCTTTCTGTTCACTTTGCAAAATCTCTTTTGGACTATATTCCGGATCTAATCCTGGTGGAATCCGAATCGCGTCTGTGGCAAATAGTTTTCCGTAGGCGACCGAATCGTTAGCACTAACTGCTGCGGAATACTTTGCACACATTGCCTTAAGAACTTCGTTTGCATCAATCATAGTTTGTCCTTCCTTGGTCAATACTGTCAGAATAAGCACTTTATTGGTGGAGGCATGGGGAATCAGGGACTTGAGGGCTTGGGGATTTTCTAGATCCTTACTTACTTATTTTCCCTATTTCCCCAAATAAGAAGTATCGAAACTTCCTCTACCTAAGTCGGTGACTTCTTCAATTCCAAAGAGTTTTGGCTCTTTTTTCATCTACTGATTTTTATTTTGCCCAACTATATACTTCAGTCCAAAAGATCATTCCTGACTTAAATAATTAAATCTAGTCTTGGTCTATATAAATGCGACCAGAACCAATGTACAGTCCAGGGCTATTATCCCCTGTGGGATAAGCAGTAATGCCAAAAAGATAAACTCCTCCCATAGAAGGATTTCGTTTGGGTTTAATGGCAATGGTGACGGTGTTTCCTGGTTCAATAGGAGTATCAAAGACAATAGTTGTTTCTCCAGGCTGTGATTCTCCTCCAATAGCTACTAAGGGGATAGAAGCACCTGCCATGTTTTCGCCTTTAGCAGCACGATGTTTATCGCTGTTAAAAACAACAGTATCTACATTTTCTTTTTGAGTGATTTTAACTGCTTTAAGAGCTTCTCCTGCATGCTCTGGGACTTCAATCGTAAATTGATAGTTAGCACCAGGATTATTGCGACTGCGAAAAGTGGCAGCACTACGAATCAGACGAGGCGCACCCTCAAAAACTCTTTGTCCGTTAGCTAATTCTAAGGCTTGAGTAGGTTGTAGAGAGAAAGAACTAACTCCAATTAAGATGCCAGAAATAGCGAGTATCGAAGATACTAATGAAGTGCGAGACATTGTGTAATCCTCCGATATTGTTGATGAATCTAGCAAAGATAAGTTGCTTTAAATCAACATAGTAATACGGAGTAAGGTTAAAGATTTACTGAGTTAACGAATATATTACTATGAGATTAAGCTACAAAATTTTCATTCATTTTTTTCTTTTTCTCCTTGATTTTACTTCTACTTTTAATTGTAACTAAAAAAATAAAAATAAAAAAAATAATTAATTGATGCTATAAAAATAAACTTATATAAACCAAAGCTTTTTTAGATAATATGATTTTTAGCCTTTAATTAGTAATAATTTGTTGTAATAATTATTTTTTGATGTATTTTGGACTTATTCCAAATATTTAGAGAAAATACCCTATTATATTTTAGGTTTTTAATTGATCCCAAATCTTTATTTTAAGCGATAAATTTCTTTTTTGTTATTTTCTTTGATAAGTAACTATACTTACGCTAGGCAAATATACACATTCCATTTTAAAGTTAAATAATCAATAAACCCATTAATGGCAATTCAAATTAGCTAGTATATTTTGTTTAAAAATAACAAAAATACAACTTTTATCTTCCTCTTGAAAAAGAAAGATTTAACAAACACTATTATGAATAAATACCTAAACATAATTAATTAAATGTTCTATAGTCTTAAAATACTTGTATAACAAGAGTGTGAATTTTTAAAATGTGTCATTAATAGTTGCTTATAACAGCAATAATCTTAAGGAGCAGCCATTAGTACGAGTTAGTGTAATATGAGGGAAAATTTACAATGTCTGTGGTCAAAGCTGATTGGCAAGAAGATTACATTATTACTAACGGAATTAATCTTCATTATGTGACTCAGGGTGAAGGTTCACTGATGTTGATGTTACATGGCTTTCCAGAGTTTTGGTATTCTTGGCGACATCAAATTCCTGAATTTGCCCGTGATTATAAAGTAGTGGCGTTAGATTTGCGCGGATACAACGAAAGTGACAAACCAAAAGAACCAGAAGCCTATAAGATGGAAGAATTACTTAAAGATGTTGAAGGAGTAATTCGAGGCTTAGGCTACGAAAGTTGCATCTTAGTAGGACATGATTGGGGAGGCGCGATTGCTTGGAGTTTTGCCTATGCTTATCCCGATCTAGTTGACAAGTTAATTGTGATGAATTTACCCCATCCTGCCAAATTTATGGAAGGGCTGAAAACACCCCAACAACTAGTTAAAAGTTGGTATATATTTTTGTTTCAGTTACCTTGGTTGCCAGAACTGC
>JASJCN010000282.1 GCA_030065975.1 Myxococcota bacterium
GCGGCTCCCGGCTTCTTCGACGACCTCCCCCTCGGCGACCCCCAGGCCAGCGAGACCTTCGACTTCGCTCCGGCGATCCTCGATCTCGACCGGGACGGCTGGCCCGACATCGCCATCGCAGGCGACTTCGGGACGAGTCAGCTCTACTGGAATCAGGGTGACGGGAGCTTCGTGGAGGGGGCGCTCGCGGCCGGCGTCGGAACCGACGAGAACGGCATGGGCTCGACCTTCGGAGACTTCGACGGTGACGGCACCCTCGACTGGTTCGTGACCTCGATCTACGACCCGGCGGACACCTGCTCGACCGTCGAGTGCAACTGGGGCAATACCGGGAACCGTCTGTACCGCGGCTGTGGCGACCGGCAGTTCGAGGACGCCACCGACGCGGCGGGGGTGCGAGACGGGGCCTGGGGCTGGGGCGCCGCGTTCTTCGACCCCGACAACGACGGCGACGAGGATCTCGTGATGACCAACGGCGTGCGCTTCCCGGACCCGGCGCCCGACGCCGCCTGGGAGCAGGACGCCATGCGCTTCTGGCGCAACGCCGGGGACGGGACGATGACGGAGATGGGCGCCGCCGTCGGGCTCGACGACACGGGATCCGGCAAGGGCCTGCTCGTCTTCGACTACGACCGGGACGGCGACCAGGACCTCTTCGTGGTGAACAACCCGACGGGCGGCCTCCTGCTCCGCAACGACGGGGGCAACGCCGCGGACTTCGTCCGGGTGACCCTGCGCGGCCGCGCCTCCACCACCCGGGGCCACGGCGCGGTCGTGCTCCTGCGCGAGCGCAAGGGCCAGAAGCCCCGGATGCGCGTGATGGGCGCGACCAGTCACTTCCTCGGTCAGAGCGAGCCGGTGGTCCACTTCGGCCTCGGCCCGGGGTCCGGCCTCGAGGAGCCGATCTACAAGATCACCGTCAAGTGGCCGAGCGGCGAGATCTCACGGGTGTACGACGTCGCACGCCGCTCCCACCTGATGATCGTCGAGCCCGGGCCCGCGTGCGGACTGCTCGGCCTCGAGCCGCTGCTCGTCCTCGCCCTCGCGCGCCGACGGCGCCTCAGCTGACCTGGCGGTCGCGGCCCTTCCAGTAGCGCTCGCGGAGCTCGCGCTTCAGGATCTTGCCCGTCGGGTTGCGCGGGAGAGCATCGATGAAGTCCACCGAGCGCGGCCGCTTGTAGCCGGCGATCTTGCCCTGGCAGTAGTCCATCAACGCCTGGGCATCGAGCTCGGCGCCCGGGCGCACCACGATCACGGCCTTCACGGCCTCGCCCCACTTCTCGTCGGGCACGCCGATCACCGCGGCGTCGGCCACGTCCGGGTGGCCGAAGAGGACGCTCTCGACCTCGGCGGGATACACGTTCTCGCCGCCCGACACGATCATGTCCTTCACCCGGTCGTGGATGTAGAGGTAGCCGTCCTCGTCGAGGAACCCGGCGTCGCCCGAGTGGAACCAGCCCTCGCGGATGCTCTCGGCGTTGGCCTCCGGCCGCTTCCAGTAGCCCTTCATCACCTGGGGCCCGGCGATCAGGATCTCGCCGACCTCGCCCGGGTCGCAGTCGCTCCCGTCCTCGCGCGCGATGCGGATGCGGTGCCCCAGGACCGGGAGCCCGCAGGCCTTGAGGCGCGGGCTGCCCACGACGTGATCGCGCGCGGGGAGCGTCACCGCGGCGCCGGTGGTCTCGGTGAGTCCGTAGGCCTGGATCAGCTCGCAGCCGAAGGTCGCGAGCGACTCCTTCAGGAGCTCCTCCGGAATGGGCGAGGCGCCGTAGAGGATCGTCCGCAGGCTCGAGAAGTCGCGCTCGGTCACGCCGGGCTGCTGGATCAGGAAGTTCATCAGCGCCGGCACCAGGAAGGCGTTGTGGATCGGCTGGCTCTCGACGAGATCGAGGATCTCGGCGGGGTTGGCCTCGCGGGTCACGACCAGGGTCCCGCCGCCGAGGAAGGCCGCGATGGCCCAGCCCGAGCCGCCGATGTGGTAGAGCGGCATGCACACGAGCGAGCGGTCGTCGGCGCGCAGGCCGCCGAACGAGATGGTGCCCACCGAGAAGGCCGAGAGCAGGTTCGCGTGGGTGAGCTCGGCGCCCTTGGGATGCCCGGTGGTTCCGCTCGTGTAGAGCTGCCAGGCGGTGTCGTCGGCCGGTCCGTCCGCGAAGGGGTCCGTCTCGGCGGCGGCGTCGCGCATCGCCCCGTAGTCCTGCCAGCCCTCGCGGGCGCCGTCGAAGCAGACGAAGGTCGAGACCCGGGGCAGGGAGTCGCGCACGCCGTCGAGGGCCTCGGCGAAGGCCTCACCTGCGAAGACGACCGGCGCCTCGGCGTCGTCGATCACGAAGGCGATCTCCGGGGGAGCCAGCCTCCAGTTCACCGGCGTGTAGACGCCGCCGGCCTTCGCGATGCCGAAGAGCGTCTCGAAGAAGGCGTCGTGGCTCTTGTCGAGGACGCACACGCGCTGTCCGGTCTCGAGCCCGGCAGAGATCAGGGCATTGGCGACCTGGCTGGCCTTTCGGTCGAGCTCGGCGTAGGTCGTCTGTCGGCCCTCGAACCACAGCGCCTCGCCCTCGGGTTCGAGGGTCCGCCGCCAGCGCAGGATGTCTCCGATCGTCGTCATGGGCTTCCTCCCTTCGGCGAGTTCGTGGCCGTCGAGTCTATGCGAGGGAGGTGGCCCGAGGCGAGTCGGATCAGTCTCGTGGGGGCCGCGGCAGGAAGGCGCTGTCGTCCAGGCGCTCCAGGCACTCGCGCCAGGGGGCGTCGGGCCGGGAGGCGAGGGGCAGTGCGTCGCGGGCCTCCTCGGGCTTGCTGAAGAGATAGCCCTGCATGCGCATGCAGCCGCGGTGGTAGAGGAGGTTCATCGCCTCGGTGGTCTCGATGCCCTCGGCGATCACGTCGAGCCCGAGCGCCGTCACCATCTGGATGATGGCGCCCAGGATCACCTCGTCCTTGGAGCCCGCACGGGCCCGCTGCACGAAGCTCTTGTCGATCTTGACCACGTGGGCGGGGATGTCCTTCAGCAGGGTGAAGGAGGAGTAGCCGGTGCCGAAGTCGTCGATCGCGATGCGGACGCCGATCTCGCGCAGCGCGTGGAGCGAGCGGATCACCTGGCGGTCGGCACAGGCGCTCTCGGTGAGCTCGATCTCGAGGCGGCTCGGCTCGAGGTCGAGCTCGCGGATCGTGCGCTGCACGGTCTCGGCGAAGTCGCGCTGGGAGAGCTGACGACTCGAGACGTTCACCGCCATGCCCACGTCCGGCGGCGCCATCTCCTTCAGCACCGTGGCGGCCTTTCGCAGCACCCACTCGCCGAGGGGCACCACCATGCCGGCCTCTTCGGCCACCGGGATGAACTCGCTGGGAGGCACCATCCCGCGCACGGGATGCAGCCAGCGGACCAGGGCCTCGAAGGCGACGATGCGCTGGTCGTTGACGTCGATCTGCGGCTGGTAGACGAGGGCGAGGTCGCCTCCGTGGATCGCCTCGCGCAGTCCGTTGATCAGCTCGAAGCGCTCGGACGCCATGTCGCGGAGGTGCTCGGTGTAGGTGCAGACGCGGCCGCGCCCGAGCGACTTGGCCTGGTACATCGCGGCGTCGGCGCAGCGGGTGAGCTCGTCGGGACGCTCGGCATCGCGGGGCGCCGTCGCGATCCCGAGACTGGCTCCGACCCAGGTCTCGAGGCCGGCCACGTGGTACACCTCCTCGATGTGGGTGCGCAGCTCCTCGGCCCACGGGATCACGTCGGCGTAGGGAACGCTCGCGGGCACCGTGAAGACGAACTCGTCGCCGCCGAGCCGCGCGACGATCGCCTCCTCGCCGACCCAGCGCCGCAGCCGGTTGGCCACGTCCACGAGGAGCTCGTCGCCGGCCGCGTGGCCCAGGTTGTCGTTCACGGCCTTGAAGCCGTCGAGATCCACGAACACGAGGCTCAGGTCGCGGTCGTTCTCACGCGCGACGTCCATGGCCTCGCCGAGCTCCTCGCGAAAGGCGTAGCGGTTGCTGAGCCGGGTGAGCGGGTCGTTGCGCGCGAGGAAGCTCTCGCGCGCCTTTGCCTGCTCGACCTCCTGCAGCATCCGGTGCCGCTCGATGGCGTGGAGCAGGGTCCGCGAGAGGAGGGTCGCGCTGACCTCGCCCTTGATCAGGAACTCCGCCGCGCCGCTCTTCACCGCGCGCAGGGCGAGCGCCTCGTCGTCCTGATAGGCGAGCACCACGATGGGGACGCTCTTGGCCGCGAAGCGGGCGCGCAGCAGCGAGTCGAGGGTGTGGGCGTCGTGGAGGCCCAGGTCCATCAGGACCGCCCCGAACTGCTCGTGCTGCAAGGCGTAGAGGGCCTGGTCGACCTCGGTCACGCGGTGCAGCGCGAAGGTCGCCACTCGCGAGCCCGAGAGCATCTCGCCGATGCGCTTGGCCGCGAGATCGTCCTCTTCGACGAGCAGCAGCTCGATCTGCTGACTCTCGCCCTCTTCGTGCATGCGCGGTGGGAACCTCCGCCTTTCCACGGGGGAAATCGGCACTTCGAAGAGGCGGGTTGAGCCGACCGGGTCCGCGGGCTCGAAGCCGCACGCTGGCCGAGCGGAGCGGCCGGGGTTCTCCGTGTCAGGGCAGGCGCTTCGGCGCCTGGTTGCCGATCGCCCCGGCGGCCAGCGCAGGCGCCCACTTCGGCGCGAGATGCCCCTCGGCCACGAGCCAGGCGATGCTGTCGCGCAGGGTCTCTTCCACCGGGCGGTAGCCCACGCCGAGCTCCTCGAGGGTTCGCGAATCGTCGCTCGGGCGGAAGAGGGTCGCGAAGAGTGCCGCCTCGTGGGTCAGCGGGTAATCGAAGCCCGGGACCACTCGCCGGATGGCGTCGACCACGTGGCCCATCGCGCGCATCGCGCTGGCGGGTACCCGGGGCTTGCGCACCCGGCGCCCCACCAGGTCCTCGCAGATCGCGGCCTCGGCGGCCCAGGAGAGGAAGTGTCCCCCGGCCATGTAGCGCCGCGGCCCGCGGCCGGGAATCAGGCAGGCCGCGAGGACGCGAGCGAGGTCTCGCACGTCGACGATGCCGACGCCTCCGTCCGTGATGAGCCAGCTGTAGCGGAGCCGATCGCGCAGGCCCTTGAGGGTCTGGGACGGGCCCGGGTCGTCGGGCCCATAGATGCCCGAGGGATACACCGACACCACCGGGGCGCCCCCATCCTGCAGCCGCCGTACGCGTCGCTCTCCCTCGGCCTTCGAGCGCCCGTAGTCCGTGGCCAGGTTGGCGATCGGGTCGTCGGGTGTGCTCACCGGGCCCGGCGGCGGGAACAGCGTGGCGATGCTCGAGACGTGGACGATCGGGTCGAGCCCGCGCTTGGCGGCGCCTTCGATCACGTGCTCGACCCCGGCGACGTTTGCGCGGTAGGTGTCGGAGGAGGCGGCGATCTCCACGCTCGCGGCGGCGTGGATCACCGCCTCGCAGCCTTCGAGCGCGCGCTCGACGGCCTCGGCATCGCTCATGTCGCCGGGAACGACCTCGTTCGGGACGATGCCCCTGGGTGCGAGCACCGCGTCGACGCGTTCGGGACGGCGCGCGAGCAGGCGCACCTCGTGGCCCTTGGCGAGCAGCTCGTGGGTCAGGTGCGAGCCGACGAAGCCGGTGCCGCCGGTGACGAGAACGCGCACGTCGTCGCTACTCCTCGGACCCGCCCTCGGCGGGGTCTCGCGTCTGGCCCTCGGCCTCGAAGCGGCGGCTGCGCCAGCGCTCCAGCCGCTCGGCGATCTCGGCCTCGGCACCCCGCTGCGTGGGCTCGTAGAAGCGCTCGTCTCCCAGCACCTCGGGAAGGTTGCGGTCGGCCACGAACGCGTCGTCCTCGGCGTGCGCGTAGCGGTAGCCCTCGCCGTAGCCGTGCTGCTTCATCAGCGCGGTGGGCGCGTTGCGGAGGTGCATCGGGACGGGCGCGGAGCCCGTGCGGGTCACCGCCTCGGCTGCGCGTCCGAGTGCGGCGTAGGCGGCGTTGCTCTTCGGCGCGGTGGCCAGGAAGGTCACCGCCTGGGCCAGGGGGATGCGCGCCTCGGGCATGCCGATGCGCTCGACTGCGAGATAGGTCGACGTCGCGAGGGTGAGCGCCTGGGGCTCGGCGTTCCCGACGTCCTCGCTCGCGAAGATCACGAGCCGCCGGGCCAGGAAGCGCGGGTCCTCGCCGGCGGCGAGCAGGCGCGCGGCGTAGTAGAGCGCCGCGTCCGCGTCGCTCGCGCGCAGGCTCTTGATCAGCGCGGAGATGACGTTGTAGTGCTCCTCGCGATCCCGGTCGTGGAGCAGCAACCGCTGGCCCACGGCCTCGGCGACGGCCTCGGGCGTGAGCGGGCCGTCGCCCCCGGCGCTCTGAAAGGCCGTGGCGGTCTCGAGCATGCCGAGGGCGCGGCGGGCATCGCCGTCGGCCGCGGCGGCGAGGGCGTCGAGGGCCTCGGGCAGACACTCGGCTCCAGGAAGGCCGCGCTCCGGATCCTGCAGCGCGCGCTCGAGGAGCCCCCGGATGGCCTCGGGCTCGAGGGCCCGCACGGTGAAGACGCGGCAGCGCGAGAGCAGCGGGCCGATCACCTCGAACGAGGGGTTCTCGGTGGTCGCGCCGATCAGCGTGATCGTGCCGGCCTCCACGTG
>JASJCN010000283.1 GCA_030065975.1 Myxococcota bacterium
GCGCTTCGCCAGGTCTCGCCCGACTGCTTGCGCCACTGTCTCCGCTCGGCGTCCCAGGCCCAGGCGTAGCCGATGCGCTCGGCGGTGGTCAGGTGCCCCGCCGAGGAGACGAAACGCGAGAACTCGCCGCGCGTCACCTCGTGGACGTCGAGCAGGAAGGGCTGCAGCCGGACCTCACGGGCCGTCTCGTCCTCGTACCAGGAGCGCTCGCAGTGGGGACGGTGGGCGCGGCACAGCGCCATGGCGGCCTCGATCTCCTCGGGGCGGCTGCCCGCCTCGAAGACCGCGGGCTCGGCGAGGACGAGCTTCATCTCGGCCGACCCGGTGGCGGCGCTGGCCCTGCGCAGGCTGCGCGTCTTCGGCTCGGGCGGGCCCTCCGCTGAGACGGGAGGCCCCGGAGGCGTGGGACCCGCTTCGCTCTCGTCCTCCAGCTCAGAGCTCGTGCCGAGCCAGACGATGCCGGCCAGAATGGCCGCGAGCAGCGCCGCCACCGCCGCGAGCGCGGAGAGGGGGAGTCTCGAGCCGGCCGCCTGCTTCCGCAGCTCCGGGTCGATCGTCCGCGGCTCGACGGTGTAGTCGGTCTGCACCTCGGTGCGCGAGCGCGGCGTCCGCTTCGTGAAGGGCTCCTCGATGGCGAGCAGCTCGCTCAGCGCCGAGGCGGCATGGGCCGGCCGCCCGCGACGAGGCTTCGAGGTGAGCGACTCGATCAGGCCCGAGAGCGCCGGCGAGATGCTCGCGTCGATCGCCGCGAGCGGCGCCAGGGTGTGGGAGTAGTCCGTGTGCCAGCGGATCCAGGCGGCGCGCCGGGCCTCGGGCGTGCCCGAGGAGTCGATGTCGCCGAACTCGCGCTGGAAGACGTCGCGTCCCGCGAGCATCTCCCAGGCGATCATGCCGAGCGCGTACAGGTCGCAGCGTCGGTTCACCGAGCCCTGCTCCTCGAGCAGCTCCGGGGCCGCGTAGCGCACGGCGCCGACGCTGCGCTGCTCGACTTCGGGGAGCCCGCCAAGGGCCACGCCCCCGACGCACACGCGCGCGCCGCGATCCGCGAGGTGCAGGTGATCGGGGCGCAGTGCGCGGTGGACCAGCCCGCCGAGATGCAGGGCCTTCAGCCCCTGGAGCCCCTGGCGCAGGATCTCGAGGGCGAAGTCGCGCGGGACGTCTCCGGCGCGGAGCACGTCCTCGAGGGAGCGATCGAGCCGGTCCAGCACCAGGTAGCAGCCCTCGTCCAGCTCCCCGCGATCGTGGAAGTGCAGCACCTGGAGCACGTTCGGGTCCTGGACCCGCGCCAGGCGACGCGCCTCCTCGACGAAGCGCTCGAGCCGCGCGGGATCCCGCAGGGTGGCGTCGTCGGCCGCGCGGATGTGGACGTCGCGGCCGAGCGCAGGATCGATGGCGCGGTACACGATGCCGGTGCTCGCGACCCGTCGATCCAGGATCTGGTATCGGCCGCCGAGGCCCGAAGCCGTCACAGTCGCCCGTCACCTCCTCGGGCGCCAGCATACCCGCTTCGAAAGGAGCCCCGGGTTGTGAACTCTCACACCCGGGCTTCGACGCGTCGCGCCAGCCGCATGAAGCCCAGGATCGCCATGACGGAGGTTCCCGCGGCGAGCAGCCAGAGCGGAGCGCCGAGACCGGCGAAGGCCGGCACGCCCGGGAGCGGCACGTCCCAGCCCACGTAGATGGCCATCCCGAGGAAGGGCGCGATGGCGCCGCGCAGGCCGGTCAGGGTCGCATGCAATCCCATGTAGAGGCCCGCGCGTTCGGGCCGCGCGAAGTCGTTGTGGCCGAGCGTCCAGGCCAGCATGCCCCCGCCCCGGGCGAGCCCGAGCACCACGCGCCCGATGCCGATCCACAGGAGCGAGCCCAGGTACGCGCCCACGAAGGTCAGGAGCAGGGAAGCCACCCAGAGCCAGCTGTGACGCGAACGGAAGCGGGTGATGTGGACGCGATCGATGTAGCCGGCCCAGAAGGGGATCGTCAGAACGGAGAGCACCAGGGGGAGCACCACGGTGAGACCCACGGAGACCTGATAGTTGGCGCCGAGCTCGCGAGAGACGAGAAGGACCAGCGGGGCCTCCACCGCCATGTTCGACAGCCCCAGCAGGAACTGGCAGGCGAGGTAGCGCGCGTAGAGCGGATCGTCGCGCAGCAGCCGGACGAGCCCGGTGCGCTCGCCCTCCTCCGGAGCCCCGATGGGCACGGCGCCCTTCTCCTCGCCGCGCATGCGCACCCGCGCGTAGGCGAGCGCCGAGAGGCCCGCGAGGGCGGCGGCCCCGAGGAAGATCGCGCGGTACCGGCTCGCGTCGGCGTCGAGCGCCACGCTCCCGGCCCAGGAGACGAAGGCCATCCCGAGGACGGAGACGTTCGTGAGACGCGAGGTCACCCGGCCGCGCACGTGGTCCGCGTAGTTCATCGTCCACACCACGCTTCGCACGGTGATGTAGCCGCTCAAGAGGAGATGCGTCGCCACGATTGCCGCGACGAGCCCGATCGCACCCGCGGAGGTCGCGGGCATGGCGGCGGCCACGGCGATGCCGACGCCGAGGCTGACCTGCAGACCCACCAGCAGGGGGACCTTGCGCAGCCGCTGCGCCAGGGACGCCCAGTACGCGCTCGAGAGGTTCGCGAACATCGGCGCGGCGGTGAGCAGGGACAGCACGGCCGGATGGACGGCGAAGACCTTGTCGGCGATGACGCCGACGAATCCCCCCTGGATCACGGCCATGGCCGGCGGCAGGAGCAGGTGCGCGCGACGCTCGGCGCGGTAGCTGGCCAACGACCAGTCGGAGATCTCGGGCCGCGCGAGAGCGGAGCGAAGCCGGGCACTCACGCGGCGCATCCGATCGCCGCGCGAGGCGCCGGGGGTCATGGGAGCCGTCGTCGCACGTTCAGACCGACGAGCGCGAGAGCTTCCGGTGGGTCCGCCGCGATAGCTCGGGGATCGCGATGCCGTGGGGACAGGCCGTCCGGCAGGGCGCTCCGGAGCAGCTGATGCACGGCTGTGCAGAGGCGGCACCCAGCCGCGCGTAGTCGGCCCGCGCCAGGGTCTCGTCCTCGTAGTCGAAGGCGTACATGCGCGTACGCAGGACCTCGGGGATGTTCACGCCCGCCGGGCACGCGTCCGCGCAGTCGCTGCAGCCGTAGCGACACTGGGTGGCGTTGGTCTTGGCCGCGTAGCGCTCGAGCAGGGCGGCGTCGGCTTCGTGAGCAGCCTGCCAGCCCGAGGCGCCGAGGTACTCGTCGATCTGCTCCGTCCCCGTCATGCTGACCACGAGGGAGTCCACGTAGCCACTCGCGAGGGTCCAACGGAAGGCCGCCTGGGCGAAGGTCGCGCCGCCGGTCTCGTAGGGGCGCATGTCGTTGAGCTTGGCGCCGCGCAGGGTCTTCATCGCCACCACGCCGACGCCCTTCTCGCGTGCCTTGGTGAGCACCCGCGGCAGATCGGGCTGGATCGCCACGAAGTCGAAGCTGCGCGTGAAGCGCTGATGGAAGGCGGGATCCTGGCCGAAGTTGAACCCGACGAGCACGACGTCGGCGAGACCCTCGTCCACCGCCACGTCCAGGCAGTCGACCAGCCGTCCACCATGACCGGAGATCCCGGTGAAGCGGATCTTCCCCGCCTGCTTGGCGCGGCTCGCGAACTCGTACCACTCGTCGTTGCGCAGGCGATCGGTGTCGTTGACGGCGTGGTTGAAGTAGATCTCGATCCGGTCGGTGCGCAGCCGGCGCAGACTCGCCTCGAGGGCCTCCTCGAGCTCGCTCCGGCTCGTGCCGGTGTCGCACTTCGTCTTGCTCGCGATCACCACCTCGTCGCGGCGGCCTTCGAGGGCCCGGCCGATGGCGAGCTCGGAGTTGCCGCCGCGGTAGCTCTCGGCGGTGTCGATGTAGTCGATGCCCCGGTCGAGCGCGTGGAGCACGACCCGCTCGGCGCCGTCCCCGGAGAGCCGGCTGCTCCCGAAGCCGATGTCCGGGATCTCGAGGCCGGTCTTGCCGAGCGGCACGCGCCGGCGCACCTGGGCCTTTGCCTCGTCGGCCCGTACGGGGGGAGCCCCCAGGGTGAGGCCCGCCGCAGCGGCCCCCATCACTCCTCGACGCAGGAACTCACGACGATCGAACGAGCTGGCGGACACGAGCTGACCTCCCGACGGAGAGAGGACCACTTTCGGGGCGCCGGCACAACCCGGCTTTTTTCGGACGGAGTGAGCATCCGCACAGGGCCAAGGCCCCTCCATGGCCGATTCTGCGTTCATCGAAGGAACTGGACCCTCTTTCGAACCGACCCAGAAGCAACCGAGAAGCTCGAACATCCCCCGCCAGGGAGGACCGGGAGCCGAAGGACCCCCTCCCCCGAAAGCCCCCGGTTTCGAGCTAGCATGGCCCGCCTCAGTGGAGGAGGCGGGTCATGCTCTCGGGCTTCGACGACTACGCGGTGCACCAGGTCGCGGAGACCATCCGTCACGTCGGCCCCAGCGATCGGAACTTCTACGACCGCTACTACGCGAATCTCCACGGCTCGAGCGACGAGCTCTTCCTCGTGATGGGGATGGGCCAGTACCCGAACCTGGGCGTCCAGGACGCCTTCGCGGTGATCCGTCGCGGTACCGGGCACCACGTGGTCCGCGCCTCGCGCACCCTGGGCGACCGCATGGACAACTCCGTCGGCCCCTTCCGGATCGAGGTCCTGGAGCCGTTGCAGAGGCTCCGCTTCGTGCTCGAGCCGAACGACCATCAGCTCGCCTTCGACCTCGTCTGGGAAGGCGCCATTCCGGCCTTCGAGGAGCCGCGCCAGTACGTGCGGCGCCACGGCCGCGTGCTCTTCGACACCATGCGCTTCGCCCAGACGGGGAACTGGAGCGGCGAGATCGAGGTCGCGGGCGAGCGCATCCGGGCGACCCCGGATCGCTTCGGAGGGACCCGCGATCGCTCCTGGGGCGTGCGGCCGGTGGGCGAGCCCGAGCCGCCGGGCATCCGCGCGGGCGAGCTGCCGCTGCAGGGCCTGTGGAACTACGTGCCCATGCAGTTCGACGACTTCTCGATCCTGTACATGGTGAACGAGCACGACGACGGCGAACGCCTGCTGGACGAGGCCGTGCGCATCTGGGCCGATCCGAGCCGGGAGCCCGAGTGGCTCGGCAGCCCGAGCCACGAGCACGAGCTGATCCCGGGCACCCGGCGCATCCGCTCCTCCGTGCTGCGCTTCCCGGGCGCTCCGGAAGGCCCCCTCGAGGTGCAGGTGACGCCGCTCCTCGAGCTCCACGTGGGCGTCGGCACGGGCTACGGCTTCGACGCCGACTGGCGCCACGGCATGTACCAGGGCGAGCTGGTGGTGCAGGGCCTCTCCCTCGACGTCGAGAAGGACGCCGACCGGATGATCGGCCTGATCGATTCGGCCTCCCGCTTCGAGCTCAAGGGCAAAGGCGGCGCCTTCACCGGCTACGGCCTCCACGAGCACATGTTCCTTGGGCCTTTCAGCCGTTATGGCCTGAGGGACTTCGCGGACGGAGCTCCGTAGTCCCTCCCGGGGCGTTCCCCGCGGGATCAAGACACTCACCGGGGTGACCGAACCGGGTGTTCGTGGAGTCCCCGTTCGTGAGCTTCCAGCAGGCACTGGACCTCGCCGGCACGCTGATCTTCGTCCTCGGCTCGTTCTGGGTCGGGGGGCGGCTGCTCTGGCTGCACCGCCAGACCGGCGAGCTCCCGGAGCTCCTCTGCGGCGCCGGCATGCTGGGTACCGCCGCGATCGGCTACCCGCTCGTGCTGGCGGCGTTCGTGATGCGCCAGGCGGCCGGCTCGGCGGACCTGCCCTCCGCCATCGCACCGGGAATCGCCGGATGGATCCTCCACGACGTCGGCGTGGCACTGACCATCGCGTTCACCTGGCGGGTCTTCCGGCCCGGCGAGGCCTGGGCGGCGCGACTCGCCCTGGGCGCCATGTCCGTGCTCGCCGTGGGCCTTGGCGGCCTGGTCGCCACCGGGTACATGGCGACCGGCGACGCTCGGGGCCCCTTCTTCTGGGCCCACTTCGCCGTGGTGTGGACCTACCCGGTCTGGGGCGCGATCGAGTCGCTCCGCTACGCGAGCCTGATGCGCAGGCGCGTCGCCCTCGGGCTCGCGGACCCGATGACCGCCGACCGCTTCCGCACCTGGGGCTACGCCCTGGTCGGCACCATCGCCGCCACCCTGTGTGCGTCGCCCCTGCTCTTCGTCTCGCCGGTCGAGGTCGCGGCCTCCGGCCTGCTGCGACTCACCACCAACGTCACGTCGGTGATCGGCGTGGTCGCCATCGCGTTCTACTGGCTCGCCTTCGTTCCGCCCGCCTGGTATCGCGAGCGCGTGATGGAGCGGGCGCGGGCCGCAGCCGCCGAGGCGTAGCGCCCGAGCCGGGCTACCGTCGGGACATGCCCGAGCTCGACGCCGTCCTCTTCGACTTCGGGGGCGTCTTCACGCCCTCTCCCTTCACGGCGGTCGCCGACTACGGCGCGAGCCTGGGGATCGAGCCCGCGCGCTTCGTGGAGGCCGTCTTCGGGCCGTACTCCGAGGACACCGACCACCCCTGGCATCGGGTCGAGCGCGGAGAGATCCCGCTGCTCGAGGCGCG
>JASJCN010000284.1 GCA_030065975.1 Myxococcota bacterium
GAGCGCATCGACCCCGAGATCTTCGCCGAGGTCGACATCTACTGGGCCCAGGTGGGCGGCGCCGTGCCGAGCGCGCTGCTCTCGCGCCTCGGCGAGCGCGCCCGGCTGCTGCACGTGAAGGACGGGCCCGCCGACGCGCCGGAGAGCGACATGACCGCGGTGGGCGCGGGATCGGTCGCCATCGCCGAGACGCTCGGGGCCGCGCCGGCGGCGGAGTGGCACATCGTCGAGCTCGACCGCTGCGCCACCGACCTGTTCGAGGCCGTCGAGGCCAGCCACGCCTTCCTGGTCGGCCAGGGGCTCTCCGAGGGCCGGTCCTGATGCGGGTCGGACTGCTCGGATGCGGAGACATCAGCCGAACCTACGCGGCGAAGCTCCGGGGACTTCCCTTCCTCGACCTGGCCGCCTGCGCCGATCTGCTGCCCGAGCGCGCCGCCCGGCTGGCCGAGCGCTTCGAGATCCCGCGCGCACTCACCCCGGAACAGCTGATCGGGGACGACGCCGTCGAGCTGGTGGTCAACCTGACGGTTCCGCGGGTGCACTTCGAGCTCAGCCTCGCGGCCATCGAGGCTGGCAAGCACGTCTTCAGCGAGAAGCCGCTGGCCCTGCACCTCGAGCAGGCCGAGCAGCTCCGCAAGGCATCCGAGGCCCGGGGCGTCCGCGTGGGCTGCGCTCCCGACACCTTCCTCGGAGCGGGGCTCCAGACCTGTCGCCACCTGATCGACGAGGGCCGCATCGGCGAGCCCGTCTCCTACGCCGGCTTCATGATGTCGATGGGGCCCGAGAACTGGCACCCGGGGCCCGAGATCTTCTACCAGCGCGGAGCCGGGCCGCTCTTCGACATGGGCCCCTACTACCTGACCGCGCTCGTGAGCCTGCTCGGCCCCGCCGAACGCATCAGCGCCTCGGCGCGCCGGACCCACGCCGAGCGCACCATCGGGAGCGAGGCGCGCCGCGGCGAGAAGATCCCCGTCGAGGTCCCGACCCACGTCTCGAGCGTGATCGACCTCGCGGGCGGGCCGGTCGCGACCCTCGTCACGAGCTTCGACATCAAGACCTCTCGGCTGCGCAACATCGAGATCCACGGCACCGAGGGCACCCTCGCCCTTCCCGATCCGAACACCTTCGGCGGGCCCGTACGCTTTCGCGCGGCGCGGCAGAAGGAGTGGGAAGAGGTGCCGCTGGTCTGCGGCAATGCCGAGCAGAGCCGTGGCATCGGGCTCGCCGATCTGGTGCGCGCGATCCAGGAGGAGCGGCCCCACCGCGCCTCCCTCGAGCTCTCGACCCACGTGCTCGACCTGATGGAGAGCGCGATCCGCTCCTCGGAGGAGGGCCGTCACGTCCGGCTCTCGACCACCTGCGAACGACCCGCCGCGCGCCCCGTCGGACAGCCCGACGACGTGCTGGACGGGTGACGGAGGACCCCATGCCCCGACTCAGTCGTCTGAGCCGATCGGTGGCCGGCCGCTCGGCCTTCATCACCGGAGCCGCGAGCGGCATGGGCCGCGCGACCGCCCACCTCTTCGCGGACGAAGGGGCCCGGGTGACGGTCACCGATCTCGAAGCGGACGCCGTCGACGCCGTCGTGAAGGAGATCCGCGAGGCCGGTGGCGAGGCGCTGGGGCTCGTCCTCGACGTGCGCGACGGAGCCCGCGTGAACGAGTGCGTCGCACGGGCGGCCGACGAGTTCGGCGGCCTCGACGTCCTCGTGAACAACGCGGGCATCTCGCGCTTCGCCCCCATCGATCACGAGGACTACCCGGAGCACTGGGACGTCTCGCTCGACGTCCTGTTGACCGCCCACACCCGGCTGGTGCGCGCCGCCCTCCCCCATCTCCGCGCCTCGGACGCGGGCCGGATCGTCAACATCGCCTCCACCGAGGGCGTCGGCGCCACGCGTTTCGGTAGCCCCTACACCGCCGCCAAGCACGGCGTGATCGGGCTGACCCGCTCGCTGGCCGTCGAGCTCGGGCGCGACGGGATCACGGTCAACTGCGTCTGCCCGGGACCCATCAACACGGGAATGACGGCGGCGATCCCGGACGACGCCAAGCGCGAGTTCGCCCGCCGACGCACCGTGATCGGCCGCTACGGGGAGCCCGAAGAGGTGGCGCACGCGACCCTCCACTTCTCACTGCCGGCCTCGAGCTACACGACCGGAGCGACCCTGCTGGTCGACGGCGGCGTCACGATCCGCAACGCATGATCCATCGCGCGGCGCTGGCCGTGCTGGTGTGGCTCGGGCTCGCCTGCGCGCCTGCGCCGCCCCCGGGACCGCCGGACCTCCTGCTCCTGATCCACGACACCCTGCGCTTCGACGCGGTGTCGGCCAACGGGCGCATCGAAGGCACGACGCCCTACCTCGACGAGCTCGCCGCGGCGGGCATCCGCTACACGCAGGCCCGCTCGACGGCTCCCTGGACCCTCCCGGCCCACGCCTCGCTGTTCTCGGGACAGCTGCCGCCGCGCCACGGAGTCGGGGCCGCCGGGCGCATGGTGGCGCCCGCCTCGCTGCCCTCCGTCGTCGCGGTGCTGCGCGAGGCCGGCTATCAGACCGCCGGCTTCTCCGAGAATCCGGTGGTGAGCCCGGCCTTCGGCCTGGCGCGCGGCTTCGACCACTTCGAATCCCGCTCCATCGCATCCGTGGCGGGCGACACGCCCTACGACGTCGACCGCCGCCTCCGCGAGTGGCTCGAGGGCCGCGATCCCGACCGACCCTTCTTCGTGTTCGTGAACCTGATGGATGCCCACGAGCCCCATCGGCTGCGCCGCCACAACCCCTACCTCGCGCCGGAGGTCTCCCACGAGGAAGCCACGCAGAGCCTGGCCCGACATCCGACGGGGATCTGTCGGGATCTGCCGCCGGCTCGGCACCTCGAGATCCTCCACGCCCTCTACCACGGCGACGTCCAGGAGGGCGACCGGAAGCTCGAGCGCATCCACGGGCTGGCCCGAGACGCGAGCCGCCGGGGGCTGGTCAGCGTGATCACCTCCGACCACGGCGAGCACTTCGGCGAGCGTCGCCTGATGGACCACCAGTTCAGCCTGTCCGACGTGCTGCTGCGGATCCCGCTGGTGGTCCACGGAACGGGAGATCCGCCCGGCGTGGTGGACGCCCCGGTCTCGCTGGTCGACGTCACGGCCTCGCTGCTCGAGCTCGCGGGGGCTCCGGCCGGCCTCGAGACCGACGGCGCGCCGCTTCCGCGCCGGCCGCCCGAGAAAGGCGCCGACCCCCGCGCTGCCTTCGGCTTCTACTCCCAGTGGCGCGGCCTGGCACCCGAGAGCTGGCCCGAAGGCGTGCCGGCGCTCTGGTCGCCCGATCTGCCCGGAAGCGGGAGGCTCCGCGCGGCGTGCGGCCCCGAGGACCGGGTCTTCGGCGAAATGGGCGCGGTGGCCACCGCGCGCTGGAAGCTGATCGAGTACGAGCACCACCCGAGCGAGCTCTACGATCTCGACTGGGACGAAGCCGAGCGCTCCGACGTCGCCCGGCACCACCCGGACGTCGTGGCCCGCCTCGAGGCGGAGCTCACCGAGCGACGCGCGGCCTCGCCCACCGGCGGCGCCCCGACCCTCGACGAAGCCGGGCTCGAGGCGCTCCGCGCCCTCGGCTACGTGGACTGAGGCACGAGCCGGAGCTTTGCGCGCAGCGACTCGAGCAGCCCGTCGAGGCTGCGCGAGTCGTCGACGACGCCGAACACGTAGCGGTCCGGGCGCACGACCACGGCGGGATGCTTCTCGAAGAGGTGGTCGAGCACCCCCTGCTCCACCTCGCAGCCTTCGAGGGAGACGCACGGGATCTCGAGCTCGTCGAGCACGGCCTGGCCCGCGTCGGAGACGCGCAGGTCCTCCGCCGTGCGACCCACCACGGCAAAGCCGCGACCCAGCCGCTCGTCCAGCAGGAAGCGCGTGCCCGCGGCGTCGCGCAGCCGGGGCTGGGCGAAGACGTGGCCGGCGGGCCCGGCGTCGAGGCCCTGCTCTTCGATCAGCACTCCCGCGTGGAGTGACGGGACGGTGCGGCCCTGTCCGTAGCCCGACTGCTGATCCATCGGGGCGCGCTCGGGCCGCCCGGCCTCGCGGTCGGCGAGGCCTTCCATCAGCTGGCCGACGGCGACGGCCCACTCGACGAGGTCTCGCGCATGGGGATCCCGCTCGACGGCGTAGGAGTCGAGCAGGTCGTCGCTCGCCGCTCCCGAGAGCACCAGCGGGAGCTTCCACGCCAGGTTCGCCGCGTCGCGAAGGCCGGCGTTCAGCCCCTGGCCCAGGAAGGGCGGGGTCTGGTGGGCGGCGTCGCCCGCCAGCAGCACCCGGCCCTCGCGCCAGCGCTCCGCGGTCGCCGCATGGAACTGGTACACCGCGGCGCGACGGATCGTGTAGTGCTCGGGGGGCAGCCACGGGTCGAGCAGGCCCCGGATCGTCTCCGGCCGCAGCATCTCCTCGCGGGTCTCGCCGGGGAGCAGCTGGAACTCCCAGCGCCGGTTCGGCTCCTTCACGCAGACGTAGGTGGTCAGCCGGGCCGGATCGCAGACCTGGAGGGTCTTCCACGGCAGCTCGGCTTCGTCGGTCTGCCAGATGTCGAGTACGAGCCAGTCCTGGTCGTAGCCGAGACTGTTCCAGGCGATGCCGCAGCTCTCGCGCACGAAGCTCGAGGCGCCGTCGCTCCCGATCAGGTAGTCGGCCTGGATCTCGAAGGGCTCGTCCGTCGCGAGCACGCGACCCCGGATCCCCACGCGGTCCTCGTTCTGCTCGATGGACTCGACGAGGTGACCCAGCCGCACGTCCACCCGATCGCGCTTCCCGATCGCGCCGCGGATCACGGCCTCGAGCTCGGGCTGGTCGAAGAAGGCGGTGTCCCGCCAGCCGCTCACCCCGTGCTGCTCGATGTCGAGCCCGAAGAGCGTCTCGAACTTCGAGTTGGTGAACTCGACGCGCTCGACCTCGCGGGGGGCGTGCAGGATCGCGGAGATCTCGTCGGCCATGCCGATGCGCTGGAACATCCGCACGCTCTCTCCGTCGAGCCCGACGGCCCGGGGCAGATCGCAGATCTCGAGGTCGCGCTCGATCACCGCCACGCGCAGGCCCGCCTCGGCCAGCAGGAGGGCGCAGGCCGCTCCCACCGGCCCGTAGCCCACGACCGCGACGTCGTAGTGGTTCGCTGCCATCACGTGCCTCTCTCCGTTGGCTGCGCCCCGGCGAACAGGGCGACGAGCAGGTCCTCGAAATCGGAGACCACCTTCGGGTCGCTCACGTCGATCCCGGCGACGCGGGCGACCTCGGGGGCCTGGTGGAACAGATGGGTGGCCGCGCCGAGGATCGCGTAGTGCACGAGCACGGGATCCACGTCGGAAGGCGCGCCGGGCGGGAGCGTCGCGGAGGTGACGGGCCCGCGGGCCGCCTCGAACAGCGGCTTGACGTGGCGGTCGACGATCCAGCGCATGCGGGCCCCGTCGCGTTTCCCCTCGTCGGTCATCAGGCGCGAGAACTCGGGCCGCCGCGCGGCGAAGCGAACCAGCTGCCGGATGAGCTGCTCGCGAGCCGCCGCGGGGTCCTCCGCCTCGGTCGCTGCGGACAGGATGCCCCCGAGCTCGGAGACCGCGCGATCCACGGCCGCCTGCCAGAGCGCCTCCTTGGTGCCGAAGTAGTACGGGATGAGCCCCTGGTTCACGCCGGCGCGGGCGGCGATGGCCCGGGTCGAGGCGCCGTCGAAGCCGAGCTCCGAGAAGGCCGCCAGGGCCGCGTCGAGCATGCGCTCACGGGTGGTCGCGTCCGCCTCGGCGGGAGCCCCGCCTCGGCTGCCTCGAGGGCCTCGCTTGGGGGGAGAGTTGGGCGAGGAGCTCGGCGAAGGGGGCTTCGAGGCCTTGGCTTGCTTGCGGGCGGGGCTCACGGCGACTCCGGATTATTCGATCGTATAAATCCTAACCGAACGCTCCGCTCCCCACAACCCGCCTCGTTGCCCGACCCGGCCCCCGCCTAGAGCCAGCCCATCTTCCGGAAGATCCATACCTCGAGCGCCAGCACGCCCACCATCACGCCGCTGATCCAGACGAAGGCCGCCGGATGGTCCGAGTACGGAATGCCGGACACGTTCACGCCGAGCAGCCCGGTCACGAACGACAGCGGCAGGAAGATGCCGGCTACGACCGTCAACGCGTACATCCGCTGGTTGAGCCGCTGGGCCAGGCGATGGCTCTGCTCCTCCTGGGTCACCCCGGCCCGCTCGCGGATCGAGTCGAGCACCTCGACGTGGCGCCGCGTCCGGTCGGCCAGCTCGCGGAGCAGGTGCTCGGTGGCGAAGCCGAGCTCCTGGGCGGCCACCTTCAGCAGGTCGGCCAGGGCCTGACCCTGGGGCGCCAGGTGGCGCCGGATCGAGACCGAGTCGCGCCGGATGTCGGCGAGCTCCGAGATCTGCTCTCCGTCGAGCTCGCTCTCGAGGGCCGCCGCTTCGAGGGCGTCCATGCGGTCCTCGAGGTCGTTCACGGCATCGTCGATGCGCGCCTGGAGCCGCGCGGCCAGGCTCGCCACCAGCGCGGCCGGAGAGCGCGGCGCACGCCCGGCCTCCATCTCCACCTCGACCTCGCGAAGACCGGCGAGGGGCTCGCGCCGCAGGGTGAG
>JASJCN010000285.1 GCA_030065975.1 Myxococcota bacterium
GCGGGGGGGGGCGGGGGGGGGCGGGGGGGGGCGTGCGCCGAGCTTTGCGGGCCTGGCCGGATCCGGCGGAGACGCTGATGCGCGAGGCCATGCCACCCAGGACGGAACGTCCGAGTCGGTCTCGGTCTGGCTCGATGCACGGGGCGGCGATGGAGGGGACGCCAGCGGAGACGGCACCCAGGTCGGGGATGGCGGAGCGGCAACGGGCCGCGCTCACGGCGAGTCGACACGCGGCGCCCCCGTCAGCTCGAGGCTGGTTGCTACGGGCGGGAACGCAGGCTTTGCCACGGGGGGCGCCGCGTCCGGCCGGGGTGGTGACGTGGACCTGGCCGACCGGGTCTCCGGTTCGACGAGCGGTTTGCTCGTCCTCCGCCAGGAGGCCATTGGAGGCAGTGGAGCGAGGGGTGTCGGGGGCGACGCCACGAGCAGGCTGAATGCGGTCAACCCGGGGGGCGGGGATCTCGAGGTCGAGTTGGTCGCAACCGGAGGCAACGTGTCCGACTCGGCCGGGCAAGCCGGGGCGGGGCACGTGGAAGGCAGCGCGACTGCCGTGGGAAACGTGGTGCTGGAGGGAACCGCGACCTCGGGGTTGGGAGCGAGCGCGGGGAGTGCATCGATCGGCCCGCTGTTCGGTGAGTCGACCGGCGGCGGGGACGTCGAGGTGCGCGCCGTCCTTCGCGGCGACCAGGGGCGGTTCGGCATCCGCTCGCCCGGAACTGAAGCCCTGATCGAAGACGCGGTGGATGGCCGAACCACCGGACGCCTCGTCCTCGAGCAGATCGCGTTGGGTGGTCAGAGCCCCAGCTCGACGGGGCCGGGGGATGCCGGCGACGCCCGAAGTGTCCTCGATCGGGTCGCTTCGGCCGAGGCTCTCGAGGTGAAGACCACGGCTTCGGGCGGAGAAGTCCAGTTCCGCGATCAGCGCCAAGGCGGAGACGCGCTTGCGAGCTCGAAGGCTTGGAACGACGCCGGAGACACGCTCTCGCAAGCGGAGGCCACCGGTGGGCTCGCGGGTTTCGGGGGGATCGCCGACGCGGAAGCGGAAGCCGTCTCGGCTGCAAACGGCCGAGAGGTTCGCGCCGTCGCAACGGCCGAAGGCGGGCGGTCCTTCGGGGCTCCTGGTGGCGCGGCGCGAAGCGACGCGCGGGCCACCGCGCTCGGCGACTCTACCGTCCAAGCGGAGAGCGTTGCGACCGGCGGACTCGCACTGGAGCGCGGATCGGCCCACGCGGTGGCGTTTGGCCGGAATCAGGGAGCCTCGCCCGTGACCGTCGAGGCGAAGGCGGTCGGGCGCGGCGCGTTGGCGACCGCTCATGGGGAGTCCATCTCCGGATCCGTGGAGGTCGTGGCGGAGGCGACCGCCGAGGATCTGGAGGGATCGGTCCGCCTGGAGGACGCCGCTTCCGGCTCGACGGCCGGTCGCCTCGAGCTTCGGCAGACGGCCCGTGGCCAATCCCGGTTCGAGCGGGGGCTCGGCAAGGACGCGGAGTCGATCCTCCATGCCACGAACCCGGGTGGGGGCGAGCTCGAAGCCGTCGTCGAGGCGATCGGCACCGAGAACGCGCTGGCCTCGGGGCGGGCCGTGGGCGAGTCCGACGTCGAGCTGATCGTGCTCTCCACCGCAGAGACGGGCCGCGCTCGGCTCTCCGCTGCGGAAGCGATCTCCACGGGGGGCGGGGACGTGAGCGTCGTGGCGGAGCTTCGCCAGGGCGCGGCGGAGCAGGGCGGCAGCTCGAACGCGATCCTCGTCGACGTCGCAAGGGCGACGACGCAGGGCTCGACTTCGCTCGAACAGAAGGCGTACGCGGGAGCGGGCGGGCGGGCGGTCAGTCGCCTTCGCGGCGCTGCCGACGCCGAGTCGGTCGAGGTGACGACTCTCGCGGTCGCGCGGGGTGACCGCGTGGCTCAGGCCGAGTCGGTCGCGGAGAACAAGAGCGGAGCCGCCGCGGCCAGGGCTCGCGCTACGGGCGAGGAGTCGAGTCAGGAGGCTCGCACGGGCGCGGCGGAATCGCTGGCGATGGCGCGTACCTACGGAGATGGCCAGGCCGTGCTCGCCGAGAGCGAGGCCGTCGGCGGCGCACAGTTCTCGTTCGGCGGCGGTACCGGCGGGCGGGCGTCGAGCGAGAGCATCGGGCAGGCCCTGGGCGACTCCCCCGTGGAGGTGCGCGACGCCGCCTACGGGGGGCCCGTCCGCCTGGGTACGCCCCCTGGGCTCGCCCTCTCGCGAGCAACAGGCCGGAATCGCGGCGCCAGCGCCGTGATCGTCGAGTCCATCGCGCGGGGCGGCGAGGGGCAAGGGTCCGCCGGCGGCGCGAAGGGCAGCGGTCACGCCGCTGGGTTCTCGGAGCGGGGTGACGTGAGTGTTCGCGTCCAGCAGACCGGGGGCGATGGCGGACGCTCGGGCGGGGATGGGGCCAGCTCGAAGCTGGACAACGCTGCTGAGGGCGACACGAAGGGCTCACTCTTGCTGGATCAGTTTGCGGTGGGAGGCGACGCCGACGCCGGGCGGGGTGGCGATGCGGCCTCCCTCCTGCAGAAGAGCGTGGGACGGGTCGAGAAGCTCGAGATCCGCTCGGAGGCCGTGGGGGGAGACTCGCCGACTTCTCCCGGCAGAGCGCTGGCATCCGGAGTCGCGACCGCGACCGGAGATGCCGATGTCTCCGTCTTCGTTCGCGCCCGCGGCGGCAACGTCCCTGGGAGAGGCACGGAAGGGGGTTTCGCGCGGCTCGGGCCGGTCCGGGGGCGATCCGACTCGGGCTCCGTGCGGGTGGAGGGACGCGCCGAGAGTGGGGGGCCGGGCCGGGGAGGTGGCTCCGCAGCCGAGCTCTCGCGGGGCCGTCCCCAGATCCTGATCGACGCCGTCCAAGGCGATACCAGTGGCGACCTCGAGATCATCCAGGCCGCCCGCGGTGCGGACGCCCTCGTCGCCGGGCGAGCGGAGAGCGTGCTCACCAAGTCGACCTCGTCGACGTCGCTCGTCGGGCGGGCGTTCGCGAGCGGAGGGTCCGGCCGAGCCGTGACGACGCCGAACGGAAGGGTCGCGGGCACGGGCGCGAGGGGAGAGGCGACGCTCGACCTCTTCAACGATGCGGGCGTGGTCATCGGGGAGGCGAGCGCGAACGGGGGGCTGGCCGCGGGGGGGCGTGCCGGGGACTCACGCGCGATCGCGCGAGGCGAGACGACCGGCGACGGCCACGACGTGATGATGAGTGCCGTCAGCTCTTCGCCCGGGGCCGAGTTCATCTTCGAAGGGGGCACGGGAGGGCAAGCCTTCTCGGACAGCGTCGCGATCACGCGGGGCCGCAGTCGCGCCGAGGCGACGAGCCGCGCGAGCGCGGGCGGGTCCGATGGGCCGCGGACAGGGAGCGCCACCGCACGGGCGGAAGCGACGACGCAGTCGGATGCGGACAGCGTTGCCTCTGCCGTGGCGGAGACCGGCGTGCCCGTCGGCATGGGCGTTCGCGACGGACTCGGACGCGCCACGGCGCGGGCCCGCAGCGCGGGTCACGCGACATCGACCAGTGTGGCTGCCTCGGGCCAGTCGATCTTCGTCGGCGCAGACCGGCCGGTCGGTGGCGATCTTCTGGCGACGGCGATCTCCGAAGGCGCGACGGCGACCGCGACGGCAACCGCGCTTTCCCGGGCCGCGTCCCGGGGGCTCCTCGAGACCGAGGTGGTCGTCACCTCGAGCGGCGACGCCGGGCGCGCGGCGGTGAGCCACATCGGGACCGTCCCCGCTGCGCTGCCGAACGAAGCGCTGGCTTCGACCGTGATGGAGGTGGTCAACGCGCCGGGGCGGGACGCCGTCGACGCTCTTGCGGGGCCGTCCCTCAGGGCTCAGCTGGCGCAGACCCGATTGAACTCGCTGGTTTCGTTCGCGTCCGAGAACGATGCCGGCGTGGCCGGTCCGAGCAGCGTCGACGCCAGCGTGCTCTTCACCCTCGATGCGTTCGAGACGTCGGATCCCCAGCAGATCCATCTGGGACTCTTCGAGCTCGACGCGGGGCCGGAGAGCTTCGTGTCGATCGCCCTCGAGGTGTCGGCGGATGGCGTGACGCTCGTCGACGCCTTCTTCGATCAGGTCGGAGAGGCCGTGGCGTTCTTCTCGGATCGGCTTCTCTCGTTCCACATCCAGCCCACGGTCGAGATCGACGACATCGGGCCGGGGCCGCCCTTCCCGGTGGTCCAGCCGATCGAGCTCACCGTTCGGCTCGTGCTCGAGCAGATGGCCGGCGCCGATCCCACGAGGGCGCAGCTCGTGCTGGCGCGGACGGTCGTCGCCGAGCCCGGAGTGCTCTGGCTGCTCGCGATGGCGTGGTGGCCCATCGCGCGTCTGGGGCGGCGTCGGCGCGCCTGAGCGACCTCGGGGCTCAGGACCAGGCCTTTTTCAGCACCTCGCTGTGTGCGAGGGCGCGGGCATAGTAGTCGTGGGACTCGCCGGCGAGGAGCTCGTTCGAGGCCTCGACCAGCGCCGCGTAGGCGGCCCAGGCCAGGGCGCTCCCGACCGAGATGCGCTGGACGCCGAGCGCCAGGATCTCGTTCACGCTCGGGCCGCCCGGGATCAGCAGCACGTTCAGCGGGCAGTCGATGCTCGCAAGGACCATTCGGATGTCGTCGGGCGCCACCAACGCCGGTGCGTAGAGGACATCGGCGCCCGCCTCCTGGAAGGTCTGGAGCCGCTTGATGGTGTCGCCGAGGTCGGGATTGCCGCGCAGGTGGTTCTCGCAGCGGGCCGTGAGGAGGACGCGATCGGGCTCGTCCGCGACGGCTTCGGCGGCGGCGCGCACGCGCTCGACGGCGAGGTCGAAGGGGTAGAGGCCCGCGTCTTCGCCCCAGTCCTCGATGGAGCAGCCCGCGACGCCGGCGGCTGCCGCGGCGGCGACGGTGGCGGCGGCGTCCTCCGGCGTGTCGCCGAAGCCGTTCTCGAGGTCGGCCGACAAGGGCAGGGCGGTGGCGCCGTTCAGCTCGCGGGCGTGCGCGATGGCCTCGTCGCGCGTGATCTGACCGTCGCGACGGCCAAGGGCTGCGGCGGCGCCCTGGCTCGTCGTGGCCAGCGCCGCGAAGCCCTGGGCCTCGAGGACGCGGGCGGAGCCGAGATCCCAGGGGTTCACGAGGACGAAGCCGCCCTCCTGCTCGTGAAGCTCGCGGAAGCGCCGGCGCTTGGCGGAGACGTGCGGATCGGACATGGGACCTCCGGGACGCTCTTGGAGGAGGCGAACGGTACCACGCGGCAGGCCTGGACCTGTCACCAGAGCGGCGGCGAAGCGGTAGGCTTGCGGGGTTGCGAGCCCACGGAGGAGCCATGGCCGAGTACGTCTGCATCATCCAGGAAGGCCAGGAGGCCGAGCGCCAGAAGGATGCGCTCTCCGCCGCCCTGAAGAAGCTCGGCCAGGAGGCCTTCGGCGACGACCCGGCCCAGACGGAGATCGACTGGCGCGTGATCAAGCCCGACTTCGCGTGGACGGCCGGCGAGCCGAGCCACTCGTCCGTGGTGATCCGCTCCGTCCCGGTAGGCCTTCCCAACGAGCGCCGCGAGCCCTTCCTGCGCGCCGTGGGCGAGCTCTTCGTCGAGCACACCGGCTGCCACATCAACGACGTCGTCATCACCGCCTGGGACGGCCCGCTCCCGGTCTGACCGGAGCAAAAGGAGACCCCATGCCCCTGTATCGCTGCGCCGTCCAGGAAGGACGCACCACCCGCGCCCAGCGCGAGCAGATCGCGAAGGAGGTCGTGCGCGTGCACTGCGGCGTGACCGCGGCTCCGCCGTCCTTCGTGCACGCCTTCTTCACCGAGTACCCGGCGAGCGAGATGCCCGGCGGCAAGGTCGCCTTCGTGCTGGGCTCGATCCGCCAGGGCCGCACCGACGAGCAGAAGGCGCAGATCGCAAGCGACCTCGGCGAGAGCGTGGCGACGGCCCTCGGCTGCAGCCCCGCAGAGGTGGCCGTCGTGACCGCCGACGTGCCCTCCAAGTGGATCATGGAAGGCGGCGAGCTCTTGCCAGAGCCGGGGGAGGAGGCGGAGTGGCTCGAGCGCCATCGAGAGGGGCCCGACGCACATTGACCGACCTCGTCCTCCACCACTACGACCTCTCGCCCTTCGCGGAGAAGATCCGGCTGTGCCTCGGGCGCAAAGGGCTGCCCTGGAAGTCGGTGCAGACGCCGATGGTGCTTCCCAAGCCGGACCACTTCGAGCTCACCGGCGGCTACCGGCGCGTGCCCGTGCTGCAGATCGGGGCCGACGTCTACTGCGACAGCCACCTGATCACGCGCGTGCTGGACGCCCACTCCCCCACGCCGCCGCTCTCTCCCCCGGGCCGCGAGGTGGAGGAGATCGCCTTCTCGCGCTGGGCCGAGACGACCTTCATGATGGCGGTCCTGGCCTTCTTCGGGATCGGCGGCGTCTTCCCGGAGGACTTCGTCGAGGACCGCTCGAAGACCATGGTGCCGCCCGGCCAGGACATGGCGCAGGCCGGCATGATCCTGCCCTCGAAGCTCGTCCAGATCCGCAGCATGGTCGAGCGCGTGGATCGTCAGCTCGCGGACGGGCGCCCCTTCGTGTTCGGCGACGAGCCCTGCGCCGCGGACTTCTCGGCCTTCCACCCGCTGATGATGCTCACCATCCACGAGCGCACCGCCGCGCTGCTCGCACCCTACGAGCACGTCCAGGC
>JASJCN010000286.1 GCA_030065975.1 Myxococcota bacterium
CGATCGAGTGGAACGCCTCGTCCGCGCAACCGGGCGCGGCATAGTGAACGGAGCCCGAGATCAGAGTATTGCTGAGGCAGTCCCCCGCCGATCCTGAGGAGCTCCAGAGAACCAGGCCGACGGCGAGCGACGGGACGACGGAACCTCTGCCCATCAGCCGCCGCAAGCCTTCTGGGAGCCTTTCAGCGTCGCGACGGCGGAGCCAGGCGTCGGCCCCTGATACCGAGCGGGCCGGCGGCGCCAAGCGATCGAGCTCGCCACCACCGCGACGCCCAAGCCGAACACCAGCGCAGCCGAAGGCTCGGGAATCACGGGTGTCACCGTGACGCTTCCCGGTTTCGCGGTCACCACGAGCTGCTCGCCATTGAGACCCTTCACGTCGTTGAAGTCGTCGAAGCGCAGGGCGAGCGGCGACGTCCCGGAACCGATGGCGCGGAACTCGACTACGGCCAGCGTAAAGGCGGGAGGCGTCTGAAGCGCGAGCAGAGCCGTGTCCGATAGCAGTGAGAGCTGGGCGAAGTCCACGACTCCGTCCGTGGACACGTCGAAGCTCTCGATCACCTGGAAGAGTGCCGGATCGCCGAGGAGAGGGCCGAAGCTCACGGACACGGCCGCAAGAATTGCGGGGTCATACGTGAGGTCGAGGTCGTATGCACTGACGATCTCGCCACCGAGGCCCGAGGCGACGATCCGCACCATGGTGGTCTCGCCCGAAGCGATCTTCTGCGCAGGAGGATTGAGCTCGATTGCGAGCCCGAGGCTCGCGTCGGCCGCGAGCAGGATCGACGCGAGCAGAGCAAAGTGCGGACAACGGGGGCGTTTCATGGGGTACTCCTTTCTCGAGCCCCGCGCCGGCGGGGCGCTCTCTCAGCGGGCGGTTCCGCGCCCGGGGCTCACCCTACGCCTCCGGGCCCACTGCATCCCGGCGAGCAGCAACAAGGGCTCCAGCCCAACGAGCCCGCAGAAGCCACCCCCTGACTCCGTGCCCGAAAGGGGTACGGGCTCGCAGTCGGGCTCGCTGCACTCCAGCACACACAGGCGGCCGTCGTTGACGGAGATGATGCCGTCCTCGTTGCGGTCGCGAGGATCATCCGGCCCCGAGGCGCCTTGCCCGCGCGCCGAGAAGATCGCATCGATGTCGAAACGGTCGACGA
Organism: Myxococcota bacterium; assembly: GCA_030065975.1. Lineage (GTDB taxonomy): Bacteria > Myxococcota_A > UBA9160 > UBA9160 > UBA6930 > JASJCN01. Next base: position 1,155 of record JASJCN010000286.1, read on the forward strand.
AGCCGTTGCCGTCGACATCGCAGGGCGCCGGCGGTAGCGGCTCGCAGTCGCGCAGATCGAACTCACAAGCCGTGGTGCAAGCCAGGCCACCGCCGCCGAATCCGAAGCTGACGCAGCTCTCACCTCCCAAGTCGGCGCCGTCGCAGGCCTCGCCCGGGTCCCGGAGGCCGTCTCCGCATGAGAAGCACGCGCCCGGATCAAGAGCGCACACGTCTGTGCACGCGAGCTGGCCTCCGTCGAAGCCCAGGCTCTCGCAGATCTGGCCGCCGAGGTCCGCACCGTCGCACGCCTCGGCTCCCTCGGCGGCTCCGTCGCCGCACTCCGGACAGAGGGCATCCTCGCAAACGCCAGCGTTGCACAGTCGACAGAGATCGTCCGCGTCGCACGGCCGGTCTTGGCAGTCTGGATCCTCGCAGTCGGTGAGCCCGTCCTCGTCGTTGTCGATCCCGTCGTTGCAGATCTGCTCGCATCCCACGAGCTCGTGAGCGGTGTCGTCGACGAGGAGACTGCCCTCGTCGAAGCTGATCGTGGCCACGTTCCGGATCGTCGTACCAAGCGGGCAGTCGAGCCGTGGCTGCGCGGCGAACGAGACCTGCCCTGCGCCGTTCGCGTCCAGCGGAAGCTCGTTGCAGGTGATGGCGTCTCCCGCGATCGAGCAGTGCTCGGGCGGGAGTAGGGCGCTCACCGTCGCCGGGTCGAGGCACGGGTCGAGCACGTCCACGACGTCGGCCCGGCTGGCTCCCTCGCGCTCGAAGACGATCACGTAGAAGATAGTCTCCGCTGGGCAAACGAGAGAATCTCCGCGAGGCGTCACGCCGGACTTGTCGGCGAAGTCGCTCGTGGGACACAGGGACGCATCGGGAACAATCAGCTCGGTGGTTGCGTCGTTCGGCGCGAAGGGGTCCGGAACCGAGCCGGTGGCGCGGACCCTCTTCTCGCTGCCGGCGGTACCCGCATCGAGGGTAAACCAGGTGGCCGCCTTCCCGCCGGCGGGCACGTTCGAGACCGTCCACTCGATGCGCTGCTCGGAGCCCTGGGGATCGTCGACGATCGTGGGCGCTGGCCCCATCCCGATGGGTCCGGTCGATCCGAAGCCCCGGAAGACCTTGAGCGGGTCGAGCACACCGCCCGCGCGCAGCTCCTCCGTCAGGATCATCTCCACGGTGAGCTCCGGCACAAGGCTCGGCCCCTGGTTGCGCACGTGGATGTCGCATCGCACCGTCCCGTCGGGGCACGCGGGGACCGGGCGGCACACGGTCAGGAGGTCCAAGTCGGCCCGCGGGTCCGCGGGAAAGGCGACGCACTGGCCCTCGCGGCACTGGCCCAGTCCATCCTCGCAGGTCTCTTCCTCGTTGGCGCGGTCGCGCGCGCAGCGGCCATCGGCAGAGCACGTGTCGGACGTGCACTCGTTCCCGTCGTCGCAGTCGAGGTGGGTCTCGCACTGGACGCGGCACTTTCCCGCGCTCCCGGCCGCGGCGATCGCGGCGATCTGCTCCGGCGAGAGAGCGCGCTCGTACACGGTCATCTCGTCGAGCCGGCCGTCGAAGAAGAAGCCCTCGGCCTGGCCGATCGTGAGTGGCGCGCTGGCGTCAGGCACCAAGCGCACGTCGGTCGCGGCCGGTTCTGCCTGACCATCCACGTAGATGGTGTAGGCGTCACCGTCACGGGTGATCGCGAGGTGGTGCCACGCCTGCGGAGCTGGCGTGAAGGCGACGAGCGGGAAGAAGCGCGAGCCCGTCCCAGGCCCGTTCAGGTGGAAGTTCAGAAAGCCGCCACCCAGGGCGAAGAACCACTTGTTCCGACTTCCCGGGCCCTCGTCGTTGCCGATGAAGATATCGCCCGGGTTGCCGATCGATCCGCCGCCCGGGGTGTCGAAGCTCGCCCAGAATTCGATGGTGAAGTCGTCGGCTCCAAAGGCCCAGGCAGGGTCATCGGGAACGGACACAAAGTCGTTGGAGCCGTCGAACCGGAGAGCACCCCCGACGATGCCGGCATCCGGCATCGGCCCGTTCACGTAGGCGCCATCGAGCCCCCCGACGACATCGTGCGCGGCGGTGCCGACGACCTCATCGAACGTCCACCAGCTGATGACTCCAAGGGGCGGCGGAACGCACTCGGCCGTCGCGTCGGCGACCTCCAGGGACACACCGCCGACGTTGTCTACGTAGAGTCCCGGCCCGTCACGCATGAAGAGGCTGCACGTCTCGGGCTGATCGAGGGTGAACTCGAAGGGGGCCGCGTTCGCGAATGCCAGTGCCGGTGACGCGTAGCGGCCGTTGGTGCCGTCTGGGGCGACCTGGTTCACGTCCACCTCCCCAAGGGAGGGGCACGAGATCGTGTAGGTCCAGAGCCAGCCGGTCGTGCAGTTCCTGCCGTCGACGTCACAACCGGTGACCTGCCCGCCATTCCAGGTATTCCAGGCGGTGAAGGCGCCGCCGCTGCCCGGGTCAATGGGCACCAGCGTGTGGGTACCAGCCGAGAAGTCACGCTGGAGCCCTTCCCCGATGCGGTGAGTGAAGGCGCTCACGTCGATGCCGGTCGCGCTGGAACCAGTGAGGAATAGCAATCCCAGGAGCATCGGAACGGATCGACGCATCAAAGTCTCCCCGCGGACTTGCGCCGGTCTCGCGAAGCCGGCACATAGGGTGAACGCTGTGCACAAGCAGGCTGCCACGCCTAGCGTCGAGTGTGAAGCGAAACTTCCGCGGCGCTACGGCCTGGTGTAGATCGGCCTCGGAGCGGAGACGCTTCTCACCCGTGGGGGGCGACAAGACCTGCGGAACTTCGCCCCACTTTAGTGCCGCGCGAGAGCCACCATTGGTGGCTCATCAGGAAGCTCGGTGTCCGGGAGGTCGAGGTACGAGAGGGGCTGGCCGAGCCTGCGTCTCCCGACCGGGCGCGCGTGGGCGAGACGCAGGAAGCGCTGCGCTGGGAGCGAGCCGGGAAGAGACTCCCGCTCGGGCTAGCCCTTACCGGCCGGCCTGCGGGCCAGCCCGACTCGCCGGTCGATCTGAGGGGAGTCCGCACTTCCTGGGGATGCAGCCCGCCTACCGAGCCGACGAAGCTCCCCGCCAAAGCTTGTGGATCTCCATCACGACGACGATGGCGATGGCGTAGCTCGCGAGGGTCATCCACTCGCCGAGGCCGAGCGGGGCCAGGCCCAGCACGCGCTGGGTGAGCGGCAGGTGGAGCGCAGCGAGGTGGACGCCGAGAGCCGCCAGCGTGCCCACGAGGAGGATGGGATTGCGGGCCGGGGAGAGCCGGAAGAGCGAGATGCGCTCGGAGCGGCAGTTTCCGATGTGGAAGATCTCGAAGAGCACGAAGAGCTGGACCATCCGGTTGCGCGCCTCCTCGACGGGGACGCCCTGCTCCATCCAGGCGATCCAGGCGGCCAACCCGATGCCGCCGAACACGGCGCCGGCCAGCAGCGTGCGCTCGATCATCACGCGGTCGAAGATGCGCTCGCGGGGGGGCCGGGGCGGACGATCGAGGGTGCCGGGCTCGCCGGCCTCGAACGCGAGCGCCACGTCCTGGATCCCGTTGGTCACGAGGTTCAGCCAGAGCAGCTGGACGGCCGTGAGCGGCACGGGCAGGCCCAGGATGAGAGCGGAGGCCACCATCAGGACCTCGCCGGCCCCGGTCGAGATCAGCAGGTAGGTCACCTTGCGCACGTTGTCGTAGGCGATGCGGCCCTCCTCGACGCCGCCGACGATGCTCGAGAAGTCGTCGTCGGTGAGGATCAGCTCCGAGGCCTCTCGCGCGACGTCGGTTCCCGCGCGGCCCATGGCCACGCCGAGGTCGGCCTGTCGCAGGGCCGGCGCGTCGTTGACACCGTCGCCGGTCACGGCCACGAGCTCGCCCCTCGCCTGGAAGGCCCGAACGAAGCGAAGCTTGTCGGACGGCGTCGCACGCGCCACCACCGCACAGCCTTCCACCCGCGCCGCCAGCGCGTCGCCGTCGAGCGACTGGATCTCGCGGCCGGTCAGCACGGGGGAGCCCACGTCGGCGAGCCCGATGCGCTCGGCGATGGCCGCCGCCGTGGTCGCGTGGTCGCCGGTGACCATGGCGACGTGGATCCCCGCGTGCCGACACGCCGAGATCGCCTCGGGTACCGCCTCGCGCGGTGGATCGGTCATCGCCAGCAGGCCCAGGAAGACGAGCCCTTGTGGCTCCTGGAGTGCATGCCCCGGGCCCGGCACCACCGCATCTTCCGCGTCGGCCACGGCCAGCACGCGGTAGCCCTGCCGCATCAGGGCATCGATCTCGGGCTCGATGGACGCGGGGTCGAGCGCGCTCTCCCTCCCCGACGCATCGAGCTGCGCGGTGCACATCGAGAGCACCGACTCGGGAGCGCCCTTCGCGCAGACGAGCCCGCCGCTCCCGTCCCCCCGATGGAAGCTCGCCGCGTAGCGACGCTCGGGCTCGAAGGGAAGCGACGCGACGGGATCGTGGGCGGCGAGGAGCGGGACGGCATCGAGGCCCGCCTTCAGTCCCAAAGCGAGCAGCGCCACGTCCGTCGGATCACCCGACCATTCCCAGGATGCGCGGTCGTCCACGCGCCGCGAGAGCGTGGCCTCGTTCGCGAGGCAGCCGGCTCGCAGCAGGCGGTACAGGTTCGGGTGCTCGTCGTGGAGCACCGGGCGCCCGTCGACGAGGAGCTCGCCTTCGGGCTCGTAGCCGGAGCCGGTCACCTGACAACGGAGCCCGGGCAAGACGATGCGCTCCACCGTGAGCTCGTTGTGGGTGAGCGTCCCCGTCTTGTCCGTCGCGATCACGCCGCAGCTCCCGAGAGCCTCGACGGCCGGCAGGCGACGCACGACGACGTTGCGGTCGGTCATCCTCGAGACGGCCACCGCCAGGGCCACGGTGAGCGCGATGGGGAGCCCTTCGGGCACCGCCGAGACGGCGAGCGCGATCGCCCCGAGCAAGAGCTCCGCAAAGGGCTGCCCGCGCACGGCGCCGATCGCGACCAGCCCCGCCGCGACGCCGATCGCCGCCACACCGATCACCCGCGCGAACCGCTCCATGCGCCGCAGCAGCGGGGGCGGCTCGGCCTCGATCTCCGCCAGGCTCTCCGCGATGCTGCCGACCTCGGTCTGCCGACCCGTCGCCACCACCAGCCCGAAGCCGCGCCCCGAGGCCACCATGCACCCCGCGAAGAGCATGTTCGCCCGGTCGGCCAGCTCGACCCCCGCCGAGAGCTCCCGGCTCTCGTCCTTGTCCACGGGAACCGACTCGCCGGTGAGCAGCGACTCGTCGACGCGCAGGGCCTGGGCCGACACCAGGCGCACGTCGGCCGTGATCCGCGCCCCCGACTCCACCGCCAGCAGGTCGCCGGGCACCACCTCCTCGCCGTCGACGTCGAGCATGCGCCCACCCCGCCGCACCCGGGCCCGCGTGCGGATCAGCTGGTGGAGCGCCTGCACGGCGCGTTCGGCGCGGAACTCGTTGGCGAACCCGATGGCCGCGTTCAAGAGCAGCACCGC
>JASJCN010000287.1 GCA_030065975.1 Myxococcota bacterium
CGCCTCTACATCAAGAGCAACGACGAGCCCGTGGCCCGTGCGCTGCGCCAGATCGTCCCGACGCCGACCGTCTCGCTCTCCGACGACGAGCGCACCGACCTCGTCGTCCCCGTGGCGCTCGGCGTTCCGACCCCCTTCGACGACTTCGCGCCGACGTGGATCGATCTTCCGGCCTTCGCGCTCCTCGACGGTCTGACCGCGGCCTGGTCGCGCCCCCGCGGCCATCTCCTCACCGTCAGCACCATCGATCCGCCGGACGAGATCGACGCCCTGCTCTCCGCCGGGAACGCCGACGGCATCGTCACCAATCGCCCCGATCTGGCCCATTTCTCGAGCGGCCGGCCTCCGTCGCCCACGCCTGGCGACGGGCCCTTTCCTTGTGGGGAGCTCGAGGCGGCGATCGCGAGCCGGGCGCTCGCCCGCGACGTCGCCTTCGACGCCGGCCTCGATCTCTTCCGCCTGCAGCGCCGCTACGACGACAACTGCGTGACCCTGGCCCAGATCCAGGTGGTCGGGACCCACAACAGCTACCACCAGCGCCCCCACCCCGATCTGCTCGTGGCCCTCGGCACCGAGAGCCCGCTCGACGCCTTCTCCTGGGACTACGCCCACGCACCGATCCCCGTTCAGCTCGAGCAGCTCGGCGTCCGTCAGCTCGAGCTCGACGTCTTCGCCGATCCCGAGGGCGGCCTCTTCGCGGATCCCTTCGGCCGGCGACTGGTCGGAGAGCCACCGCCCGCCGATCCGGCTCTCCTCGCGCCCGGCTTCAAGGTGCTGCACCAGCAGGACGTCGACTTCGAGACGAGCTGCTCGACCCTGGTCGCGTGCCTCGGCCAGGTGCGCGACTTCTCCGACGCCAACCCGCGCCACCTGCCGATCTTCGTGCAGCTCGAGCTGAAGGATGGGCCGCCCAACGCCTTCGAGGACGAGGCGGTGGAGACCGTGCCCTTCGACGATCCGGCGCTCCTAGACGCGCTCGAGGCCGAGATCCTGAGCGTGTTCGCGCGAGAGCGCCTGATCACCCCCGACGACGTGCGCGGCGACGCCGCCACCCTGGAGGAGGCCGTCCTCGCAGGTGGCTGGCCGACCCTCGGACGGAGCCGCGGGCGGATCGTGCTGCTGCTCGACAACGAGGGGCCGCGCCGCGACCTGTACGTCGCGGGCCATCCCTCGCTCGCGGGACGCCTGCTCTTCGCTCCCTCGCCGGTCGGAACCCCGGAGGCCGCCTTCCTCAAGCGCAACGATCCCTTCGCCGACGCGGCCGACATCCGCGCTCGTGTGGCCGAGGGCTATCTGGTGAGAACGCGCGCCGACTCGAGCACCGTCGAGGCGCGCTTCGGCCAGCGCCGCCGCCGCAACCTCGCCTTCGCGAGCGGCGCGCAGATCGTCTCGACGGACTACCCCGAGCCCGACCCGGTGCGCACCGACTACCGCGTACGCATCCCGGGCCCCGCCGTCGCGCGTTGCAACCCGCTCACTGCACCGCCCGCGTGCCGGCAGGCGGGCCTCGCGGTGGATCCGGGGATCCCGACCTTCTAGGCGGCCCTACGCGTAGCGCCCGAGCCGGTACTTGAGCATCACGCGCAGGCAGCGCAGGCCGTACCAGATCGGGTTCAGGTGGCTCTCTTCGTCGCCGTAGTGGGTGGGGATGCCGAGCTCGTCGACCACCAGGCCGCGAGCGCGGGCGCTGGCGATCACCTCGAGGTCGAAGTCGAAGTAGGTCGAGAGCTCGTCGAAGGGGATGGTCTCGACGGCGCGGCGGCTGTAGAGCATGAACCCCGAGTGGTAGTCGGTCATGCGCAGGCCGAAGGTCCAGTTCTCGAGGGCGGTGAGCGTGTGGCCGGCGATCACCTTGTACATCGGCATGCCGCCGGCACGTGCGGTGCCGTCCTTGTGGCGCGAGCCCTGCAGCACGTCGATGCCGTGCTTGGCCATGTAGGGGACGAACTCGGGCAGCTTCTCCGGCGGATACTGACCGTCGGCGTGAAGGCAGACCACGTAGTCCGCACCGCTCTCGAGGCACAGCTTGAGGCCCTTGCGGACGGCGGCGCCGTAGCCGCGGTTCTCGGCCTGGGTCGCGACCTCGACGCGGGGATACTTGTCGGCCAGGTCGCGAGCGGTCTGGTCGGTGCCGTCGGTGCTGCCGTCGTTGATGACGAAGACGCGCTCCACCTCGGGCCAGAATGCCTCGGGGATGCGCTCGAACACCGAAGCGAGGGTGAGCTCGGCCTGGTACGCGGGAATGAAGATGGCGGTTCGGGGCACCCGCTCCTCCTGGTTGCAAGCGGCACCCGCCCGGGATGGTTGCAGTCGGCGGGGCAGGAAAGGTAACGACTGGGGTGGGCCCCCACCGGCCCACCCCCCGGAGGCCGCCATGCCGCTCTTCTCCCTCACCGGAACCCGCCCGACGAATCTCGGCGTGACCGACGGGCGGCTCGCGCCCTGCCCGAGCAGCCCCAACGCGGTCTCGAGCGACGCCGACGACGAGGGCCATCGGATCGACGCCTTCGTCCTGGCCGAGGAGCCGGCCGAGGCCTTCGCGGCCGCCCGGGAGACGGTGGCGTCCTGGCCGCGCACCACGATCGTGAGCGAGTCCGAGGGCTACTTCCACGCCGAGTGCCAGAGCCGCTTGATGGGATACGTGGACGACCTCGAGCTGCACTTGCGGGCCGACGAGGGGATCATTGCCGTGCGCTCGGCGTCGCGCCTCGGCTACTCGGATCTGGGAGCGAACAGGAGCCGGGTCGAGTCCCTGCGTTCGGCCCTGCGAACCGAGGGCTTCGTCGAGTAGTGTCCGTCCCATGCCCGCACCGAAGGAGCGCGACCTCGACGGCACCCGGCGGATCCTGACGGAGTGGCTCGCGCCCAGGCTCGAGACGACGGCCCTCGAGCTCTCCGAGCTCCAGGGCCCTTCGGATACCGGGTTCTCGAGCGACACGCTCATGTTCGAGGCCCGCATCGACGGGGGCGCGCGAGTCGAGAACCTGGTGGCGCGCATCGAGCCCACGGGCTTCAACGTGTTCCCGAGCTACGACGTGAGCGTGCAGTTCCGGGTGATGCAGGCGCTGGCCGCCACCGAGGTTCCCGTCCCTCGCATGCGCTGGCTCGAGACCGACGCCTCGGTGCTCGGCTCCACCTTCTACGTGATGGATCGGCTCGACGGCCGCGTCCCGAGCGACTCGCCGCCCTATCACGTCGGCGGCTGGCTCCACGACGAGCTGGCTCCGGCCGACCGCGAGCGACTCTGGTGGAACGGCCTCGATGCGATGTGCGCGATCCACCGCCAGGACTGGCGCGCGCTGGGCCTCGAGTGGCTCGACGAGCCCGAGCGTGGCCCGGATCCGCTCGCCCAGCACCTGCAGTACTACGAGCACTTCTTCGAGTGGGGTCTCCCCGAGAAGGATCGCTACCCGCTCCTCACCCGGGCGCTCGGGTGGTTGCGCGAGAACGCGCCGAAGGACGAGCCCGTGGCGCTCTGCTGGGGCGACTCGCGCATCTCGAACCAGATCTACGACGCGGACCTGCGCTGCATCGGCGTCCTCGACTGGGAGATGGTGCGGCTCGGAAATCCGCTGCAGGACGCCGTCTGGTGGCTCACCATCGATCGCTGTCTCTCCGAGGGCATCGGCGTGCCCCGGGGCGAGGGCTTCCCCGGGCGCGACGAGACCCTCGCGCGCTGGAGCGAGGCCACGGGCTTCGGCACCGAGCACGCCGACTACTACGAGATCCTGGGCCTGCTCAAGTTCTCGATCATCATGGCGCGCATCGGCCTGCAGATGAAGCACTACGAGGTGCTCCCCGCCGACGCCGACATGGACGTGAACAACCTAGGGAGCCTGCTCCTCGCGAAGACCCTTCCCTAGCTCCCGTGGTGCGCTTGCGCGACATCGTGGTGGACTGCCTCGATCCGCAGGCCCTCGCCGCGTTCTGGGAGGCGGCCCTCGACGGCTACGCGCTGCGTCCCTACGACGATGCCGAGATCGCGCGCCTCGCGAGCCAGGGCCTCACTCCCGAGACCGATCCCGCCGTGGCCCTCGACGGCCCGGGCCCGACCCTCTTCTTCCAGAAGCTCGGAACGGTGAGCACGGGCCGCGGTCGTCTCCACTTCGACCTGATGGGCGGGCCGCGGGAGGACGAGGTGGCGAGGCTCTGCGAGCTGGGCGCCCGGGTCCGGGAGGTCCGCTCCGACCACAGCGTCCTCCTCGACCCCGAGGGCAACGCCTTCTGCGTCCTCGACCCCCGGGGATAGGGGACGGTCCTTGCGACTTGCAAGTGGCCGCCCCGGGGAAGCGTCTTGCAAGTTGCAAGGACCGTCCCCTCTCGGGCTCAGGGGGCGGGGGCTGGGCGATGGACGACGCCGGCCTTCATCACGAAGGAGACCCGCTCGAGGACGCGGACTTCCTCCCGCGGATCGCCCGGCACCGCGACCACGTCGGCGAGCTTGCCTGGCGCGACGCTTCCCAGCCGATCGGTCACGCCGAGCAGCTCGGCGCTGCGCAACGTCGCACTGCCCAGGGCTTCGAGCACCGGCATGCCCGCCTCGACCATGAGCGCGAACTCCTTGGCGTTGTCGCCGTGTGCGGAGACGCCCGTGTCGGTACCGAAGGCGATCGGCACGCCCGCGGCATAGGCCTTGCCGAAGGTCTTCTGGATCTGGGGGCCGATCGAGCGGGCCTTGGGCCGGACGAGGTCGGGGAAGAAGCCGTCGATCTCCGCCTTCTCGGCCACCCACTCGCCGGCCAGGATGGTCGGCACGTACACGGTGCCGTTCTTCCGCATCAGCTTCATGCCCGCCTCGTCCATCAGCGTGCCGTGCTCGATGGACGCGACGCCGGCGCGGCTCGCGCGGCGGATGCCCTCGGCGCCGTGGGCGTGGGCGGCCACGTGGAAGCCGTAGTCGCGCGCCGTCTCGACGATGGCGCGGATCTCCTCCTCGGTGAACTGCGCGTTCTGGCCGCTGGCCGCCGTCGAGAGCACGCCTCCGGTGGCCGTGATCTTGATCAGGTCGGAGCCTTCCTTGTAGCGCTGGCGCACCGCCTTGCGCGCGTCGTCCACCCCGTTGACCACGCCCTCCTTCGGGCCCGGGTCGCCCATGAGATCCGCACGCCAGCCATTGGTGGGGTCGGCGTGGCCGCCGGTGGTCGCGAGGCTGCGGCCCGAGGTGAAGACGCGCGGGCCGGGGATGCGCCCCTCCGCGATCGCCTTCTTGAGCGCGATGTTGACGCCGCCGCGGGAGCCGAGATCGCGAACGGTGGTGAAGCCGGCCAGGAGGGTCCGCTCGGCGTAGGCCACGCTGCGATACGCGGCATCGGCCGGGTTGAGCCGGAAGCGCTCGACGTCGCTGCGCGCGGAGTACTCCCCGGTCAGATGGACGTGCATGTCCATCAGCCCGGGCAGGCAGGTGTGCTCGCGCAGGTCGATCACCCGGGTCGCGTCGTCGGCCGCGAGCCAGCCCGGATCGACCGAGGCGATGCGCCCGCTCTCGACGCGGACGCTGGTCTCGCCCAGCATCCGCGTCGACTCGGCATCGAAGAGCCGGCCGCAGTGCAGCAGGGTGGTCGCGTCCTGGGCGGCGCCGGGGGACGCCGCGAGCAGGCTGCCGAGCGCAATCGCCACGAGCCTCATGAGGCCTCCGGGGTCACGTAGGCGGCGGTGATCCCGCCGTCGACGAGGAAGGTGCTGCCGGTGACGAAGGACGACTCCTCGCTGGCGAGGTACACCACGGCGTTTGCGATTTCCGCCGCCTCGCCGAAGCGACCCATCGGGACGTGCACCAGGCGGCGCTGACGCTTCTCCTCGGTGTCGAGGTACTTCATGAGGAGCTCGGTCCGCAGCGGCCCCGGGCACAGTGCGTTCACCCGGATGCCCTCGCGCGCATGGATCACGGCCAGCTCCCGGGAGAGCGCGAGCACGCCGCCCTTGCTCGCCGTATAGGCGAGCTGGGGCGTCGCCGCGCCGAGCACGGCCACGAACGAGGCCGTATTGATGATCGAGCCGCCGCCCGCGCGGCGCAGTGCCGGGATGCCGTACTTGCAGCCGAGGAAGACGCCCTTCAGGTTGACGTTCATCGTGAGGTCCCAGACGGCCTCGTCGGTGTCGATGGCGTCGGCGTCGTCCGCGTGGGAGATGCCGGCATTGTTGAACAGGACGTGCAGGGCGCCGAAGCGTTCCTCGGCCGCCGCCACCATGGCCTCGCAGTCGGCGGCGCTCGAGACGTCGGCGCGGACGAAGTGGGCCTCGCTCCCCTCGTCGCGCAGCGCCGCGGCCGCGGCCTCTCCGCCGGCGACGTCCAGGTCGACGGCGATGACCGAGGCACCCTCTCGTGCCAGGGCCCGAGCGCTCTCGAGTCCGATGCCGCTGGCGGCCCCCGTCACCAGGGCCACCCGGTCCTTCAGTCGCATGCCGTGCTCCTCCTCCGGGTCGCACCCCCGGCTTCCGGCGTGATAGCGTGGCTGCCCCGGCGGGTCATCGGGTGCGGATTGGAGGGAGGCGATCGTGTTGAGAGCCCTGATTCTGGCAGTGGTGATCCTCTTGGTGGGTGGCGTGGCGGCGCTCTGGTACGCGGGGACCGGCGGCCTCGGCGAGCACGAGGGCCCGGGGGAGCCCGTGGCGCAGGCCCGGGATGCGGCGAGCATCGAGGCGACCCGGGACGCCATCGCGAGCGCGGCCGCGGCCCTCAAGGTCCCCGCGCCGAAGC
>JASJCN010000024.1 GCA_030065975.1 Myxococcota bacterium
GTCGTTCGCACGGCGAACCAGGATCCCGAGCAGCGCATCAATCCGGCGACGGCCCAGGGCGCCTTCCAGGTGCGGGAGAACCGGGCCGCTCCCGGCGGGCCCCCCGACGGCTTCCGCCGGCGGGTCCACACCCTCGCCGTGCAGCCGCGAAACATCGGCAAGCGCTCCTGAGGAACGACGCATGACGAAGCAGACGAACGCGACCTCCGACCACCGCCGGGAATCCGGCGTGGCCATGCTGGTGACGATGCTGGTGCTGGTCCTGATGGGCTGGATCGGGATCGCGGCGATGGACACGGCGACCCGGGATCGCCAGGTCGCGGGCTTCCAGAACCGCTCGCGCAACGCCTTCTACGCCGCCGAGGCCGGAGCGGCCCAGGGCCGCGCCCTGGTGGCCGGTGTCGGGGCGCGCACCGATACGCCCGTGCTGGCCCAGACGAACCTCGGCGACGGCGCCATGTACAACAACGAGACCCAGCTGCCGCAGTTCTACGGGGACCCGGCCTTCGCGCCGAACTTCATCCGCTACACGGCGGACGGCAAGGTCTCGGGCGGCATGAACCTCCAGACCGGCAAGCCGAAGTTCGTGGACACGCTCTGGCAGATCAACGTGGTGGGGCAGAGCCCGAACGCACTCGGCTTCGGCGGCGGCTCGACGTCGCGCGTCGAGGTCATGGAGACGAAGATCCTCGCTTCCGGCTACTGAGTCGGGAGCGATCCGGGGGAGGGGAAGATGCGAGGAGTCCTGATCGCTCTGGCGAGCCTTTTGCTCGTCGGGATGACGGCCTGTTCCGGCGGCGAGGTGGAGGCACCGACGCCCCAGGGCCGCTCGATGGCGGAGACGGCGGGAGCGCCGATGCCCGAGGTCGAGGAGGCCCAGCCCGCGACGACGCTGAGCGTCGGCGAGGCGCCGATCGTGAACAGCCTGGCGCTGAGCCCGCGTGAGCCCACCCCCGGCGCGCCGATCACGGCCGTGGTGGACGCCTCGGATCCCGACGGGGATCTGCTCCGCTACGTGTTCACCTGGAAGCTGAACGGCCGCGTGGTGCGCGAGGGCGGCGACGCCTCCATCACCCTGACGGATCTCGGCAAGGGCGACGAGCTGGTGGTCGAGGTGGTGGCGACGGACGGGCGCAACCAGAGCGCTCCGATGCGCGCTCGGGCACGGGTCGCCAACCGCGTGCCGGTGGTCGACGACGTGGCGTTCCAGCCCGAGGGAGCTCCCCGGGCGGGCGACGTGGTGGTGGCGACCCCGATGGCCCGCGACGCCGACGGCGACACCATGGGTTTCGAGTACGAGTGGATGGTGAACGGCTCGGTGCGGGGACGCGATCGCGAGTTCGACACCCGCGGCCTGCGCCGGGGCGATCGCCTGACCGTCCGCGTCACGGCCAGCGACGGGAGCAGCGAGAGCCGGCCCTTCACGAGCCGGGAGATCCGGCTCGGCAACACGCCCCCGCGGATCGCGAGCCTTCCCGAGCTCCAGACCGAATCCGGAACCTTCAAGTACCAGTTCGAGGCGATCGACGCCGACGGCGACCGGAACCTGCGCTTCTTCCTCGAGCAGGCGCCGGCGGGCATGGAGGTGGACGCCATCACGGGCCTGCTGACCTGGAAGCCGAACGCCGGCCAGACCGGCGTGCACCCGGTCGAGATCGGCGTGCTGGATGGCTCCGGCGAGGGCACGACGTTCCTCTTCGAGGTGACCGTGAAGGCCGAGGCCCAGGCCCCGGCAAACGCGGCGGAGTAGGGGCTCGAGGCCGCCCTGCAGGCCCCTGCGCACTGCGCAGGACTCTGCGGTGCGGGGCCGCCCGGAGGGCTCTCTCGGCGCCGGAGACGCCCGGTGGGCGGCCCAGGAGCTGGCACGGCCCTTGCGATGACTGACGGCGAACGGGTCCGGGAGAGGGCCCTGCAGGAGATTCCCATGGAAGAGACCCACCCCGCCCATCGGATCCGGCGCACCCTTCGCGTCGGGCTTCCGCTGCTCGCTGGCCTCGCCCTGATCCTCGCTCCCGCGAGCGTCCTCGCGGACGACACCGACCTGTTCTCGACCGTGGTGCCGCCCAACGTGGTGCTGCTCGTCGACAACTCGGGCTCGATGCACCACGTCGTCTGGCACCCGGCCTTCAACCCGACGGTGACCCCGACGTGCACGTTCTTCACGGCCGGCACCCAGTACCTGGTGTCGAGCTTCGACGGCGACACGGACGGGCCCTCGAGCAACACCGACCAGTTCTTCCGCTCGGGCTCCTACTCGCTGCCCGGCACTCCGCCCGCCGGCTGCGTGACGGCCGCGCGCGAGATCTTCCACGACCCGGACGTGGACGGGAACAGCGAGTACACGCGCTGGATGGGCAGCTACCTGAACTGGCTCTACAGCCCCGCCTCGAGCACGATCACGCCGCCGGCCACCGTCTCTCCGCTCTCCGAGCTGGCGCTCACCGCCAACGGCACCTTCTCGACGTGTCTCGGCGGCGGCACCTTCTCCCTCTACCGCCGCTCCCGCATCACGGCCGCCCAGGACATCCTGCGCGAGGTGATCTGCCGGGTGAACGCGGCCGGTGAGGTGCGCTTCGGGCTGGCCCAGTTCCGGCGCCCGATCTTCCCCGACCTCGACACCACGAGCAGCGACCCGAACGGCGGCTTCGTGCGCGTCCCGGCGAACGACTACCTGGACGGCACCGGCTCCCCCAACGTCTACACGCTCAACGGCGTGAGCAAGAGCCACGGCCAGCACCTCGACGACGCGATCGACGACCTGACCGGTGAGTCCTGGACGCCGCTCGCGGAGAGCCTGCTCCAGATCTACAGCTACTTCATGAGTCGGACGGTGGCCGACCTCCCGCCGGGAGCGACCAGCGGCACCTTCCCCGAGTACGAGTTCAGCACCGACGGCAGCACGGACGAAGGCGGCCCCTTCACCTCGAGCAACGCGCCGGGCAGCCCGGTCCAGCATGCCTGTCAGAAGAACTTCGTCGTGATCATCACGGACGGTGAGCCCACCCGCGACGACTTCGACCTGAACGTCTCGAACACCACGACGACGGCGGGTTTCGCGGCCTTCCCGAACCTGATCGGCGACTACAACATGGACGGCGAGGACGAGACCCCCGCTGGCTTCACGGGCTGCACCACGGGGTGTGAGCCGACGCGTTGGCTCGACGACATCGCGAAGTTCATGCAGGAGAACGACTTCCGGCCCGACCTGGCCCCGCACAACGGCCAGGAGCAGGTGATCGACGTCTACACCGTCGGCTTCACGACCTCGCCCTTCGCCAACGCGGTCCTGCAGAAGACGGCCAACGTGGGCAACGGCCAGTTCTACTTCAGCAACGATCCCCAGAAGCTGGCCGACGACATCATCGACGCGATCAGCGACATCATCCAGAAGGCCCAGTCCTTCACCGCAGCGACGGTGCCGGCCGTGCGAACCGCGGACGGCGGCAAGTTCTACACCAGCCTCTTCGTGCCTTCTCGCGAGAACGGGTACTGGGAGGGCCACCTCAAGGCCTGGACCATCAACAACGACGGCACGATCTTCGACGCGAGCGTGCCGCCGAAGTGCGCCCTGAACGATCCCTCGGGCGCGTGCCTCTCGGGCCCCTTCCTCAGCACCGCGGTGCCCTTCTGGGACGCCGGTGAGCGGCTGAACCTGAAGAACGCGGGCGTGCGCGATCTGCGCACGAGCATCTCGACCGGCCCGACGACGTCGGTCATGACGAACTTCAAGTTCGGCTCCGTCACCGCGGCCGACATGAACGTGACCGCGGCGGACATCCCGCTCTACGACACGACGCCGAACCCCGCGCCGACCACGGCCGCGGAGCTCGCGGAGATGCTGATCGAGAACGTCCGGGGCTGCGAGCTCGGGACGATCAACGGCGGCTGCGTCGAGCGACCCTGGAAGCTCGGCGACATCTTCCACTCGAATCCGGCCGTCGTGCCCGGGCCCCAGAGCTTCATCGCGGACCCGGCCTACCAGCTCTTCGAGGCCAACTACGACGATCGCGATCGGATGATCATCGCGGGCGCCAACGACGGCTTCCTGCACTTCTTCGACGCGGGTCAGAACACGGCGACGCCGCCGGCTCCGGTGGACTACGACGACGGCACCGGCGACGAGGTGGTCGGCTTCATGCCCTACGAGGCCCGCCTCAACGCCAAGCAGCTCCCGATCGATCGGAACGGCCGGAGCTTCTACTTCGTGGACGGCCCGCCGAGCATCGCGGACGTGTGGCTCTACAACCTGCCGGGCACGCCCTCGGACGGGACGGACTGGGACCGCTGGCGGACGGTGCTCGTGGGCACCATGCGCCAGGGCGGCCGTCAGGTCTACGCCCTCGACGTCACCAACCCGGGCGGCTCCTGCCAGGCGCCGGCCACGGGCAGCGGCTACCCCTGCTACCTCTGGGAGTTCCCGCGTGAGGGGGCCGCGACCGGAGCGGGCACCGACAAGTCCTTCATGGGCTACACGTTCTCCGAGGCCATCATCACGAAGGTGCGCGTCGACCAGGGCGGCACCGTGATGGACCGCTGGGTCGCGATCTTCGGTGCCGGCTACGACCCGGTGAGCGACCCGAACAACGGGGCCTACGACGCGACCGCGACGGCGGGTCGGGCGATCTACATGATCGACATCAAGACGGGCGAGGTCCTGGGCCGCAAGGCGTTCGACGCCGATCCGGGGGTCACGCCCGGCCCGACGACCGATCCCGGGGCCCTGACCTACGTGCCGACGACCCCGGAGAAGTTCATGCACTACGGGTTCGCCGGAACGCCGGGCGTGTACGACATCGACTTCGACGGCTACGCGGACCTGGTGGTGATCGGCGACCTGGGCGGCAACCTCTGGAAGTGGGTGATCAGCCCGGTGGGCGACGATCCGATCAGCGCCGGCGGGAGCGTGGCGCAGCCCAACTGGCACTTCGGCCGCATCTTCTCGGCGCCGACCGAGGTGGTGGGCGGAACGCGCTACTACAAGAGCCAGTTCCACGCGCCGAGCGCCACGTTCAAGGGCAACACGCTGTGGTACGCGTTCGGAACCGGCGAGCGGATGGACCTCACCTTCGCGGGCTTCGCCGGGTCGGACGAGAACAACCGCTTCTACGCGATCACCGATCCGGATCCCGAGGCGGATCCGGCCCTGAGCCCCGTCCTGGACGAGACCAGCCTGGACGATCTGACGGCTACGATCGGGGACGCCTGCACCTCGACCGCGGCTGCTCGGGGCTTCTTCTTCAAGGGCGTGGACGGCGAGAAGTTCATCACCCAGAGCGACGTGTTCTTCTACAACGTGTTCGTGGCTTCCTACGTGCCGACCAACACGGGCGATCCCTGCACCTCGAGCGGGAACGCCGAGCTCTACGCCTTCAGCATCTACTGCGGCCAGGGTCTCTACGACACGGATGGCGATGGAGATCCCGAGCCCTCGCTCTCGCTCGGCGCCGGTCTGCCGACCGCCCCGAAGATCACCATCGGCAGCGGTGGCCACGGCGGTGGCGGCGGTGGCGGTGGCGGTGGCGGCGGCGGTGGTGGCGGCGGCGGCGGCGGTCCGACCGCGAACCGCGTGATCGTCAACATGCAGGACGGCAACACCAACAACAACGACGGCGACGACGGCAGCCAGTCCCAGATCGGGCAGTTCTACTGGCGCGAGCTCTAGGCCGGCCGGACGGACATCGAAACCGAGGGCCTCCCGAGGCCCTGGAAGGAGTTTCCCATGCGACGATGGATGACCCTCTGCGTGCTCGGCCTCGCGCTCACGCTCGGGACGGCGGCCTTCGCGCAGCCGGTCAGCGGGATGGGCGGCGCGGTGGGCGTGAACCTCTCGCGCTCGGAGATCCGGCTCGGAGACGGCAAGGTGCTCCTCGTGGACGAGGACACGGTGATCACCGACGTCGACCGCAAGGCAGTGGTCTCCCTGTCGGAGATCGATCTCTCCGAAGGGGTCCGGGAGCTGCCGGTCCGCTACCACGGGCAGCTGGTGGGCGGCGTCGTCCGAGCGATCCGCGTGGACATCGGCCAGGCGGCCCTGGTCAACTAGCCCGGGTCGCCCGGGGCGGGCGCGCGGCCCGCCGGCTCCGCGCTGCTAGCGGATTCCGTAGTCCTTGAGCTTGTAGAGCAGGGCGCGGTGGCTGATCTCGAGGAGCCGCGCCGCGTGGGTGCGGTTGCCGTCGGTCGCCTCGAGCGCCCGGCGGATCGCCGCCTGCTCGGCCTCCCGCCGGGCCTCCTTCAGGGAGTAGAGGCCGGGGGCGCCCGGCTCGGGCTCGGGCCCGGCCTTCACGTTCTGGGGCAGGTCGTCGAGCCCGAGGTGGTCTCCGCGGGTGAGGATGAGCGCGCGCTCGATCACGTTCTCGAGCTCGCGCACGTTGCCGGGCCACGGGTAGGCGACCAGCGCAGCCAGGGCATCCTCGCGGACGCTCTTCACGTCCCGCTGGAGCTCGTCGCGGTAGCGGGCCAGGAAGTGGTCCACCAGGAGGGGGATGTCCTCCCGCCGCTCCCGCAGGGGCGGCACCGGGATGCGCACGACGTTGAGGCGGTAGAAGAGATCCTCGCGGAAGCTGTCCTGGGCGACGGCGGCCTCCAAGTCCCTCGAGGTCGCGGCCAGGACGCGGACGTCGACCGAGCGCGGCTTCGAGCTTCCGACGGCGCGCACCTCTTCCTCCTGCAGCGCGCGCAGGAGCTTGACCTGCAGGGCCTGGGGGAGCTCGCCCACCTCGTCGAGGAAGAGGGTGCCGCCGCTGGCCTCCTCGAAGAGGCCGCGACGGGCGCGATCGGCGCCGGTGAAGGCGCCCTTCACGTGTCCGAAGAGCTCGCTCTCGAGCAGGTTCTCGGCGATCGCGCCGCAGTTCACCGCCACGAAGGCTTCGTCGCGCCTCGGCGACTGCGCGTGGATCGCGCGGGCCAGGACCTCCTTGCCGGTTCCGCTCTCGCCGGTGAGGAGTACGGTGGCCTTGAACTCCGCAGCGCGCTCGATCACCTCGAGGACCTCGATCATCGCCTGCGAGGCGGCGACGATCGGCCGTTCGGCCGCTGCGCGATCGACCTCGCGCTTCAGGACCTCGTTGTTGCGCCGCAGTCGCTCCCGCTCGCGCGCCTTGCGAATGGCGAGCACGATGTCCGAGGGCTGGAACGGCTTCTGGAGGTAGTCGTAGGCGCCGCGGTTCATCGCCTCGAGTGCGAGGTCGTCGGTGCCGTAGGCGGACATCAGGAAGACCGTGGCCTGGGGTGCGCGGCTCCTGAACTCGGGCAGGAGATCGAGGCCGTCGACGCCCGGCATGCGCAGGTCGCAGAGGATCAGATCGAAGGGCGTCTCGGCGAGAGCCTCGAGGGCGGCGGCGCCGTCCGGCGCGCTCTGCACGGGGAACCCCTCGGCCGCCAGGAGCAGCTCGAGGCTCTCCCGGAGGGCCTCGTCGTCGTCCACGATCAGGATTCGCTCGCTCAAGGCATCCTCGCTCGTCTGGGTCGATTCCCACGCGCCACGCGGGCCGCTCACGATGCGCACGGGCGGGCCTGCGCGGGACTCCGGCCCCTCCATCGGACGCCCGGGCGCTCCGGATGAGCGCGGTACGGATGCCTGGGAGCCGCGATGGGGCTGCCGCTCGCAGAGTGTGATCCGCGACACCGTGAGCACGCGCGAGGTCGCTCAAGTCCCCGTGAATGCGGGCCGATATTCCCCTCGGTCGACGCCCCAGGTGCCCGGCATGGCCGGCCGGGCGTTCGACTCACGCGACGAGGGGGGAGCGTGTCGAGCAACAACGTCCAGCGCTATCGCGAAGCCTTGATGATGAGCAAGGCGGAGCTCGCCCGGAAGGCCGGGCTCTCCACGCTCACGATCGATCGCATCGAGGCCGGCCGTCCGTGTCGCCTCGACACGAAGCGCAAGATCCTCCTCGCGCTCGGTCTGCGTGTCGCCGACAAGGAACGCGTCTTCGGATCCCCGGACCTGTTGGCCACGAGTCAGGCCGGGTCCCAGCTCGGAGCACAGCCCGCGCACGAGATCGAGCGCGGGTCCTGAGGAGGCCTCATTTGAAGTTCTCATTCGGCAAGTCCAAGTCGGTCGTCGGTCTCGACATCGGCTCCGCCTCCGTGAAGGTGGTCGAGTGCAGCCAGCGCGGGAAGGGCCACGAGATCCTCCACGCCGGCATCGCTCCGCTGCCGCCCGAGGCCATCGTCCAGGGTGCATTCCTGAACTCCGGGGCCATCGTGGAGTCGATCCAGGAGGCCGTCGAGTCCGCCGGGATCAAGACCACGAACGTCGCGACCGCGGTCGCGGGCCACTCGGTGATCGTCAAGAAGATCAGCCTGCCCTCGATGACCCGCGACGAGCTCGAGGAGTCGATCCGCTGGGAGGCGGAGCAGTACATCCCCTTCGACATCAACGAGGTGAACCTCGACTTCGAGATCCTCGAAGGTGCCGACGTCGACGGGCAGATGGACGTGCTCCTGGTGGCCGCCAAGAAGGATCTGATCGACGACTACGTCTCGGTGATCACCGAGGCCGGCCTGCATCCTTCGGTGATCGACGTGGCGGCCTTCGCGGCCTCCAACGCCTACGAGGCGAACTACGACACCAACGACGAGGACGTCACCGCGCTGGTCAACATCGGATCCCAGGTGGTGAACATCAACGTGCTCGCCCAGGGCATTCCCTCGTTCACCCGGGACATCTCGACCGGGGGCAACGTCTACACCGAGGAGATCCAGAAGGCCCTCTCGGTGAGCTGGGAAGAGGCCGAGCGGCTCAAGATCGGTGGCGATCCCGGAGAGGAGAGTCAGGAGGTCGTGCCCCAGGAGGTGGAGGACGCCATGCGCGGCGTGACCGACACCGTCCTCGGCGAGATCAGCCGGTCCCTCGACTTCTTCGCCGCGACGTCGGCCGAGAGCCGCATCAGCAAGGTCTACCTGTCCGGCGGCGGCTCGATGGTCTCGGGCCTCGACGCCGCCTTCCAGGGCAAGACCAACCTGCCGGTGGAGCGGCTCGACCCGCTCGCCCGTCTGAACCTCTCGTCGAAGCTCGACGAGGAGTCGCTCCGCGAGGTGGCGCCCGCCCTGGCCGTGGCCGTGGGCCTGTCGCTTCGCAAGGTGGAGGACGAATGATCAAGATCAACCTGCTTCCGGTCCGCGAGGAACGTCGCAAGGCGGACGTCCAGCAGTTCGCGGTGATGCTGGTCGGCGCCCTGGTGCTGTCGATCGCCATCGCCGGGTTCTTCCACTGGCGCATGCTGTCCAAGCTGGACGAGGCCCAGATGGCCATCGTGCAGACCCAGTCGAAGATCGATCAGCTGGGCCCGCAGCTGGCGAAGGTCCAGCAGTACCGCGAGACCAAGAACGCCATCGAGAAGAAGCTCGGCGTGATCGAGGAGCTCGACGACTCGCGCTCCGGCCCGGTCCACGTCCTCGACGAGCTGGCCACCCACGCTCCCGAGCGTCTCTGGATCCAGCGCATCGAGGCGGCCAACCGCCAGATCACGATCCACGGGATGAGCCTGGACAACGAGCTCGTCGCGCTCTTCCTGACGGCGCTGAACGACTCGCCCTACTTCAAGACGGTCGAGCTGCGGGAGACCGAGGCCAAGGAGCGGGACGGCTTCAAGCTGAACCACTTCGAGGTCACGGCGCTGATCACCTCGCCGGCCGCCGAGAAGCGCGCTGCCGAGAAGGCCAAGGCCGCTGCGGCCGCCGCGGAAACCGCTTCGACCGGGGGCGTGCCCCTCGGCACCGGGCGATAGGAGGAGTCATGGACTTCGGACTGGAATCGGTCCAGGCGCAGCTCGACAAGCTGGGCAAGCTGCCCCGGGCGTACCGGATGGCGATGCTGCCGGCGCTGGTCGTGCTGGTCGCCGCACTCTACGTCTACTTCCTCTACCTCCCGGCCAGCGGAAAGCTGGAGACGGCCCGCGATCAGCACCTGCAGCTGCAGCGGAAGCTCTCGGAGGTGCGCTCGGTGGCGGCCAACGAGGAGGCGGTGAAGGAGGAGATCGCCTCGCTCGAGCGCAAGCTCGCCGTGGCGCTGCGCCAGCTTCCCGACGGCAAGGAGCTGCCCGTCCTGCTGACGGACATCACCAGCCTCGGAAAGAACGCGGGCCTCGAGTTCAAGGCCTTCCGACCCGGCGAGGAGCAGCCCCGCGGCTTCTACGCCGAGGTGCCGATCGCCATCGAGTTCACCGGGCGCTTCCACGACATCGCGATGTTCTTCGACGAGGTCTCGCGGCTGCCGCGGATCGTCAACATCGCCGACCTCGACATCACGATCGGCAACGAGACCAGCCAGGACACGATGCTGAAGGTGAAGGGCAACGCGACCACCTTCCGCTTCATCGAGGGTGGAGCCGTCGCCGAGCCCGAGGACGGCAAGGGCAAGAAGGGCAAGAAGAAGGGCGGCCACGGCAAGAAGCGCCACGGAGGGGGACACTGATGCAGCGCATTCGCATCGCGAGCTTGCTTCTCGTGCTCGGCGTGCTGGCACTGGCCTGCCAGAAGCAGACGGCCGGTCCCAGCGTGAACGACTACCAGAAGCAGCGAGCCGCGATCATCGAGAAGCAGCGGAAGGACGGTGGCAAGGCGCAGGTCGCCGCCACCCAGACCGAGCAGGAAGGCGAGGAGACCGATCCCGCCTTCGCAGCGAGCGGTCGCGGCTACGTGTACGACCCGCTGGGCAAGAGGGACCCGTTCCGCTCGTTCATCCTCGATCGGGTGACGGAGCGTGACGCCTCGGCCAAGGGTCCGTTGGAGCAGTTCGATCTCTCCCAGCTGTCCGTCACGGGCGTGGTCTGGGAGACCGACAAGCGGAGGGCGCTGGTCCTCGATCCCTCTGGACGCAACTACATCGTCCAGGAAGGGGATCCGATCGGCAAGAACGATGGTCGCGTGATCTCGATCACCGATGCCTCGGTGACGGTCCGGGAGGCCTACGTGGACTTCCACGGGGACCGGACGACCAAGGAGATCGATATGCGCGTTCGCCAGAGCCAGGGAGGGTGATCTGGATGTTCCCGAAGTACGATGATCTTTCGCGGAGCCGTCGCGTCGTGGGGGTCGCTCTGGGCGCCCTTCTCTTCGCCGTGGCGTGCGCAACCGGAGGCGCGGTTCCGGCGACGGATGCGCAGAGCTCCATCACTTCCCTGGGCGCGGTCTCGGTGGAGAGTGGTGAGGACGGAACGGTGGTGCGCCTCGAAGGCGTCTCCGAGCCGGTCTTCAGCGCGTTCCAGCAGGACGACCCGGCTCGCGTGGTCGTGGACCTCTCGGACGTGATGCCCGGTACGGGTGCGCCCGAGACGTCCGTCGACGACGGCACCGTCTCGAGCGTGAGCGTGGCGGGCTTCGAGGGCGCGGACGGCTCGACGAGCACGCGCATCGAGCTCTCGCTCGCGACCGACGCCTCCTTCGACGTGGTGAACGTCGAGGGCGGTCTCGAGATCCGGGTGACGCCCGAGGACGCCTTCGACACGGTCGGCAGCGACGCGACGCTCGAGGCGGCGACCCTCTCGGACCCCTGGGCCGGCACCTTCGACGAGACCCCGGTGGTCGAGGCGACGGAAGAGGGCTCCGCCCCGGAGATGGCCGCGACCGACGAGCCCGTCGAGACCGAGGCCGCTCCGATGGTCGAGGTCGTCGAGGAGACGCCGGCCCTTCCGGCCACGCTGCTCCTCTCGATCGACTTCGAGGGGTCGGGCGACGACGCCCTGGTCAACCTGCGCACCGACGGGCGCGTCGAGGAGTTCAACCAGTTCCTGGTCGAAGATCCGGCGCGGCTCGTGATCGACCTGCCGGGCCTCGTGAGCGGCCTCGACAACGATCGCTTCGACGTGGGCATGGGTGGCATCGAGCGGGTGCGCGTCGGCCAGCACGCCGACAAGCTCCGCGTGGTGCTCGACGCGAGCGAGGGTTCGGACGGGCTCCTCACCGCCCGCGGTCTCGCGGGTGACGACGCCCTGTACGTGGCCACCGGCTCCGCGCGGCTTCCCGAGCTGTCCATGGCCGAGGTGCCGAGCGCGGCCGCGGACGACGGGGACGAGGTCGAGGTCGAGATGGCCGAGGAGGCCACCCCGATCGAGGACCCGACGGGCATCGTGATCGAGACGGCTCCGGAGACCGAGGTCGTCGAGACCGAGGAGATCGCCGAGCCCGAGATGGCCACGGAGACCTCCGAGTCGGACGAGCTGGCCGCGATCCCGGCCTCCATCGAGGACGACGCCGAGGCGAGCTCCGAGGAGGCTTCCTGGGAGGAGGCCGCCGAGGTGGACTCGAGCGAGGCGGCCATGGACGAGCTGATGAACCCGACGTCGGTCTCGACCGTCGCCGGCGTGTCGCTCGACCGCCAGGGCGATCGCGATCGGCTGGCCATCCGCGCCGACCAGATCAGCGACTACCAGGTGGTTCGCCCCGATGCGAGCACCCTGATCGTGCGCCTCACGCCCGCGCGTCTGGCCGAGGATGCGACCCGCCGCGTGGTGCCCGAGACCGCCGGCCCCGTGTCCTTGGTGACGGCCTTCGAGCAGCCCGATACGAGCAGCTCCGAGGTGCGGGTGGTGGTCCAGCGCGCCCAGGGCCTCGAGCCGAGCATCACGAGTCAGGACGGCGTGCTGATCCTGGACTTCATGCGCGGTGAGGACGTGGCGGCCACGCCGCCGGCCCTCGCGGTGGAGAAGGCCTCGGGCAAGGCGAGCCAGGACATGGGCGCCCCGCCGGCGGCCATCGATCCCGACGACGGAGCCCTCGACATCCTCGAGGAGGGCGGCCTGATCGACGGCAAGCAGTACACCGGCCGCCGCATCTCGCTCGACTTCAAGGACGTCGACATCGACGACGTGCTGCGACTGATCGCCGAGGTCTCCGACCTCAACATCATCGCGGGCGACGAGGTGTCGGGCCAGGTGACGATCCGCCTGGTGGACGTGCCCTGGGACCAGGCTCTCGACGTGATCCTCCTGACCAAGGGCCTGGGCTTCGTCCGGGTGGGCAACGTGCTCCGCATCGCGCCCTCCGAGCAGCTCAAGGCCGAGGAGGAGGCGCGGCTCCAGGAGCGGCGTGCCAAGGAGAAGCTCGAGGACCTGGTCGTCAAGCTCCAGCCGGTGAACTACGCCTCGGTCAAGGAGGTCGAGAAGATGGTGAAGCGGCTGCTCACCCCGCGCGGCAGCGTGGACGTGGACCAGCGCACCAACACCATCATCCTGAAGGACATCGCCAGCGTGGTCGACGAGGCCACGGCCCTGGTGAAGGCCATCGACACCCAGACGCCGCAGGTGCTCATCGAGGCGAAGATCGTCGAGGCCAACCTCGACTTCTCGAAGGAGCTCGGCTCCCAGTGGGCCTTCGGCGCCCAGCCGCTGGTCGACGGCCTCGATCCCAACAGTGGAGATCGCGGCGACCTGACCATCGGCGGCCGGGAGAACGTCCAGTTCCACAACAACCCGCTGCTGACCGGCTTCACCGACACCTTCAACCACGTGAGCGTGCAGAACCCGATCACGAGCGTCCCGACGGGCCTCCTCGATCTCGGCGCGTTCATCCTGGATCAGAAGTTCAACGTGGAGCTGCGACTCGAGGCCGCGGAGAGTCACGGTGAGGGCAAGGTCATCTCGAGCCCGCGCGTCGTGACCCTCGACAACCGCAAGGCCTCGATCGAGCAGGGTGTGTCGATCCCCTTCCAGACCTTCGAGAACGGCGACGCGAAGCTCGAGTTCATCGACGCCGTGCTCCGCCTGGAGGTGACGCCGCACATCACCGCCGATCGCAGCATCATCATGAAGATCGAGGTCAACCGGAACGCACCGGACGACAGCGTCCAGACGCCCACGGGCTCGCCGGCCATCGCCAAGAACGAGGCGGAGACGGAGACCCTGGTGAAGGACGGCCAGACCCTGGTGATCGGTGGCATCTACACCATCGAGAAGGCGGACCGCCAGTCGCGCGTGCCGTACTTCCACAAGATCCCGGTCCTCGGCAACGCGTTCAAGAACAACGAGACCCGCGACATCCGCAAGGAGCTGCTGGTCTTCGTGACGCCGCGCATCGTGGTCAACCCCGCCGCCGGGAGCTGATCCAGGACCCACGACTGTTTTCCCCAGTCGGAAGCGGGGGAGGGCCTTTGGGCTCTCCCCCGTTTCACGTTCCGGGCCGGGGCCCGTCCGCGCCAACCCGCCCCGAACCCGCCCGCTATGCTGACCGCGATGGACGAGGGCACGGTGTGGCTCGTGGGGATGATGGGGGCCGGAAAGAGCGCCGTCGGGCGCGCCTTGGCCGAGCGGCTGGGGCGGGAGCTCGTCGACACCGACGCCCGCATCGTGGACGCCGCGGGCTGCTCGATCCCCGAGATCTTCGAGCGGGAGGGCGAGTCCGGCTTCCGGGCGCGGGAGCGCGAGGCCGTGTCCGAGGTCGCGGGCAAGCCGGTGGTGGTGTCCCTCGGCGGCGGAGCCCCGTGCCAGCCGGGCATCGTCGAGCTCCTGTCCCGGACGGGCCGGATCGTCTACCTGCGCGCGCGCCTCGACACCCTGCTTCGGCGCGTGGGCCGCGGGCGGGGGCGGCCACTCTTGCAGGGGCTCGGGCCCGAGGAGCGACGGGAGCGCCTGGGCGAGCTGCTCGAGGCCCGGTCCGGCGCCTACCAGCAGGCCCACGTGATCGTGGATACCGACGACCTGGACGTCGCCGCAGCGGCCCGTCGCGTCGCGGCGTCGCTGGAGACGGATTGTTGAGCGCGTCGCTGGAGACGGGACGTTGAGCGGAAGGGGCGCAAGCGTGGGGAGTCGTCGGGTCCGCGTCGAGCTGGGAGATCGGAGCTATCCGATCGAGATCGGCTGGCAGAACCTCGAGGGCGTCGGGGACGCCATCAAGCGCCACACGGGCGCGAGCCAGGCCGCGGTTCTGACGGTGCCGCCCGTGGCGCGCCGGCACGCGGTGCGGGTGGTGCGCTCGATCCGCGATGCGGGCCTGCGCGCGAAGCGCTTCGAGGTCCCCGACGGAGAGCGCAGCAAGAGCCTCGCCCAGGCGGGCAAGCTCTACGATGCCCTGCTCGAGGCCGGCGCGGCGCGGGACACCGTCGTGGTGGCCGTCGGGGGCGGCGTGATCGGCGATCTCTCGGGCTACGTCGCGGCGACCCTGCTGCGCGGGCTCCCCTTCGTCCAGGTGCCCACCTCGCTGCTCGCCATGGTGGACTCGAGCGTCGGCGGAAAGACGGGCGTGAACGTGCGCCAGGGGAAGAACCTCGTGGGCGCCTTCCACCAGCCCCGTCTCGTCTGGATCGACGCCCACACGCTCACGACGCTGCCCCCGCGCCAGCGCTCGGCGGGGATGGCCGAGGTCATCAAGCACGCGGCGATCTGGGATGCGCGCCTGTTCGCGCGCCTCGAGTCGGAGATCGAGCGGGTGATGGCCCTCGAGCCCGAGGTGCTGCTGCCGGTGCTGGAGCGCAACTGCCAGATCAAGGCCGAGGTGGTGAGCCGGGACGAGCGCGAGGCCGGCCTGCGCCGCCTGCTCAACTTCGGCCATACCCTGGGCCACGCCGCCGAGGCCCTGAAGCGCTATCGCGGCCTCCTGCACGGCGAGGCCGTGGCCATGGGCATGGTCTACGCCGCGCGCCGCTGCGAGGCCATGGAGCTCTGCCCCAAGGGGACCTCGGATCGCCTGAGCGCCCTGATCGAGCGGGCCGGCCTCCCGCTCGAGCTCCCGGCGTTTCCTCGAAAGGCTTATCTCACGGCCGTGCGCGCCGATAAGAAACGGGAGGACGCGCGCATCCACTTCGTCGCCCTGCGGAAGATCGGCCGGGCGGAGACGGTGCCGCTCCTGCCCGAGGAGATCGTTCCCGCCGGAGCCCGGATCGGATCCGGTGCGAAGCGTGGCTCGGGCGGATCCGGATGAGCGCAGCCGCATGAGTTCATCCGGCTTCAGTACATCCGGCTTCAGTAGATCCGGGGAGGGCGGCTTGGAAGCGATGCAGACCCGCGAGAGCGAACGGCTCGAGACGCTCGGCGTCGGCGCACCCGGTGCGCCCGGCTTCGCGGCGCTCGCCGAGGCGCGTCGCCGCGAAGGCCAGGCGAAGCAGGCGCTCGAGCTGCTCGACGAAGGCCTGCGCAGCCGTCCCGACGTGATCGCCGGGCGCGTGGCTCGCGTGCGCGCGCTGCTCGACCTCGGGCGTCTCGAGGAGGCCCAGGCCGAGCTCGGGGTCGTCCTCGAGCGGGTGCCCGACCATCCCCTGGCTCCGTCCCTCGAGGCGCAGCTCCAGGGCGACCCGGAGCCCGAAGAGGGCACGGAAGAGGGGCGCAGCGACGACGGCTTCGCCGATCTCGCCGAGAACGAGCTCGAGGCGGCCTTCGAGGAGGCCGAGGCCCAGCCCGAAGAGATGATGGACGCGAACCGGGTGGCCGAGGCGACCCTTCGCGACGTGGAGAGCGAGGGTCCCGAGGGCGTCCTCGACCGGGGCGACTCGCCTTTCGCGACCCAGACCATGGCCGACCTCCTGGAGCGCCAGGGCCACGCCGAACGGGCCGAGACCCTGCGCACGCGCCTCGAGCGCGAGCAGGCGGACGCCGAGGCGGCCCCGGGCGCCGAGCCGGACAAGCGCGCGCGGGTGGTCCGCACCCTGGAGCGCTGGCTGAACAACCTGAGACGCGACACGTGAGCCTCGGGGCTCGCATCTCGCGCTGAGAATCATGAGGCTCCGTGGCGGGTTCCGCGAAGCCTCTTGGGGGACACATGAGCTTTGAAACGACCCTCTCCAAGATCGCCGAAGGCTGTGACGCCAGTGCCGTGGCCCTGATGGGCAGCGACGGCATCGCCATCGCCGAGGTCGAGGGACCCGCGGCCTCCGAGGACGCCGTGGATCAGCTGACCATGGTGGGCGCCGAGTTCGGCCGGATCCTCGACGAGATCCGCAAGGCCTCGGATTCGGTCGGGGGCGGAGGAGTGGACGAGGTCAGCCTGCGTCTCTCGGGCCTGCAGGTCATGCTGCGCGTGGTCGACGCGGAGACGATGCTGGTGGTGACGCTGCCCAGCGAGGCGAACTCCGGACGCGCGCGCTTCGAGATGCGCCGCCAGCTCTTGGCGCTCCAGAGCGAGCTGTAGGCGCCGGACCGCGCCCGAGCGGGCTGCTAGCCTGCTCGCCCATGCCTCGCGTCCTCGTCCTGCACGGGCCGAACCTGAACCTCCTCGGGACCCGCGAGCCCGAGGTCTACGGCCACACGACCCTGGCGGAGATCGACCAGGCCCTCCTCGACCAGGCCAAGGTCGCAGGGGCCACCCTCGAGAGCTTCCAGTCGAACCACGAGGGCGAGCTGATCGATCGGATCCACGCCGCCCGGGGGCACGACGACGGGCTCCTGATCAACCCGGGCGCGCTGACCCACACCAGCATCGCCCTGCGCGACGCCATCCTGGCCAGCGAGCTCCCGGTGGTCGAGGTGCACCTGTCGAACGTCCACGCGCGCGAGGAGTTCCGGCGCCACTCCGTGCTGAGCGACGTGGCGGTGGGTGTGGTGACCGGATTCGGGCCCTCGAGCTATCGCCTGGGCCTCGAGGCCCTGCTCGACCACCTCTCCTGAGGCTCCCAGCGCGCCCCGGCGCCGCCCCCGGACCGGCCCCACCGTCGAGGGCGTTTTGCCTCGGCGTACGGCGGCCTGTCGGCCGTTCTCCCGCCTCCTGCCTCAAGCAGGCTCGCGAGACCGCCGATACGCACGGACGGGAGGGGCCCGTTGTGGGTTTCCCTCCCTCACCACTCGGGGTCCGCGCTCTTGGCCATCAACAAGCGGAAGATTCTCCAGTCCGCGCAGAAGCACCTGCAGAAGGGCGCCCTCGACAAGGCGCTCAAGGACTACCAGACGCTCCTGAAGGCGGACCCCAAGGACGCCAACGTCCGCCTCAAGATCGGGGACATCTTCCTCAAGCAGGGGAACTCCGAGGAGGCCGTGGCGGCGTACCTGAAGGTCGCCACGCGCTTCATGGACGACGGCTTCGACGCGAAGTCGGTCGCGCTCTTCAAGCAGATCGTTCGCATCGATCCGAAGCGCCTCGAGGTGTACCCGTCCCTCGCCGAGCTGTATCAGCGTCTGGGTCTCAACTCCGACGCGATGAGCGCGCTGCAGACCGCCGCCGACGCGCACTATCGCGAGGGCGATCGCGACCAGGCCCTCGACCTCCTGCGCCGCATGGCCGCGCTCGATCCGACCAACACCGCCAACCGCATGAAGGTCGCGGACCTGCTGCGGCAGGAGAAGCGCGTCGAGGAGGCCGTCGAGGAGTTCCGCGCCGTCGCCGAGGAGCTCGAGCGCCAGGGCGACGTCGAAGGGCGCATCGTCGCGCTCGATCGGATCTGCGAGCTCGCGGAGGACGACCACGAGTCGCTGCTCGAGCTCGGACGCGCGCGGGTCGAGGCCGGCGCGCTGCTCGAGGCCGTCGAGGTCGGCGAACGGCTCGTCGCCGCCGACGGGGACGTCGCCGAGCACCACGAGCTGCTGGCCCAGGCCCTCGAGGGCTCGGGAAAGACCGACGAGGCATCGGCCCACTGGCGCCGCGTCGCCGAGCTCTGCCGAGCCCGCGGCGACGAGTCCCGCGCGCGCGACCTGATGCAGCGGTACGGCGATCTCGACACCATCAGCGCCGACGAGAGCGACGAGCCGGTGCTCGACCAGACCGACGAGCTCGCCTTCGGTGAGGTGGGCGGCGACGGCCTGGGGCTCGAGGGCCAGGAGTTCACGGATCCCGGGTTCGTCTCCGAGCAGGGCATGCAGCTCGGCGTTCCGATGGGCGATGAATCCGCCGACGACGCCGACGACGCCGAGGACGCCCCGGAGACGCGCGACGACGCCGACTTCTCGCTCGAGCCGCTCGACCCGAGCGACGCCGGAGACATCGAGCTCCCGGCGGATCCGACGAACCCGCCGGTCGAGGCGGCCGCCGACGCGCCCGGGGAGCTCGACGCGGATCCCGATCAGCTCGTCGCGGAGGCGAGCGTACTGCTGCGCTACGGCAAGCATGAGCGCGCCGTCGAGACCCTGCGGTCGGTGGTCGAGGCTCAGCCGAAGCATCGCGCCGCGCTCGAGAAGCTGGCCGAGGCCCTCGATGCGACCGACGACGCGGATGGAGCGAGCGAGGTGCGCAGTCGCCTCGCCGCCCTCGACGAGGCGCCGTCGGAAGCCGATGCGGGCGAGTCCGCCACCGCGGACGGCGAGGATCTCTTCGAGGAGGTCGACATCGAGCTCGACGCCGAGGCTTCCCAGCCCGCGGCCCCCGACGCCGCCTCCGAGCCCGAGCTGGATCTCGATCTCGATGTGGACGCCGGCGGCGAGGACGAGCTGGATCTCTCGGGCGACGGAGGGCTCGATCTCGAGCCGCCCGAGGATCTCGCGGACTCGGCTCCGGACCTCGAGGCCGCATCGCCCGACGGCCCGCCGGCCGACACGCCGGTCGCCGACGCGACCGTGCAGCTCGATGCCGACGACGACTCGGGGGTCGACCTCGAGATCGATCTCAGCGGCGACTTCGCCGACCCGGCCCCGGTGCGCGATCTGGACGCGATGGGGCTCGACGCCGAGGACGACGCGGCCGCCGACGGCGACGCCGACGAGGCCGCCTCGTCGGACGCGTCCGCTCCGAGCGAGATCACCGGGGATGCCGACATCGACTTCGAGGCGAGCTCGGAAGAGCTCGACTTCGATCTCGAGGAGGAGCTCGCGGGAGAGGAGCCCGAGGGCGAGGCGGCGTCCGCCAGCGACGCGGACGCGGATCTCGACCTCGATCTCGACGTCTCGGGCGACGAGGAAGACGAGGGCGAGCGCACCCTGCTCGATGGAGCCGCTCCGGCGGCAGCGGACGCGTCCGATGCGGCCGAGGGCTCGAGCTCGACCACCCCGCAGCAGATGGTCGACGACCTCGACGAGGCCGAGTTCTACTACAAGCAGGGGCTGATGGCCGAGGCTCGCGAGGCCTACCAGCGGATCATCAGCGTCGCTCCGAACCATCCCCAGGCGCTGCTTCGACTGGGAGAGATGGACGCAACCTCCTCCGAGGACGCCGAGGCGCCGGTCATCGATCTCGACGCCCAGGCGCCGGAGGCCGAGGATCTCGACCCGAAGCTCGAGGCCGACGAGCGCGACGCGTCGGACGACCTCGAGGCCGACGCGGATCCGGCCGACCTCGAGCTCGACGAGCCGGCCGACGACGTGCGGTCCGTCGTCGAGGAGACCCAGGTCGCCGACATGCACCTGGCCGAGGACGGGGCTGCCGACGACTTCTTCGACGACGATCTCGACGCCTCCGGGCTCGACGACGCGGCCGACGATGCATCGAGTGGATTCGATCTGGACATCACCGCCGACCTCGGCGAGGACGACCCGATCGACGACGAAGCGGACGAGCCCGAGCTCGCTGCTGCGGACGAATCCGAGCTCGCCGCTGCCGACGACGAGGAGCCGAAGGCCCAGGAGGCGGCCTCGCAGAGCGACACGGTCGAGACGGCCGAGGCCCCCGCCGAGGCGGAGCCGCAGGCCGAAGAGCCGGTCGAGCAGGCGGCTGCGTCCGAGGCCTCCGAGGGAGCCGACGAAGCGGCCTCCGAGGAGAGCGAGGGCGCCGACGATCGCGATCCGAACGAGGACTCCTTCGACCTCGCGGCGGAGCTGAGCGACGACCTCGACGAGGACGCCAACGAGAGCAGCTTCTCGGGCGGCGCGAGCTCGACCGAGGAAGAGGGCTTCGAGCAGGTCTTCGCGGCCTTCAAGCAGGGCGTGCAGCGCGAGCTCGACGACGGCGATCACGAGGCCCACTACGACCTGGGCATCGCCTACAAGGAGATGGGCCTCTTCGACGACGCCATCCAGGAGTTCGGGCAGGCGATGCAGAGCCCGGACCGCAAGCTCGCCTGTCTGCACATGATGGGCCTGTGTGCGCTCGATCTCGGCCGGATCACCGACGCCACCGCCCACCTCGAGCAGGCGCTGGCCCTGCCCGAGCTGCCGCCCGAGCAGCAGCTGGGTCTGCGCTACGACCTGGGACGGGCGTACGCGGAGTCGGGCGACGTGGCCCGGGCGCGGGCGTCCTTCGAGGCGGTGCTCGAGCTCGAGCCCGACTTCGGCGACGTGGCCGAACGCCTGCAGGCGCTGGACGAGCTCGAGCGCGAGCTCGAGAGCGACGACGACGACGACGAGGGCGAAGGTGAGCCCGACGAGGCGTTCGAGTCCTTCGACGATCTCCTGGACGAGTCGGATGCCGAGCCGGAGCCCGTGGCCGAGGCGGCGGTCGAGTACGAGTCCTTCGACGACCTGATGGGCGACGACGAGGACGACGAGCCCGTGGAGGCCGCCGTCGAGGTCGAAGCCTCGGATGTCGCTGCCGATGCCGATGCGGACGTCGAGGTCGTTGCCGACCCGACGAACCCGCCGGTGGGGCTCGACGCCGATGAGGACGATGTGCTCGAGCCCGAGGCGGTCATCGAGGACGAGTCCGCCGAGGCCTCCGCCGACGAGACCGAGCCCGAGACGGATCCCGAGCCGGGCGGCAAGCGTCGCCGGCGCAAGAAGATCTCCTTCGTATAGGACGACATTTCGTGGAGCACCTTTCGACCTTCGGTCTCTCCCGGGACCCCTTCGCCAACGAGCCTCGCACCGAGGGCTTCTTCGGGAGCCCCGCGCATCTCGATGCCGAGCGCCGGCTCGCGCGCGCGGTGCGCCAGAGCAAGGGGCTCGTGATGCTCCTCGGCGAGCCCGGAAGCGGCAAGAGCCTGCTGGTCCGGCGCCTGCTCGAGTCGCTCGAGGAGGAGATGTTCGAGGCGTGCATGCTGGTGCCGATCCCCGACGTGTCCGACGGGCACTGGGTGATCGACCGCCTGTGTCGCCAGCTCGGCGAGGAGTCTCCGGAGAGCGATCCCGCGGCGCTGCTGGCCCAGGTCTACGACCACCTGGCCACGGTGCGCGAGGACGGGCGCCACACGGTGGTGCTCCTCGACGAGTGTCAGGTGCTCGCCGATGCCGGCTTCCTGGCCGGTCTGCGCGGGCTCCTGAACCTCGAGTACGAGGAGCGGCGGCTCTTGACCCTGGTCCTGACCGGTCCGCCCGAGCTCGGCGCGGCCGTGAGCCGCGAGCCGGCGCTCAGCAGCCGGGTCGAGGTGCGGGTCGAGATCCAGCCGATGGACGGCGAGGCCAGCGAGGCCTATCTGCACCACCGGATCCGGGCGGCCGAGGGCAATCCCGCGATCCTCGAGTCCGGTGCCGTCGACGCCCTGGTGAAGCTCGGCGCGGGCAATCCGCGCCGCCTGAACGATCTCGCCGATGGCGCCCTCTTCGAGGCCCACCTGGACGGCCGCCATGCGGCGACGGGTGAGGACGTGGCCAGGGCCGCCGCCGAGCTCAGGCTTCCCGGTGCGGCCGCCCCGGCGGAAGCCGGGACCCAGGCCGTGATCCAGCCCGACCGCTCCGCAACGCTGCTCGCCGGCGCGAGCGCCGCCGAGGGCTCTTCGCCCGAGCTGCTCACGCCGGCCGAGGATCTCTTCGCGCGGCTGCCGGAGAACCAGGCGAATGCGGCCGAGGAGCCGGCCCCCGATCGCGGCGATGCGGCCCAGACGACGATCCTCGCCGCGTCTTCCGACGAAGGCCTCGACGACCTGAGCTCGCTCCTGTCCGACCCCGCACCGGCCGAGGCCGAGCCCCGTCGCGCGGGTGCGCCGGACGCGACCGTCGCCCTTCTCGACGAGGCGGCGGTGACCGCCGAGCCGACGGGAGACCCCGTCGAAGCCACGGCGGCAGCTCCCGTCGCCGCGGCCGCGCCCGTACCGGGACCGGCCACGGGTGCGGCCGAGACCGTCGCGCTGTTCGCCGAGCCGGTCGAAGCCGACGGGGCCCTGGACGACCTGTTCGCCGACCTCGTGACCGAGGAGTAGCCGCTCCGCGCGTCGTCCCCGCTGCCTTGCTGGCGGCCTCGGGGCCGGTAGCATCTTGCTGACGCGCGAGTAGCTCAGTTGGTAGAGCACGAGCTTCCCAAGCTCGGGGTCGCGGGTTCGAACCCCGTCTCGCGCTCCACCCCGCTCGACGGCTAGCGTACGCGCATGCTTCACCGACCGCCGTCGCGCACCACGTCGCTCCTGCTGGCGCTCGCCGCGCTCTTCCTGCTCGCCGGCTGCGCGACGCCGCCGTACGGCGAGCCGAAGCGGCCCTCGTCCGCCTTCGTCGCGTGGCAGGAGACCTCGCAGGGGCGGCAGATCCAGGAGCTGCTCGATCGGCACCCGGGGAAGAGCGGGCTCTACGTGCTGCGCTCGGGGCTCGATGCATTCGTCGCGCGGATGCACTTGATCGAGCAGGCCGAGCGGGCGGTCGACCTGCAGTACTACATCCTCCACGACGACGTGACCGGCCGCTTCATCCTGTCGTCGCTGCTGGCGGCCGCCGATCGCGGCGTGCGCGTGCGCATCCTGGTCGACGATCTCGGATCCCTCGGGATCGATCGGGTCCTGGCCGCAGCCGAGGGCCACGAGAACATCGAGGCGCGGCTCTTCAACCCCCTGGCCCGCAGTCCGCTCGGCGGCCTCGCGAAGGTCGGAGACCTGCTCGCCCGCGCCGCCCAGCTCAACCGGCGCATGCACAACAAGATGCTGACCGTGGACGGCGTCGCCGCGGTGGTCGGCGGGCGCAACCTGGGAGACGAGTACTTCGACGCCTCCCCGGGCGCGAACTTCGCCGACCTCGACCTCTTCGCGATCGGTCCCGTGCTCGAGTCCCTGGGCAACAGCTTCGACCGCTACTGGAACTCGCCCTTCGTCGTGGACGTCGCCGGCTGGGGCGGGCTCGAGTCCGATCCGGCCTCGCTCGCAGCACTTCGCGACGAGCTCGCCGCCCACGTCCAGGAGCACGCGCAGAGCGCCTACGCGAACCGGGTGCGGCAGACGCGCCTGGTCCAGGAGCTCGAGGCCGGTGAGGTGCCGCTGCTCTGGGCGCCCGTGCACATGGTGGCGGACCTTCCGCGCAAGATCGTGGCGCGCGGCGACGAGATCCCCGAGACGCTCCTCATCCGCCGCCTCGCGCCCTTCCTGGGCGAGGCCTCGGAGGAGCTGCTCCTGGTGTCGCCGTACTTCGTGCCTCGGGACAGCGGAGTCGACTACTTCACCGCGGCCGTCGAGCGGGGCGCGCGCGTGCAGATCCTGACGAACTCGCTGGTCGCGAACGACGTACCCGCCGTGCACTCGGCCTATGCCCCCTACCGCAGGCCGCTGCTCGAGGGCGGCGTCTCGCTCTTCGAGATGCGGCATACCGGTGAGGTGTTCAGCCAGGCCGAGCGCGCAGGCCTGTTCGGCTCCTCCCAGGCGGCTCTCCACGCCAAGACCTTCGTGATCGACCGACGCTACGTCTTCGTGGGCTCGCTGAACCTCGATCCGCGCTCGGTCGACCTGAATACCGAGCTGGGCCTGCTCGTGGACAGTGAGGAGCTCGCCGAGCGCCAGGCGCGGAGCTTCGAGCGGGCCACGGCTCCGGAGATCAGCTGGACGGTCTCCCTCGACGACGAGGGGCGCCTGCGTTGGGCGGGCCTCCCCGGCGAGGAGTGGAGCCGCGACCCGGAGTCGTCCTGGTGGGCCCGCTTCAAGCTCGGGCTGCTGGGGCTGCTCCCGATCGAGGGGCAGCTCTAGACCCCCGCGGGGGTCGCTGAGCGCGGGAGATGCCTCCTGGGGCTCTCCCCGGCGGGTTTCGCTGGTAGGCTCCGCCTCGATGGATTGGACCGGGCAGACCATCGCGGACCGCTACGTCGTGGAGCAGAAGCTCGATGCGGGCGGGATGGGCACCGTCTACATCGCCCGCGACACCGGCGTGCGCGGTCGCCAGGTGGTGGTGAAGGTTCCGCACCCGAAGCTCCTGACCCCGGAGTTTCG
Source organism: Myxococcota bacterium (assembly GCA_030065975.1). Taxonomy (GTDB): domain Bacteria; phylum Myxococcota_A; class UBA9160; order UBA9160; family UBA6930; genus JASJCN01. The sequence goes on from JASJCN010000024.1 coordinate 24,836, forward strand.
GCGCCGCTTCGAGATCGAGATCGACCAGCTCGTGGCCCTCGAGCACCCCCACGTCGTCCACGTCTACGGGGCGGGCACCCACGAGGACGTGCCGTACCTGGCGGTCCAGTACCTGGCGGGCGGCGATCTCAACGCACGCCTCCGCAAGGGCACGCTCACGCCCAACGAGGTGCGGCCCTGGCTGCGGGCGATCGCGAGCGCCCTCGACCACGCCCATCGCAACGGCTGCATCCACCGGGACGTGAAGCCCGGCAACATCATCTTCGACGCCGAGGGGCATGCCTACCTCTCGGACTTCGGCATCGCGACCGTCGTGTCCTCCGCCGAGTCGTCGAGCGAGGGGCTGACCCAGGCGGGGACCTTCCTCGGATCGATTCCGTATCTGCCGCCCGAGGCGATGGCCCGGGAGTTCGCCGCGCCCTACGACCAGTACAGCCTGGCCCTGGTCGTCTACCACGCGCTGTCCGGCAAGATGGCCTTCGAGGGCGAGACCACGCGCGCGATCCTCGAGGCGAAGGTCGCCGGCGAGGCGGTCTCCCTCGACCTGCGGGTCGCCGGCCTCCCGCCCGCGCTGGTGGAGGCCGTGATGCGGGCCATCGAGGTGGATCCGCGCCGGCGCTTCGAGAGCTGCACCGCCTTCGCCGACGCCTTCGACGCATCGTTGCAGGGCTGGGACGGCGCGGACGGAGTCCGACCGGTTCCGGACGCGGCCACCGCCCCGGCCGCGGCTCCGGCGACCCGGGACGAGCCCGCATCGACCCCGGCTCCGTCGGCCCAGACCATCACGGGGCCGATCGCGAAGGGTGGGCCCCTCGCGGCCCTGGCGGACAACGCGCAGTACCTGGCGCTCGGTGGCGCGATCCTCGGCCTGGCCGCCTTGCTGCTGTGGCTGGTGCTGACGAGCCCCGATGAGCCGGTCGAGCCGGCGCTCGATCCCGGCCTGCCCGTGGCCCAGGTCGACGAGGGCGCTACCCCGGCCCCCGTGGAGGAGACGCCCCCCGCGCCGATCGAGACGCCGAGCGAGGCGCTGCCGGAGCCGACCCCCGAGCCCGTGGCGGTGCAGCCCGCGACGTTCTTCGCCCAGCGCGACATCACCCTGTTCGCGTCCGAGGGCCTCGACGGGACCGTGCTCGGCGTGATCGCAGCCGGAACCGAGCTGCTCGGCGTGGACGGGGGCGACTGGGTCTCCCTCGCGGACCCGGTGCTCGGGGAGGGCTACGTGCGCAGCACGGGCCTGGGCTCCGCGGCGCCGGCCCTCGGCGAGGCCCCGACCCGACGCGTGGCGCTGGTTCCGGCCGACGGGGAGGCGGCGGAGTTCCGGATCGACACCCGCGAGGTTCCCGTGCGCGCCTACCGCAGCTGCGTCGCGGCCGGGGGCTGCAGCCCGGCCCGCAGCGGCCCCGGCTGCCACGGCGAGAGCGGCCCGGCGGATGCGAGGGCGAACTGCCTCACCGCCTCCCAGGCCGACGCCTTCTGCGCCTGGGCGGGCAAGCGCTTGCCGAGCGAGTCGGAGTGGCTGCGCGGCGCTGCCGTGTCGGGCGTCGGCGGCTTCTCCGGTGGGGTCGCGGAGTGGACGTCGTCGCCGACCGAAGCCGGCTCCGTGGTGCGCGAGAGCCCGGAGTCGCGCTTCGTCCTGCCCGACGATGCGGCGCTCCCGGGTGTCGGTTTCCGCTGCGCCGCAGGCTGAACCCCTGCCAGACGGGCGGGACGGGCCCGCGGGCAGACGCAGCGGGGGACTCGGTTAGGATGTCTGCGGAGGGCCCGCCCGATCGGCCGGGCCGCAGCCGAGAGGAGACGCACGCCCATGCATCGAGTGGGGCCCCGCACCTGGACCCGAGCCGCATTGCCGCTGGCGCTCGTCGTGGCGGCGAGCTGGCTCGGCGGCTGCGCGCAGCTCCAGGGCGGCGGAACCTCGCAGACCGAGGGCAAGACCTTCGTGCGCAAGGCCCGCGTCTCCGTCGCGACCTTCCAGGTGAACGGCGACGCCCAGTCCGGTGCCCTGCCGGGCCGGGTGCGAGACGGCCTGCTCGAGGCGATGCAGGAGACCGGGGCCTTCGAGGTGGTGAAGCCATCCGTCGCCGATCTCCTGGTGAGCGGCACCGTGGTGCCGCTCCGGAGCGCGCGGGCCACCTCGCCCGACGAGCTCGCCATCGACCTGCGTGTCGTCGAGCGGAAGAGCGGCCGGGCCCTGGCCAAGACCGTGCTGAACGCGAGCGGAGGCGGCACGCTCGATCGGTCGATCCAGCTGGCCTCGGTGCGCGGCGCGGACTTCGTCGCCGTCGTGGCCCAGGATGCCGGGCACCTCGAAGTCGGCGAGCCGGCGACTTCCTCCGAGGACGCCGGCCCGGTCGCGCCGACTCCCTTGCCGCCCCCGGACCCCGTGTTGGAGCAGCTGCAGGTCAAGCTGAACGCCCTCGGCTACGACTGCGGGCCGGCCGATGGGCGCATGGGCCCGCGCACGCAGAACTGCCTGCGCTCCTACCAGGAGGAGATGGGGCTCGACACGACCGGCGAGCTCGACGAGGCCACGGCGGCGCAGCTGAACCTGGACTGATCCACGTCAGCCTCCGGCTGCCGCTGGCGCTTGGTTCGGCGTCAGCCTCCGGCTGCCGCTGGCGCTTGGTTCGGCGTCAGCCTCCGGCTGCCGC
>JASJCN010000025.1 GCA_030065975.1 Myxococcota bacterium
GCCACCTGGGCGGCGGAGAAGTTCTCGCCGTCCTTGCGGATCCAGTCGTCGGTGCGCCCGTCGAAGTAGAGGTAGCGCTTGCCGTCCACGATCCGGATGTGGCCCAGATCGCCCGAGTGGTAGACGCCCTCCCGGAACTTGTTGGCGTTGGCCTCGGCGTTGTCGAAGTACCCCTGGAAGAGGGCCGTATCCGGGGCCACACGGCAGATCTCGCCCACGGCCTCCGCGTAGTTGCTCACGTTGCCGTCGGCGTCCACCTCGGCGTTGGGGCACTCCGCACCGTCCTCGCGCAGGATCCGCACGGCATCGTCGTCCACGACGCCCACGCTGCCCCGGGGATCGGTCTTGCGGCGGAAGGTGCTGATGGCCGCCTCGGTCGATCCGTAGAGCTCGAACATGTCCTCGAGCCCGAGCCAGCGGATGAAGCGGTCGATGTCCGGGGGCGCCGCCCCGTTGCCGAGCGCGTAGCGCAGCCGGTTCTCGGGATGCCCGGCGACCTCGGCGAGGATCCGCTCCTCGCTGCCGTACTGCTTCTCGATGGCGCCGAGGATGTAGTGGACCGGCTCGCCCACGTAGTTCCAGTACGTGACGCCGTGCTTCAGCACGTCGGGAACGAACTGGCTGGCGCTGAAGCGCTCCCGCATGGCCAGGGATCCGCCCACCTGGAAGGCGGGCATGAAGCCCAGGAAGATCGCGTTCGAGTGGAAGAGCGGCATGCAGGCGTAGCCGCGGGTGTCGCGATCGAGCTCGAGCCGCCCGCTCACGGCCATGCCGATCGCGAGCAGCTTGAAGTGGTTGTTGTTGATGCCCTTGGGCAGACCCGTCGTGCCCGACGTGTAGATCACCATCAGGTTGGTCTCGGGGGTGGCGGCACCCTGCGGCGCGTCCAGCGAGGTACCGGCCGGAGCGACGTCGTCGAGCGCGCCGGCGTAGTCGGTACCGGCGCCTCCGGCGCCGCCGTTGCGCAGCACCAGCACGTTCTCGGGTGCGAGGTTCTTGAGCTGGCCCCGAACCCGCTCGACCTCGCCTTCGAAACGCTCGTCCACGACCAGCACCCGCGCGTCGGACTGGTTGATGACGCCTGCCAGGGTCTCACCACGGAGCCCGGTGTTGACGCCAAAGAGCGTGTGGCCGCTGTAGCCGCAACCACCGAGCAGGGTGAGCAGCTCCAGGTGGTTCTCGAGCAGCATGGCGACGCGGGGCTGCTCCGCCACCGGCGCACGCCGTTCGAGCAGGTGGGCGGTGCGAACGCACTCGTCCCGGTATTGCCGATAGGTGAGGCTGCGTTCCCCGTCGATGAGCAGGGTCTTGCCCTCGAGCTCGGGGTGGCTGGCGCGGGCCTCGATCTGGGCGCCGAGGGTCATGGGCGCATCGAACTGAAGGGGCTGAGCCAAGGGGGAGCCTCCATGGGGGTTCGAGGAACGCCCGATGGTATCAGAGGCTCCTGGCCTGGGGCTTCCGCTGGGGCTCAGGGAAGGCGCAGCCTCGGGGACGCGCACGGGTGGCCAGGACCCGGACCCCGGCCGTGCGGGCCGAGTCGGCGAGCCGGCTCCTGGGCCTAGTACTCGATGATCTCCAGGATGTAGCGCTTCTTCTCCTTGCCACTGGCGGCTGCCATGATGGTTCGGATTGCGGAAGCGTGCGCCCCACCCTTGCCGATCACCTTGCCCAGATCTTCCTTGGCCACTCGGAGCTCGAGCACGTGGGCGTGCTCCCCGATGACCTCCTTGATCTGGACCTCGTCCGGCTTGTCGACCAATGCGTGAACGATGGCCTCGATCAGCGCCTTCATGCGCCCTCCCCAGCATCCGCATCCGGTCTACGGAGTGGCTCCGGACGAGCGAGCTCGTTCCGGGCCCAACGCAAGCAACAGACTTCGAGATGCCGCCCTGCGGGTGTTGGTCCGCTCCGCCGATTGTAGTCCGTCGGCGAAAGCAAGTCCCAGGCTTATCGAGCGCGCGAGCGCGGCGCACTCCCCAGGGGGCGGCAGAACCGGGGTTTTCACTGAGCATGAGGCCAGCGAAGCGGCGCTCGCCCGACGGGTCGTGGCGCAACGCGGCGTGGAGGAGCGACGCGTCGTGAACTCTGGTACCTAGATTCCCGCGACGATGAACGGACTCGACGAGCCGCCCCAACCCGACCGAGATCCCCGAGCATCGCGGACCTGAGCAACCGGGTCCCGACGCGAAGGCGGGACCCCCATGCCCAACGCCCAGGAGACGACGCGCATCCTCCGCCGGCTGCTTGCCAGCGGCATGCACGCGCGTGCACAGCGTCTGCTGGCTCGGATGCGCCCGGCGGATCGCGGACCGGTGCTTTCGGGACTCACCCCGCCCGAGATCCGAACGGTGATCGACCTGCTGTTCGAGCAGCATCGTGCGGCGAGCACGCTGATCGAGCTGCCGCCGGAGCTCCTGCCCCAGGTGTTCGACGCGCTCGGTGATCAGCGTCTCGCGGACATCTTCCAGCGGCTCGAGCTCGACGACCGCGTGCAGCTGGTCGACTGCCTCGACCCCGAGCGACGCGATGACGTCGTGGGCCTCCTCCCCCAATCCCAGCGCGAGGAGCTGATCCAGATCGAGGCGTACCCGGAGTCGAGCGCCGGCCGGGTGATGATCACGGAGTTCGTCGCGCTGGACGTGCAGATGACGGCACAGGCCGCCATCGACCGGATCCGTGCCGAGGGCATCGACAGCGAGTCGATCCTCTACCTGTACGTCGTCGACGACAAGAGCCGGCTCGAGGGTGTGGTCCCGATCCGGCGACTCGTGGCCGCCGCTCCGGACACGCGCGTCGAGGATCTCATGATCCGCGACCCCGTCTTCGTGCAGGCCGACGCCGACCAGGAGGAAGTGGCCCAGATGGTCGGCCGCTACAACCTGCTCGCGGTGCCGGTGGTCGACGAGGAGCGCCGCATCCTCGGCGTGATCACCGTGGACGACGTGATCGAGGTCATCAACGAGGAGGCCACCGAGGACATGTACCTCCTCGCCGGCCTCTCCGAGGAGGACCGCGTCTTCAGCCCGGCCCATCACGCGATCCGCAAGCGCCTGCCGTGGATGCTGCTCAATCTGGGCGCGACCTTCGCGGCGGCCGGCGTGGTCGGGCTCTTCGAACGCACCCTGGACGAAATCGTGGCGCTGGCCTTCTTCATGCCCGTCGTCGCCGGCATGGGAGGCAACGGCGGCATCCAGGCGCTCACGGTGATCACCCGCGCCATCGCGCTCGGCGAGATCGAGTTCAGCAGCGGCCTCCGCGCCGTGGTGAAGGAGGTGAGTGTCGCCATCGTGATCGGCGCGGTGACGGGGCTCGTGAGCGGGATGCTGGCCTGGCTCTGGCAGGGCAACCCCGTCCTCGGTGCGGTGCTCTTCGTCACCATGATGCTCACCATGGCGGTGGCGGGCATCCTCGGTGCGGTGGTGCCGCTCACGCTGAAGGCCCTGGGCCAGGATCCGGCCGTCGGCTCCGGCGTCTTCGTCACGACGCTCACGGACATCGTCGGCTTCGCGGCGTTCCTCGGAATCGGAACGCTGATGCTCGATCGGCTGGTCTAGGGGATCTCTGCAGATCCCTAGCCGGTTCCCGCTCCATAGGTCTGCTCGAGATAGACCACGATGTCGGCGGACTCGAACATCTCGACACCCGTGTTGGGGTCGGCGAGGTAGGGAACCATCATCCGGCCCGAGCGCTTGACGAACGCGTCGCGACCCGGGCTCCCCTTGCCGACGTTGTGCAGCACGTAGAGCAGCTCGTGGCGCGTGAGCGCCTCGCGCACCAGCCGGCAGTAGGGAGACGCCTCGAAGGACCACAGCTCGAGCGGTTGCTCCGGCGGCCGCGAGGGAACGTAGAACGAGCCGGCTCCCCCGCGGACGGCGGTCGCCACGGCCGCGGTCGCGTCGGTGAGGAAGCCCGGGCGCAGGGTCCACGGCACCTTGCCGTCGCCGTACTCGGCGAAGAGATACGCGACGATCGCGTCGGACTCGTACATCTCCTTCCCGGTGTTGGGATCGACGAGATAGGGAAACTGGGCCTTTCCGCCGCGCTGGATCAGCTCCTCGCGATAGCGGGGACCCCCCTTCGGGCAAGGGCGCACCAGCAGCTCGAGGTCGAGCACCGTGGCGGCCTCGCGCACCTTGCGACAGAAGGGGCAGCCCTCGAACTCGTAGATCTCGAGGCGCTCGGCGGGACGCTTGCCGAGCGTTCCCACCTGCATCCCGCTCGCGAGGCGGGCAGCGCTCGCGGCGAGGGAGCTTCCGACGCTCAGGGGATTCATGGGGACCTCCGGGATCGGGACGCCGCGCAGGGCCTCCCTAGACGAAGAGCTCAGAAGAAGAGCTCAGAAGAAGAGCTCGGCCTGGACGAACACCAGGTTCTGCCGATCGCCGTACTCCGAGTGTCGGGGGCCGACGAAGAGCTGGGCGCCCAGGCTCAGCTCGACGGTATCGAACCCGGTGAAGCGGAGCTGGGGAAAGAACGCCACGCTCGAGCCGTCCCAGTCCCAGATCACCAGGAGATCGGTCGCCAGGGCCGCCGTCGGCTCGTAGCCGAGCTGGAAGGCCGTCAGGTGCTCCGAGCCGCTCACCACGAGCGAGGTGGCGAAGATCTCGGTGCCCGCGGGCTCGACGAAGGGGCCGGGCAGGCCGCTGCCGACCGCGGACGGCGGCGGCTGGTCGGTGGACGCGAAGAAGGGCAGGAGCGCCCCCGCCGTGCCGCGCCCGTGGCCCAGGGCGTTGCCGTTGTAGAGATGCTCGACCAGGGCGTAGATGCCGTTGCCGATGTCGAAGTTGATGTCGGCCGAGACCACGAGCTGCAGGAACGCGTCGGGCTCGCTCGGTGCCGGCGCTCCGACGGGCCAGGTCTCCTTCTCGGGATCGGTCCAGGCCGCCTCGACCCGCAGCGCCGCATCGCCGAGGTTCGTCGCCAGATCGAATCCCACGACCGGCGCCTCCTCGAAGACACCCACCAGGCCCGAGAGGTCGACGTCGCGCACCACTCCCTGCCAGCGCAGCGCCATGCGCGCCTCGTCCGAGCGGTTGCCCGGGGCGTAGACCGCCTGCACGTAGCTGAAGCCCGACAGGCGCCACCGCGCGTCCAGCGAGTCGACGCCCAGGGCCTGGTCGGCCTCGATGGAGAGCGGGGGCACGAAGGTCAGGCGATTGGTCGGGTTCCAGATCCGCCCCGTTCCCCATGCCAGGAGCTGGCGACCCAGCCGCAGCTCGAGGCGCTCCCCCTCGTAGGTGACGAAGCCGCGGTAGATGCGCGTCGTCCAGCGGCGGTGGTCTCGTGCGCGCTTCAGGCCGAAGGCGTGGATCTCCTCCTCCCAGCCGAAGAAGGTGTCCGCCGGCCCCGCCTCGCCGAAGAGCGTCCCGAGGGTCCCCACCAGGAACTCGTTGTCCCAGTCGACGCGCGCCGAGATCCGGTCGCTGAAGGTCGCGTCCAGCCGCAGCCGCAGGCGGGTCAGCCCCTGGGTCGCGCGCTTGTCGCCGAGCCCGTCGAAGGCCGCGCACGAGGCGAAGGTCGCCGGCACGAGACAGGCCGGGTCGCTCGCCGCCGCCTCGGCGAACTGCGACGCGTCGGTCGCGCGGGTGTGGTTCACGATCTGGCGCACCGAGCCGCGGAACTCGAGGGAGCGCTCGCCGTCGCGCCAGAGCTCCCGGGCCGCCCCGGGGCTGCCGAGGCCGGCGACGACGAGCGAGGCGAGCCACGCGATCCCGAGGCGCGAGAGGCCGCGCCCGGAAGGGGCCCTCACGCCGCCCGCGCCTCGTCGGCGAAGATGCGGCCGTCGCGCAGACGCACGACCCGACGCGCCTTCTCGATCACCATCGGGTCGTGGGTGGAGAAGAGGAAGGTCACGCCGTGCTCGCGGTTCATCTCCTCCATCAGATCGAGCAGGCGCTCGGCCGTGTGGGAGTCGAGATTCGCGGTGGGCTCGTCCGCGAGCACCAGGCGCGGGTTGGTCACGATCGCCCGGGCGACCGCGACGCGCTGCTGCTGCCCGCCGCTCATCTCGAGGGGACGCTTGGCCTCGAGATCCGCGAGCCCGACCTCCGCGAGCACCGCGAGCGATCGCTCCCTGCGCTCGGCCGCCGGGATGCCCTGCAGCTCCATCACGAACTCGACGTTCTCCCGGGCGGTGAGCACGGGGATCAGGTTGTAGGCCTGGAACACGAAGCCCAGCTGGTGGAGGCGCAGATGGGCCAGCTCGGCGGGCTTGAGCTCCGACAGCTCCTGCCCGTCCAGCCGGATGCTCCCGGACGTGGCCGAGTCGAGGGCGCCGAAGAGGTTGAGGAGGGTCGTCTTGCCCGAGCCGCTCGGCCCCGCCAGGGCCGTGAACTCCCCCGCCTCGATCTCGAGGGAGACGCCATCCAGGGCCCGGGTCTCGACCCCGCGCGTGTCGTAGACCTTGAACACGTCGTGTGCTTCGAGCATGGACTGCTGGCTCCTCACGCGGCTCAGATGTGTCGGACGGCTTCGGCGGGGCGGATGCGAACGGCGCGCACGGCGGGCCACAGACTCGCGAGCAGCGCGGTGATCGTCGCGATCCCGACGGGCACCCAGAGCTCGCCCTCCGGCAGGGCGGGCACGATCTTGGGCGGAATGCCCCAGGTGACGAGCCCCTCGCTCCAGCGCGAGAGGTCGATGCCGCCGGAGAGCGCCTCGATGGAGAACAGCCCGAGCGCCACTCCGCCCGCGACGCCCAGGCCGGTCAGCACGATCGACTCCGCGACGATGCTCGCGACGACCCGGCCCGGAGCCATCCCGATGGCCATGAGGATGCCGATCTCGCGGATGCGCTCCATCACCGCCATCAGCAGCACGTTGGCGATGCCGAAGGCCATCGCGATGAAGATGGCGGCGTAGAGCACCCAGCCCGTCTGCTTGAACATGTCCATCATCTGCACCAGGAAGGGACGCAGCTCCTTCCAGGTGGAGACCTCGACCTCGTCGCCCAGGCGGGCGCCGACCTCCTCGCGCAGGGCCTCCTCGTCGCCGTCGGCCTCGGCGAGGAGCACCCACTCGGTGACGGCGTCCTCGAGGCCGAAGAGCGCCTGCCCCTCGCCGATCCGCAGGAAGACCACGCCCTCGTCGATGTCGCGGGAGGCGGTGCGGAAGGTGCCGCCGATGCGGAAGGCCTCGCCGGTCATGTCGCCGAGCACGTCCTGGACCGAGACCACCACCTTGTCGCCCACGCCGACCTTCAGGCGCTCCGCGAGCCGCTCGCCGACGACCACCCGGCGCTGCTCGCTGCCCAGGTACTGCCCTTCCGTCACCGAAGCCGCCACCGCCGAGAGCTCCGCCTCGCGCACGGGGTCGACGCCCAGCACGCGCACGCCGACGCTCGCCCGCGGCGAGAAGACGAGGCCCTCGCCCCGGACGCGCGGCGCGGCCGCCAGGACCTTCCCGGGCGCTGGCGTCAGCCCGGCCTCCGTCCGGGTCTGCGAGAGCGTCCACTCGATGCCCGGCTGGTCGCTCCAGCCCCGCGCGTGGACCTGCACGTGCCCGAGGTCGGTGCGGATGGCCGTCTGGATCATCTGGAAGATCATTCCGTAGTTGATCGCCATCGCGAGCAACATGCTCGACAGCCCGACCGTGATCGCGGTGAGCACGATGGCCGTCCGGCGCGTGTTGCGGGCCACGTTGCGCAGCGCGATGCGCCACGTCGACGGGCGCAGCAGGCCCCGGACCGTTCCCAGGAGGGCGCCTTCGATGGGCACGCTCAGATGCTCCGGAGCGCGTCGACGGGGCGCGCGCGGCTGGCCTTGATGGCCGGGTAGAGAGCCGCGAGAGCCGCGACCACGAAGATGGTGAGGCTCGATCCCACGATGTTGACCCACTCGAGCAGGAAGGTCACCACGGGCTCGATGCCGAAGGCCTCGGTGGCGCTGGCGGCATCGCCCGTCAACGGGATCGGGTGCGCCTGGAACCAGAGCGCGAAGGGCACGGCGAGCGCCATCCCGATCACGAGGCCGACGGCCGCCAGCAGCATGGACTCCTTGTAGACGACGCGGAAGATCGCGCGGGGGCGCAGACCCAGGGCGAGCATCACGCCGAGCTCGCGTTTCCGCTCGAGCACCGACATCAGGATCGTGTTGAGGATGCCGAAGCCGACGACGACGACCAGGATCGCGAGCATCAGGTAGAGCCCGGCCGCATCGATGAAGATCAGCTGCTCGAGCTCGGGCATCACCTCGTTCCACGGGTGCACCTCGACGGTCGGATCCGGCCCCGCCGCGACGGCCTCGCGCAGCGAGGCGACCATCGTCGGAACGTCGCCCGCCTGCTCGGCGAGGATCGCGACCTCGCTCACCCGGTCGCCGTAGGCGAAGAAGGCCTGGGCGTCGCCCAGCTCGATAATCGCCAGCGAGCGGTCCAGCTGCGGGTCCGGCAGGCGCATGATGCCGCACACGGTGAACAGGTCGTAGGCGTTCTCCAGGGTGTAGGCGACGGAGAAGAGCAGCAGCTCGTCGCCCAGGGAGGCGCCCAGGTGCTCCGCCAGCCGTTCGCCGAGCACGATGGGACGCTCGGTATCGTCCGGGAGGAAGCGGCCCTCGACCATGCGCTCGGGCAGGGTCGAGACGGTCGGCTCGCGCTCCGGGTCGACGCCGAAGAGCCCGACGCCCTTGGTGGCGCTCTCCTTCGAGAGCAGCCCGAACGCCACCAGGCGGGGGGCCATCGCCACGACCCCCGGCGTCTCCTCCACGGCCCGGGCCAGCGCGGGCTCGAGGCGCAGGGAGCGCTCGAGGGTGCGCTCCTCGAGATAGCCCTCTCCCGAGAGCTGGACGTGCCCGGATTGGATGCGCACGCCGTCCTCGATCATCTTGCCGTGCACGCCGGCGCTCATGGCGGCCATGTTGATCAGCAGGAAGACGGCGAAGACCGTGGCCGCCACGGTGAGGCCGGTGCGCCGCGGATTGCGCCAGACGTTGCGCCAGGCGAGCCGGCTCTCCAGATCGAAGAAGCCGTCTTCCGTGGGTTGGCCGTCGTCTCCCGGCATCGAGCGCCGACTCCGATCGGCGGTCATCGGACACCCCGGCGCAGGTTGCGCTTGGTGAAGAGGTCGTCGTCGAAGGTCTCGTCGAAGCGGATCGAGGAGACGTCGATGCGGGTCTCGTGTCCGGGCTTCTCGAGGGGCCGCATGCTCCACGCGTGGGGGTAGGCGCGGCCCTGCACGTCGCGGATGTCGCCGAACTCCATCACGCGGAGCTTCGTGCCGGCCTCGTCGTAGAACTCCTGGCGCAGCGGCGTGGCCCGCTCCATCTCGATCCAGGACACGATCTTGCCCCAGACGACGGCGGCGTCCTCGTGGGGCTGGTACTCGATCACGTAGCTGGCGCCGACGCCCTCGGACGCGGTGCTGCGGTCGATGCCCAGCATCACGTGATCGTAGTCGTCGAGCTGGCTCGACTCCCGCACCAGGTCGTCGTTCGTGAAGTCGCTCCCCATCCACGACTGCAGCATCATCGAGGGCGGGATCCGCATGGTGCGCTCGACCCGGGGAATGTAGTTCCACAGGTTCCGATCGATCTTGAGGAACGACATCCCCTCGTCCTTCGCGGGCTCGAGGATGCGGATGAAGGCGCGGTCGCCCGGCCGGTCGTCGAAGCTGCGGAACCTGACCCGTCGCGGGGCCGGCAGCCGAGGAGACACGACCGTCATGGTGGCCTCGAGCGCGCTCGTCTGGCCTCGAAACACGTCTTCGACCCGCTCGGCCACCGCCCGGGCGTCCACGTCCGGCGCCGGCTCGAAGGGCTCGCCCGAGCTCGCCGTCGCCAGCAGGCCGACGAGCGCTCCGAGTGCGACTCCCTTCGGCCAGCCACTCCAAGCGGAGGGGGATCGAAGCCAGGTTTCCATGGGAGCCTCCGGTGCCGCCGGCCCTGCCGGGGAACAAGGGGGAGCAAGGGGGAGCGAGCGTCAGTGGTGGGTGCGTTGCCAGCCCTCTTCGCCGAGCCGGAGCTCGACCGTCGGCCAGTAGTGGAGATCGGGCTCGAGGGTCAGCACGTTGCGCCGTCCTTCGAGGTCTTCGGTATGGAGCCGCACGGAGTCGCGATCCGCCACGTCGGAGACGGCGGCCAGGAAGGCGTCGAGATCCGGCGTCTCGCGCCCGTCCACGGCGCGGATGCGCTGGGTCGCGGGCAGACGCGAGCGGTCGGCCGGAGAGCCGGCCCAGCGCCCCGAGACGTAGACGCCCGCCCGCTCGAGGCCGCGCTGGGCCGCGAGCTCGCGAGGGGGCTGCTGGAGCAGCGCGCCGCCGAAGGCGACGACCCGCTTCAGGCCCTCGGTATCGGGGACGTGGCTCTCGAGCACGACGTCGACGCGCTCGCCCTCGCGCAGCAGGGTGACGTCGAGCGAGCCGTCGCCGCGCTGGGCGGCGCGCTCCATCTCGCGGAAGCGGGTGACCGGGGCGCCGTTCACGGCGAGCACCAGATCGCCCACCCGGAGGCTCCGCCTCGCAGGCGCGTCGGCGGTGATCTGTCGGACCGAGAGCACCTGACGCCGCTGGGGGTCGTGCTCCTCGAGCCTTGCCGCGTCGGCCTCGGGCAGTCCCCGGGCCCGGGCCTCGGCCAGGGAGAGCAGCGAGAGCTCCGCGCCCAGGGAGCGCCAGGCGTGGTTCTCACCCGCCGAACGGAAAGGCTCGATCCACTCGGAGACGATGCCCGCCGGGAGCCCGGCGAAGAAGGCGCCGGGCTTGCCGCCCTGATCCCGGGAGAACGAAGCCCAGAACGCCAGGACGCGCCCCTTGTCGTCGGTGAGCGCCCCGCCGACGCTGTTGGCCGTCTCGGTGAGGCTCACGAGCTCGACGTTCTGCTCGCGGAAGCGCGGCACCCGCGGAATCGGGATGACGGGCGCGTCGACCTGGGACACCGCCGTGCGTCGCGTCACCAGGCGGCTCCCATCGGTCAGCGCCACGAGCCAAAGCGGCTGGCCCGGTACGAGGGGCTCGTCCCGCAGGCGGGCGGACTCGACCGGCGTGTCTCCGATCAGCGCGGGCTCGTAGCGCACCAGCGCGAGATTGTGGTCGGGGTGGAAGGCGACCACCTCCCCCGGCACCTCGATGGCGCCACCGAAGGTCACCGTCACGTCGCCGATCGGGACCGGCACGGTGTCCCGATCGACCACCACCAGGCCCCGATCGGCGTCCACCACGAGGCCCGCGCCGAGGAACGAGCCGCCCTGCACGCCATCCACGCGATACGGCACGTCGAAGGAGACGAGCGCGAGCGAGGGCGCCACGCGCTTCACCGGGCGGGGGCCCGCGAACTCGAGACGCGCACTGCTCGGCTTCGGCGGCTCGGCCGGCGGCGGCTCGGCCGAGGGCCGGCAGTCCCAGAGGCCCGTCGCGTCGTTGCGATCGCAGCGCTGCATCGGGTACCAGCGACGATCGATCCGGGCCACGGCCACACCCGGGCTGCGCGGCGCCCGCAGCGGGAAGTAGCGCAGGCGTACCCGGGCCCCGTCGGCCCGGCTCGCGAACGCCTGCTCGAACGCCTCGAGATCGGGAACGGGCTCGCCGTCCACGTGGGTGATCACGCTGCGAGGCGGCACGTTGGCCCGCGAGAAGACGTAGCCGCGCGACGCCAGGTAGACGCCGCCGGCCGGCACGGCGTAGGAGCGCGCCTGCTGGTAGGAGAGCGAGTGGACCACGGCGCCGCCGGTCTCGACATAGGCGGCGGGCGTGATCGCGTGCAGGTCCTCGACACGGGCGGAGAGCTCGAGCGGCTCCCCGCCCCGCTCGACCTCGATGGCGAGAGTCTCACCCACCGAGTCGTCGAGGATCGCCTCGAGGCTCGCGAAGTCCGCGAGCGGCTCCCCGGCGAGGGACAGCAGGATGTCGCCGGGCTCGAGCACGCCGTCGCCGGCGCCTCCGGGCACCCGCTCGGACACCACCAGCAGGCCGGTCCCCCCCGCGAAGCGGTGCCGAGCCACCGCCTCGCTCTTCTCGCGCAGTCCGAGACGCCGAAGCTCGTCGTAGGGGCGGTGGGTGAAGATCGTCTGCAGGGTGCCGCGGGGGACGGGCTGTCCGCGTCGGATGAGCTCGAAGGCCCGCACCACGCGCTCGAGGGGCAGGAAGAAGCTCGAGGCCGAGCGACGCCCCCCACCCGCGTTGAGACCCACGACGCGCCCGAGGCGATCGATCACGGGCGAGCCCGACGAGCCCCCGGACGAGCTCGAGGCCGCCTGCAGGTAGAAGGTGTTGAAGTCGTTGAAGCGCCCGCGTCCGTAGCGCGGCGCCGCCCGGTCCAGTCGCGCCAGCGTTCCGTCCAGGATCGAGAGCTTCTCGCCGGCGTCGTTGCCGATCACCCGGACCTGGGCCCCGACCCGGGCCGCATCCGGCCGGAGCTCGAGCTCCACCGGATGCATGAAGCGGACGTCGGCCGGGTCGTAGCGATAGAAGCCGAAGTCGTGGACCGGATCGCGGTAGACGGGCCGCACCGCGACGCGCTCGTGGTTGAGGAAGACCGCCTCGGTCACCACGGGCCCGGGCTGGACGACGTGGCGGTTGGTGAGGATCAGCCCCTGCTCGGCGTCCACGACGAAGCCCGTGGCCTTCGACGAGCCCGAGGTCTCGGTGTCGAAGGGCCGCGTGGCGCTCACGCGCAGGGCCACCACGCCGGGCACGACCCGCTCGATCGTCTCCTCCCAGGTCTGGCCCCGGGTCGGGACGGCGCAGAGCAGGCACGCGAGGACGATCCGAACGATCCGAAGAGGGGTCCAGCCGGCTCGACTCAGGCTGCGCCCTCCCCGTCTCTTCCGGAGAGGCCGAGGCGGCCGAGATACTTCTTCACGTACTTGCCGAGGACGTCGGCCTCGAGATTCACCCGGCTGCCGGGCTCGAGCCGTCCGAGCGTGGTGATCTCGAGTGTGTGCGGGATCAACGCGACGTCGAAGCCCTTCTCGCCCACGTCGCAGACGGTGAGCGAGACGCCGTCGATCGCGACGGAGCCCTTCTCGACCAGCAGGTCGGCGAAGTCGGCGGTCGTCTCGATGCAAAGCCGCACGTCGTCGCCCTCACGGCGCAGGGATTCGACGCGACCGGTCCCGTCCACGTGGCCCTGCACGATGTGGCCGTCGAGCCGGGCGTCCGCGCGCATGGCGCGCTCGAGGTTGACGCTCCCGCCCTCCTCGAGGCCACCCAGGCTGGTCTTCTCGAGGGTCTCGAGAACCGCCTGGAAGCGCAGCTCGGTCGGATGACTCTCTGCGATGGTGAGACACGCGCCGTTCACCGCCACGCTGTCGCCCAGGGCCACCTCGCTCGCGAGGGCGGGCGCCTCCACGAAGAGGTCCGCGAGCTCGCCGCGGCGCTCGATGCGCACCACGCGGCCCGTGGTCTCGACGATTCCCGTGAACACGCGATGGGGCTCCCCTGGATTCTCAGGCCCGGCTCGGCCGGCGCCTACGCACCGAAGCGCGTCTCGATCTCCCGCAGCATCGTGTCCCGGACCGTCTGGTAGTCGGCCGGGAGCTCGATCGCGGGGTTCGGGAACGACGAGTCGATGCCTTCGATGCGCATCTCGTGGTACGCCACCTTGAAGTCGACGAACTTGAGGCCGTGGGCGGTGCTCACCACCACCACGCGATCCTGGCTCCGGATGTCTCCGCGCGCGATCAGCTTCTTCATCGCGGCCAGCGCGACGCCGGTGTGCGGGCAGTTGAACAGGCCGGTGCGGTCGGCCTCGGCGCACGCCTCGGCCAGCTCGCTCTCCGAGGCCTCCTCGACGATGCCGTCGTAGCGCTTCAGGGCGTCCACGGCCTTCTCGTAGGAGACGGGGTTCCCGATCTGGATCGCCGAGGCGAGGGTCGGCCGGGCGTGGATCGGCTCGAAGGTCTCGAAGCCCCGCTGGTACGCGCGATACAGGGGATTCGCGTGCTGGGCCTGGGCGCAGACGATGCGCGGCTTGCGGTCGACGAGCCCCAGGTCGAGGAGCATGTCGAGGCCCTTGGCCAGCGCCGAGACGTTTCCCAGGTTTCCGCCCGGGATGATGATCCAGTCGGGCACCTCCCAATCGAACTGCTGGACGATCTCGATGCCCACGGTCTTCTGGCCCTCGATGCGCAGGCTGTTCATCGAGTTGGCCAGATAGATCCCATCCTTTTCGGCCACTTCCTTCACGATGTTCATGCAGCCGTCGAAGTCGGTATCCAGGGCGAAGACCATGGCGCCGTTCGCGACGGGCTGGATCAGCTGGGCGGTCGAGATCTTGCCGCGGGGCAGGAACACGATGGCCGGGATCTCGGCCGCCGCGGCGTAGGCCGCGAGCGCCGCCGAGGTGTCGCCCGTGGAGGCGCAGGCCACGGCGGGGATCTGGCCTCCCCGCGCGCGCATCTCCTTCACCTGGGACACCAGCACCGTCATGCCGAGGTCCTTGAAGGAGCCCGTGTGGGTGTTGCCGCAGAGCTTGAGCCACAGGTCCTCGAGGCCGATCTCGCGCCCGTAGCGCTCGGCCCAGAAGAGGTTGGTGTTGCCCTCGTACATGGACACGACGTTCTCGGGCGAGACCTCGGGAAGCACCCACTCCTTCTTGCCCCACACACCCGAGCCGTAGGGCCACTGGCTCGAGTGGGCGCGCCGATCGAAGAGCTCCCGCCACTCCTCGGCGCTCGTCTTCCGGAGCTCGTCCATGTCGTGGACGACCTGCAGCAGGCCGCCGTCGGCGTCGGTGTACACCACCTCGTCGAGCCCGTGTCGCTCGGCGGGGTTTCGCAGGCTCTCGAACCAGGCTCGGTACCGAGGCTTCTCCTCCATCAGAGCTCCTCCTCGATGCGGATCAAGCGGGTCGGCGCGACGACGGCCGGAAGCGCGTCGACCCGGGCCAGGGCGCTTCGCACGGCCGCCTCGGGCGCGGGATGGGTCAGCACCACGATCGGCACGGCCCCGGCCGCGTGGTCGCGCGCCTTCTGGATCATCGACTCGATCGAGACCTGGTGCTCGCCCAGGATGCTCGCGATCTCTCCCAGGACGCCCGGCTGGTCGCGCACGGAGAGCGCGAGATAGCAGCGCGCCACCAGCTCGCCGAGGGGCACCATGGGCTTCTGCTGCAGGGCATCGGGGACGTAGGAGAGCGGCGCCACACGACCGGCGCTTCCGCGGTGGATCTCCCGGGCCACCTCCATCACGTCGGCGACGACCGCACTGGCCGTCGGCATCTCGCCCGCGCCGGCGCCGTAGAAGAGCGTCGGGCCCACCGCGTCACCGGTCACGGCGACCGCGTTCATGGCTCCGTCGACCCGAGCCAGGAGGTCCTTGCTCGGGATCATCGTCGGGTGGACGCGGGCCTCGATCCGCTCGCGCCCCTCGTCCTCTCGGAGCTTCGCGATGGCCAGCATCTTGATGCGGTAGCCGAACTCCTCGGCGGCCTCGAAGTCGAGGGGCGTGAGCCCGCGGATCCCCTCGGTGGGGATGTCCTCGAAGGCCAGCTCCGCCCCGAAGGCCATGGCCGCCAGCAGGGTGAGCTTGTGGGCGGCATCGATGCCGTCGACGTCGAAGCTCGGATCCGCCTCGGCATAGCCCAGGTCCTGGGCGCGCTTGAGCACCGGCTCGAAGGCCTCGCCGGTCTCCTCCATCTCGGTGAGCACGTAGTTCGTGGTGCCGTTCACGATGCCGTGGAGGCTCTGGATGCGATTCGCCGAGAGACCCTCGCGCATCGAGCGGAGGATCGGGATGCCGCCCCCGACGCTCGCCTCGAATGCCACGTCCACGCCCTGCTTGCGCGCGGCGTCGAAGATCTCGCGCCCGTGCACCGCCAGGAGCGCCTTGTTCGCCGTCACCACGTGCTTGCCGCGCTCGATCGAGCGCAGGGTCAGGTCGCGCGCCACGCCGTAGCCGCCGATCAGCTCGATCACGATCCCGATCTCGGGATCCTCGATCAGGCCGTCGGCATCGGAGTCGAAGCGCACGTTGCCGAGGTCGACGCCGCGATCGGTCTCGGTGTCGAGGTCGGCGATGCGCAGCAGCCGCAAGGGGAAGCCCAGGCGCTGCTCGATCACTTCGGCGTTGCGAAGCAGCACCTTCACCACGCCCGTGCCGATGGTCCCGAATCCGACCAGTCCTACGCCGACGGCCTCCGGCATCGTCACGCGCCCTGGTTCAGGAAACGGCGGATGCCGCGCACGGCCTGGCGGATCCGGTGGCGATTCTCGACCAGCGCGAAGCGCACCCAGCCCTCGCCGGACTGGCCGAAGCCGATGCCCGGCGCCACGGCGACGCCGGCCTCCTCGAGCATGCGCTTCGAGAACTCGAGGGAGCCCATGGCCGCGAAGGGCTCGGGAACCGGGGCCCAGACGAACATCGTGGCCAGCGGCTTCTCGATCTTCCAGGCGCCCGGACCGTCCATGCCGAGCCCGTCCACCAGCGCGTCCCGCCGGGCGCGGTACTCCTCGACGTTCTCCTCCACGCAGTCCTGGGGGCCGCGCAGGGCCACGATGGCGCCGACCTGGATCGGCGTCGGGATGCCGTAGTCGAGGTAGCTCTTGATCCGGGTGAGCGCGTGCACCATGTCCTTGTTGCCGGCGGCGAAGCCCACGCGCCAGCCCGCCATGGAGTGGCTCTTCGACAGCGACAGGAACTCGATGGCCACGTCGCGCGCTCCGGGCACCTCCAGGATGCTCGGCGGCTTGTAGCCGTCGAAGCAGATCTCCGCGTACGCGAAGTCGTGGATGATCATCAGGTCGTGCTCTTTCGCGAACTCGACGATGCGCTCGAAGAAGCCCAGGTCCACGCAGCGGGTGGTCGGATTGTGCGGGAACGACAGGATCAAGAGCTTCGGCCGGGGCCAGGTGCGCTGCAGCGCCTGCTCGAGATCCGCGATGAAGTCCGAGTCCGCCGTGAGCGGCACGTTGCGGAGGTCGCCGCCCGCGATGATCACCGAGTACTGGTGGATCGGATACGTCGGGTCGGGACACAGCACGACGTCGCCGGGGCCGACGGTCACCAGCACGAAGTGGGCGAGGCCCTCCTTCGCACCGATCACCGCGATCATCTCGCCTTCGGGATCCAGGTCGACGCCGTGGTTCCGCTGGTACCACTCGCACGCGGCCGCGCGCAGATTCGGGACGCCGCGCGAGGCCGAGTAGCGGTGGTTGCGATCGATCGCAGCCGACTCGCAGATCTTCTCGACGACGTGGGGCGGCGTCGGGAGATCGGGATTCCCCATGCCGAGGTCGATCACGTCCTTGCCGGCCCGGCGCGCGGCGTGGCGCAGCTGGGTCACCTCGGCGAGGACGTAGGGAGGCAGCCGGTTCAGCTTGTCGAAGTCGTGGCGGATCACGGAGTTCCCGGGAAGTCAGGACGCTCGAAGGACACGGGCGGTTCGGGCACCCCGACCCGCGCGGTGTGGAGCGCGCGAGCGGAGCCACCAGAGGGTCCGGGCGAGCACCCCCGAGCCGCCGTACTCGGCTGAGATTATTGGAGAAATCCCATGCGGGCAAGAAACCGGCAGGGTTCGCTCACGGCTCCCGCCGCGGGCGCCGGGCCACGAAGAACAGGTAGAAGGGAAGGCCGCTCAGGAGCGCCAGGACTCCGAGGCCGGCCTCCCAGGGTCTCCCGATCAGGAGCCCTCCCGCGATCGCGGCGTTGGCCGCGATGTAGAGTGCCGGCACCACCGGGTAGCCCCAGGCCCGATACGGGCGCTCCCGATCGGGCTGGCGCATCCGCAGGGCGTAGAGCGCGGCCACGTCGGCCATGGTCGCCAGCAGGATCGCGAAGGTCGTGTAGTCGAGGACGCTCGGGAAGCTCCGCAGCACCAGGACCAGGGTCACCGCCACGAGGGCCTGCACCCCGATCGAGCCGGCGGGCGTGGCGTAGCGGGGGTGGACGTGGTCGCCGCCGCGCAGGAAGAGTCCGTCCAGGGACATCGCGTACGCGATCCGGGGCCCGACCAGGATCGTCGCGTTCAGGGTGCCGAGGATCGAGGCCAGGACGAAGCCCGCCAGCAGCCTGCCGCCGAACTCGCCGAAGAGGACGCCCGCCGAGGCCTCCCCGGCATTCTCGACGCCGCGCAGCTCGGGGACGGGAATGGCGTAGAGGTAGACGGCGTTGAGCAGCAGGTAGAGGACGGTGCAGGTGGCGAGCCCGAGGAACAGCGAGCGGGGCACGTTCCGGCCCGGATCGCGGATCTCGCTGGCCACGTAGATCGACGAGTTCCAGCCCAGGTAGCTGAAGAGCACGGGCGAGAGCGCCAGGGCGAAGGCCAGGGGCGTGATGCGCTCGCCGAGCCCCTCGAAGACGGGCATCAGGTTCTCGACCTCGCCGCGTCCCGTCAGCGGAGCGACCAGGGCGAAGGCCAGCAGCGCTCCGACCTTCATCCACCCCGTCACGTTGTTGAGGACCGCGCCCCAGCGGACCCCGCGCACGTTCAGCAGCGAGGCCGCCACGATGGTGGCCACGGCGATGGGGAGGACTGCGCCGCGCGGCAGCTCGAGGAAGGAGACGAGCCCCTCGGAGAAGCCCACGGCGAGGGTCGCGACGGTGCCGGCGAAGATCGCGAAGAAGGTGAGCCAGCCGACCAGGAAGCCGGCCAGGGGATGGAAGGCCTCGCGCAGGTAGACGTAGTCGCCCCCCGCGCGCGGATACATCGCTCCGAGCTCGGCGTTGGCGAGAGCCCCGGCCAGCGAGAGCAGGCCGCCGACGATCCACGCCGCGAAGATCCAGGCCGGGTCCGGCAGGCGATCGGCGATCGCGCCCGGGGTCAGGAAGATCCCGGAGCCGACCACCGAGGCGACGACGAGGAAGACCGCGTCGTGCAGGCCGAGGGCGCGACGGAGGCGGTCGCGGGGATCGCCTCCGTCGCTCACGTTCGCCTCGGGCTAGCCCAGGAAGGGGATCATCAGGATCGCGACGATGTTCACCAGCTTGAGCATGGGGTTGATCGCCGGACCCGCGGTGTCCTTGTAGGGATCGCCGACCGTGTCGCCGGTGACGGCGGCCTTGTGGGCCTCGGAGCCCTTGCCGCCGTACTGGCCCATCTCGATGTACTTCTTGGCGTTGTCCCAGGCCGCGCCGCCGGTGGTCATCGAGAGCGCGAGGCACAGGCCGGCCACGATCGAGCCGATCAGCATGCCGCCGAGCGCCGAGGCGCCGAGGGTCAGACCGAGCACCACCGGAGCCAGGGCCGGGATCAGTGCCGGAACGATCATCTCGCGCAGGGCCGACTGGGTGACGAGGTCGACGCAGGTGCGGTAGTCGGGCTTCCCGGTGCCCTCCATGATGCCCGGGATCTCCTTGAACTGGCGCCGCACCTCGTTCACGACCTGGCCGGCGGCCGACCCCACCGCATTCATGGCGAAGGAGGCGAACACGAAGGGGATCATGGCTCCGATGAAGAGGCCGGCCAGCACCGGGACGCTCGAGAGCTCGAAGCTCACGTCGGTGACGCCGCCTGCGCGCAGGTCCTCGATGTAGGTGGCGAAGAGCACCACCGCGGCGAGGCCCGCCGAGGCGATGGCGTAGCCCTTGGTCACGGCCTTGGTCGTGTTGCCGAAGGCGTCGAGGGGATCCGTCACGGCCCGCACCTCGTCGCCCAGCTCCGCCATCTCGGCGATGCCGCCGGCGTTGTCGGTGATCGGGCCGTAGGCGTCGATCGAGACCACGATGCCCGCCATGGAGAGCATGGCCATGGCGGCGATGCCGACGCCGTAGAGCCCGGCCAGCCCGTAGCAGAAGACCATGGCCAGCACGATCACGATCACGGGGACGACGGTCGCCTGCATGCCCACGGCGAGGCCCGCGATGATGT
The DNA here is from genome assembly GCA_030065975.1 of Myxococcota bacterium. GTDB lineage: Bacteria > Myxococcota_A > UBA9160 > UBA9160 > UBA6930 > JASJCN01. Next base: position 19,731 of record JASJCN010000025.1, read on the forward strand.
TCGTCGCGTGGCCGCCCTCGCTCGACTGGGCGATGCGGTCGACGTAACGCGAGCCGTCTCCGGTGTAGACGTCGGTGATGTACATCATGGCGCCGGTCACGACCATGCCGACTGCGGCACAGAGCCAGAGCCCGAAGGCGCCGATGGCCTGACCCGTCGAGTCGGCCTCGGGGAAGGACACGAACACCACGTTCGCGATCAGCAGGAGCACCAGGGCGATCCCCGCGGAGATGCCGAGCCCCTTGTACATCGCCTCCATCACGGCGGGCTGCTGGCCCTGGCCCGGCTCGTCGATCTTGACGAAGCCGAGCGCGCCGACGGTGCCGACGATGCTGAGTGCACCGACGAGCATCGGATAGAGGAACATGGTGTCGTTGTCGGGGAAGATGATGTGCGCGAGCAGCATCACGGCCGCCGCGGTGACGCCGTAGGTCTCGAAGAGGTCGGCAGCCATGCCGGCGCAGTCGCCGACGTTGTCGCCCACGTTGTCGGCGATCACCGCCGGGTTGCGCGGATCGTCCTCGGGGATGTTCGCCTCGACCTTGCCCACGAGGTCGGCGCCCACGTCCGCGGCCTTGGTGAAGATGCCGCCGCCGAGACGCGCGAACACGGAGATCAGCGAGCCACCGAGCGCCAGGCCGACCAGGGCGTCGGGCTTGTGATAGTCGGCGAGCGTCATGACGAGCACGAGGAGCGCCAGGGAGAGGAGACCCAGGCCGACGACCATCAGGCCGGTCACGGCACCGCCCTGATACGCCAGATCGAAGGCCCGGCCGAAGCCCGAGCGGGCCGCCTCGGCCACGCGCACGTTGGCGCGCACGGAGACGTTCATGCCGATGAAGCCGGCGGCGGCACTGGCCAGCGCGCCGACGAAGAAGCCCAGCGCATACCACCAGCCGAGCTGGTCGAGCACGCCGATCAGGATGCCGATCGGGAGGCCGACGACGGCGACGGTGCGGTACTGGCGGTTGAGGAAGGCGGAGGCGCCGGCGGCGATGGCCGAGGCGATCTCGTTGGCCTTGTCCGTGGAGTCCGGCGCGCTCTGAACGGCGCCGTAGAGGCGGACGGCCCAGACGATGGCGATGGCGCCGGCGATCAGGGCGAGGATGGTCGTGAACATGGGAGCCTCCGTGAGGGCGATCGAGGTGAATCGCAACGCGGGGGGTGGGCGCGCGGCTGGATCGCGCTGCCCGGGAATCGCTCACCCCGCGGGTCGGAGCACAATAGGGACCCCGGGCGCAGGATTCCAGTCCAGAAAGGCCCACGGTTCCGCACACCTGCGTGAATCCGACCCGCCCTCCGGGGCGCCTCCCCCGCGGGGCTCGCAGCTCCCTGCGGACGGTCGTCGCGCGCTGCTAAGCCTCGCCTGCCTCCTCGGCGGCGCGGGCCGCAGCGAGACTCGAGTCGCGCTCGGGGCGGTACATGTCGGGCTCCAGGTAGATCGAGACGTCGCCCGGAATCGCCGCCCGGATGCGGGCCTCGACCGCGTCGATGGCCTCCGCCACCCCGGGGACGTCGAGGCCCCGGGCGAGCTCGATCTTCCCCGCGACCAGGATCTCCTCGGGCCCCAGGTGCTGGGTGCGCACGTCGAGCAGCCGGGTCACCTCGGGCGTTCCCTCGACGGCCGCGACGATCGCCTCCTGCTGCTGCGGGGTGACCGACTCGCCGAGCAGCAGGCTCTTCATCTCCACCGCGAGGACGACGGCGATCACGCCGAGCAGGATGCCGATGCTGAGGCTGCCCAGGGCGTCGAAGCGCGAGTCTCCGGTGAGCAGCGCGAGACCGATCCCGATGAGCGCGAGGAGCAGGCCGACGAGCGCACCGAGATCCTCGAGCAGGATGACCGGCAGCTCCGGCGACTTGGCCCGCCGCACGAACTGCATCCACGTGCCCGTCCGGACGTGGTTCGCCTCCTTCACCGCCGTGCGGAACGCGTACGACTCGAAGGCGATCGCCGCCACCAGCACGCCGATCGCCCACTGGGGCGACTCCAGCGGGTGGGGGTCGCTCAGCTTGTGGACGCCCTCGTAGATCGCGAACAAGGAGCCCAGGGTGAAGAGCACCACGGAGACGACGAACGCCCAGAAGTAGCGCTCCCGCCCGTAGCCGAAGGGGTGCTCGGGCGTGGCCTCGCGCTTGGCCCGCGCGCTCCCGAGGAGCAGCAGCCCCTGGTTGCTCGTATCGGCCAGGGAGTGCACGCCCTCGGCCAGCATCGAGGCCGCCCCCGTCACGGACCAGGCCACGAACTTGGCGATGGCGATGGCCAGGTTGGCGCCGAACGCCGTGAGTACGGCACGTCGACTTCCTGCGTTCACGAAGCTCCTCCCCTCTCGACCGGCTCGGCTTCCGCGGCCGCGGCCGCTCCGCGATAGCGCCACACGCGCCGCGTCCAGGGCGGCTCGTAGCCGTACAACGTGTCCACCACCTCGAAGCGCTCCTCGAGCAACGCGAGCATCTCCGTCCAGTACTTCTGCTGGCGGAAGAGACGCCCGGCGTTGACGTAGAGCGCCTTCCCCTCCGCGTCGGCCCGTCGCATCAGCGCCTCGAGCTCCGTCGCCTCCTCGAGCCGGGTGGCGAGCGGATCGTAGTAGAGGTTCTCGGAGCAGAAGGTCGCCGTCAGGATCTCGGCGTTGGGCGGGTCGTTCGGGTCGAGGCTCGGGCGCGTCAGCAGCACCGATTCCTTGCCCGGCTTCCAGGAACGCTCGCGCAGGCTCTCGCGCGGCCACTCGGTCACGAACCCGAAGGCGCCGAGCCACGCCGCCAGCACCGCCGACGCGGCGAGCGTCGGGACGAGCCGGCCACGGGCTGCGGCGAGGAGGCCCTCGAGGCCCCATGCGACCAGGAGCGCGAGGGTCGGAACCGCGAAGACCAGGTACCAGGTGTAGGCGTTCGCCTGCTGGAGGAAGGCCACGCCGTAGGTCAGGGGCGGCGTGATCAGCATGACGAAGGGCAGGTACGCCGCGGGGCCCCCGCGCCGGGCCACGCGCAACGCCCCGCCCAGCATGGCCACGACGGCAACGCCGACCATCCCCCAGACGACCACGGGATGGGCGGTCGCCGTCTGGACCAGCTCGGGGTAGAGGCGTCCGTCGCCTCGACCCCGCTGGCTCCACGTCATGCCCGCGGCGAGGTGGCTGCCCACGGTCTGGATCCACCACTTGCCGAGATCCCGGACTCCGCGCGTGTGCTCCATGTACTCGCGGGTCTGCATCAGGTTCGGCGTCATGAGCAGCACCCAGAGCAGGCCGCCCATCACCGCCACCGAGATCCAGCGGCAGGCCGGGGCCACGGCCTCGGCGAGGCGCTCGCGATGCAGCCACAGGAGCGAGAGCCCGAGCGCCGCGTTGAGCAGCACCATGTGGAAGGCCTGGGCGGAGTTGACCCAGAGCAGCAGGAACTGGGCCGCGCCGAAGACGGCGTAGCGCCCCCACGTCCCGTGGTGCAGGACGCGCAGGAAGAGCCACGGCATGGCGGTCATCGCCAGCATCACGAGCGTGTAGCCGCGCGCTTCCGAGGTGTACTTCAGATGCCACGGATGCAGGGCGATGATCCAGGCGGCGAGGATGCCGGCGCGCTCGAAGCCGATGCGCCAGGAGAGCAGCGCCGCCGAGACGATCGCGAGCAGCCCGGCGACGAAGGCCGGGGCTCGGGCGAGGGGCTCTGGCACGAGCAGCGAGTCGGGTCGGGCCACTGCCTTCCAGCCCCGCACCAGGGTCTTCACGAGGATGGTGTGGGGAACGTGGTTGTTCGGCGACTGGAACCACCAGAGCGTGTCGCGGAGATCCGCCTCGCGGAAGCGAAGCGATCCGTCGGGCCCCTTCTCGTAGCTCCCGTCGATGGAGCGGACGATGTTGTACTCCTCGTCGTCCCAGAAGCTCTGGTCCATCCGCGGCCAGGCCAGCACCGCGCTCGCGAGCACCGCCGCGGCGACGAGCACGACGAACGCCCGGCCCGGAGGCGCGGGCGGGTCCAGCGCCGCGAAGCGACGTGCGGGCTCGAGGCGCACCCAGAAGCGCGACGTGATCAGCAGCACGGCCACGATCACGCTCTCGACCGCGGCCACGTACCAGCCCTGCGTGCGCCAGTAGTCGACGGGGCGCACGGTCTTGCCCGCGGCCTCGCGCTTGGGCACGCCGTCCATCGGGTCGCCGCCGATCACGATCACCAGCAGCCAGATCAGGGCGACGCCGAGGATCACGCGGATCCAGAAGAGCGCGGGCTCCTGCTTCCGCATCGCACGGAGCCGGTCGCGGAGCCCGGCGGCTCGGATCCGCTCGCGGAGCCCCGTGGCTCGGATCCTCTCGCGGAGCGAGGGAGGGGCGCCGTCGGATCCCCCTGCATTCGCCATCTCAGCCCACCCCTGCCAGTCTCAGCCGCTCGCCCCAGCGCCGCTCCACGGCCCGCGCGAGGCCCGGATTCTCACGCAGGCCGGGATCCTGCGCGAGGGTGGCCTCCGCGGCCTGGCGCGCCAGCTCGAGCAGCGCACCGTCCCGGGCGAGATCCGCGATGCGCAAGAGCGGCACGTGGCCGCTCTGGCGGGTGCCGAGAAACTCGCCCGGCCCGCGGATGCGGAGGTCGGCGTCGGCGATGCGGAACCCGTCGGTGGTCTTCAGCATGGCCTGGAGGCGCGCATGGGCGTCCTCGCCCCCGCCGCGCGAGACGAGCAGGCAGGTCCCCGGGGCCGCGCCCCGCCCCACCCGGCCCCGCAGCTGGTGCAGCTGCGCGAGGCCGAAGCGCTCGGCGTGCTCGATCACCATCAGGGTCGCCTCGGGAACGTCGACGCCGACCTCGATCACCGTGGTCGCGACGAGGATGCGGGTCTCCCCGCGCTCGAAGCGCGCCATCGCCTCCGCACGTTCGGCGGCGTCGAGGCGCCCGTGAACGAGGTCGACGCGCACGTCGGAGAAGGCGCGCTGGATCGCCTCGGCGGACTCGGAGGCCGAGCGCAGATCGATCTTCTCGGACTCCTCGACGAGCGGGTACACGACGTACACCCGCTCGCCGCGATCGAGGGTCGCGCGCAGCTCGTCCATCACCTGCTGCCCCTCGTTGGCCTTCACCAGCAGGGTACGCACCGGCGTGCGACCGGGCGGAAGCTCGTCGATCACCGACACGTCGAGCTCGCCGTACTGCGTGAGGGCCAGGGTCCGCGGGATCGGCGTGGCCGTCATGACCAGGGTGTGCGGCACACGCCCCTTCGGCCCCTTGGCCGTGAGCGCCGCCCGTTGGAGCACCCCGAAGCGGTGCTGCTCGTCCACGATCACCAGGCCGAGCTTCGAGAAGGCCACGTCACCCTGCACGAGCGCGTGGGTCCCCACCACGAGATCGAGCTCTCCCGACGCGAGGCGCGCGCGGATCGCCTCGGCGTCGGCGCGCGAGCGGCTCGCCGTGAGCAGATCGAGGGAGAGCCACTCCGAGGAGCCCAGCGCCGCGAGGGTCCGGTGGTGCTGCTCCGCCAGGAGCTCGGTGGGCGCCATCAGCGCGGTCTGGTGGCCCGCGCCCGCGGCCATCACGGCCGCGAGCCAGGCGACCGCGGTCTTGCCGCTACCGACGTCGCCCTGCACGAGCCGCATCATCGGGTGCGGGGCCGCCAGGTCGCGCGCGATCTCGCGCAGCACCCGCTCCTGTGCCCCGGTGAGCCGGAAGGGCAGGCTCCCGCGCGCGCGCTCGAGCGTCCCGGGCTCGCAACGCAGGACGCTCGCGGTGCCCTCGTTGCGGCGGGCACGCCGCAGAAGGATGCCGAGCTGCATCAGCAGGAGTTCCTCCAGCACCAGGCGCTCGAGAGCCGGGCTCTCTCCTTCTCGCAGGGCGTCGGCGTCGACGCTCGCGTCGGGGCGATGCAGCTGGACGAGCGCCGCCGCCGCGCTGGGAAGCCCTTCCTGCTCGACGAGCGACTCGGGCAGGTAGCCGGCCAGGAGATCGGCGTGGGCATCCACGGCCGCGAGCACCAGGCCTCGGAAGGTGCGCGGCGCCACGCCCTCGGGAACCGGGTAGTCGGGCACGAGGCCGCCACCGGCGTCGTCGGGCGAAGACACGTCGAGGTCGTCGCCCTCGGCCAGGACGTCGACCTCCGGATGGATCAGCTCCCGTTGGAAGCGATAGCGCCGGACGTCCCCGGTCACGAGCACGCGCGCCCCCTTGGTGATCGAGCGCTTGAGCGAGTCCCCGCCGCGGAACCACTTGAGGTTCACGGTGCCGGTCTCGTCGCCGACCACCGCCTGGAAGACGCGCCGCCCGCGCGGGCCGAAGCTCGCGAAGTCCGAAAGCAGCACCTCGCCCACGAAGGTGGCGCGCGACCCCACCGCCAGGCCGCCGATCGCCGTCCGCTCCCGGCGATCGTCGTAGCGCGTCGGCAGGTGGAAGAGCAGGTCGAGCACGCTCACCAGCCCCCGCTTGCGCAGCTGATCGGCCCGCTTGGGTCCGACGCCCGGGAGCACGGTCAGTGGGCGGTCGAGCAGCGCCTCGGCGGCGCCCGCTTCGCACAGCGGCGCCAGCGCGGCCCGCGCCTGCTCGGCCGCACGGGCCTGGCCGGCGTCGTCGGCCTCGGCGCCCTGCTCCGCCAGTGTCGCCACCCGGGCCAGCCGCTCCCGGACGTCGCCGGGCAGACGCAGCCGTCCGGCGCGCAAGGCGGCGGCGGCGGCGGCCTGGAGGCGCGCCTTTCGCGCGAAGGCTTCGGCGGCGGCCCGCTCGAGAGGCAGACGCGTGGCGTCCACGGCCGCGTCGAAGGGACTTCCCGCCACCCTATCCCGCGTGCACCTCTTGCAGCGGACGCACGCCGATCGAGCGCACCCGCATCGCCTGCACCGCGCCGGCCGCCGCCCGGATCGCGGCGCTCGTCGTGAAGTAGGGGATGCCGCGCTGGAGCGCCGCACGACGCATCGAGGCCGAGTGCTGGAGCGCCGTCGGATCCGGGGCCACGGTGTTGAAGACCAGGTCCACCGCGCCCGACTCGATCTCGTCGACGGTATCCGGGTTGCCGTCACCCACCTTCTTCACGACCCGTGCGGGGATGCCCATCTTCTCGAGATCCGCGGCGGTTCCCTCGGTCGCGACCATGTCGAAGCCGGCATCGAAGAGCGAGCGCAGGGCCTTCTCGGCGCGCGGGCGATCCTCGGGGCGCAGGGAGACCAGGATCGAGCCGGTGTCCGGAATGGCGTTGCCCGCCTCGATCTGGGCCTTGGCGTAGGCGCGCCCGAAGTCCGAGTCGATGCCCATCACCTCGCCCGTGCTCTTCATCTCCGGCGAGAGCAGCGTGTCCACGCCCGGGAACTTGACGAAGGGGAAGACGGCCTCCTTCACCGAGTAGTGCTCGGGCCAGATCTCGGTCTCGAAGCCGAGCTCGGCGAGGGTGTCGCCGGCCATGGCCCGCGCCCCGAGCTTCGCCAGCGGGCGGCCGATCGCCTTGGAGACGAAGGGCACCGTGCGTGAGGCCCGGGGGTTCACCTCGAGGACGTAGACGCTCTCACCCTTCACGGCGTACTGCACGTTCATCAGGCCGCGCACGCCGAGCTCGAGTGCCAGGCGCCGCGTCGACTCCATGATCTCGTCGATCACGCCCTTCCCGAGGGAGTAGGGCGGGATCGAGCAGGCGCTGTCCCCGGAGTGGACGCCGGCCTCCTCGATGTGCTCCATGACGCCGCCGATCACGACCTGCTCGCCGTCGCAGATGGCGTCCACGTCGACCTCGGTGGCGTCCGCGAGGAAGCGATCGACGAGCACCGGGTGCTCGGGCGAGGCC
>JASJCN010000288.1 GCA_030065975.1 Myxococcota bacterium
CGGCCGGCCGCGACAGGGCGCTGCATCGGCTGCGCCTCTCGCCGTCGGCGCTCCATGGCACCCGACCCTAGCTCATTTTTCGAAAGCCTGTCCATGTCGATTCGAATATTCAGGCTAACGATCTGGCCATGCAGGGAGCCGAGCCCATGAGCCACACCGACCGCCTCGCCATCATCACGGGCGCCAACGCCGGCCTCGGCTTCGAGTGCGCGCGCTCCATCCTGGGAGCGCCCGGATGGCAGGTCCTCCTGGCGTGCCGAGACCTCGAGAAAGCCGCCGCGGCAGCGGAACGTCTCTCGCCCGGCACCCGGACTCCACGGCGTGTGCACGTCGGACACCTCGACCTCGGCTCGCTGGAGAGCGTACGTGCCTTCGTCGAGGACTGTGGCGACCGCGAGCTGCCTCCTCTTGCCGCGCTCGTCTGCAACGCGGGGGTACAGAACGTCGCGGGCACCCGACGCACGGCCGACGGGTTCGAGGAGACGTTCGGCGTCAACCATCTCGGGCACTTCCTCCTCGCGCACCTGCTGTCGCCGATGCTGGCCGAGGACGCCCGCATCGTCTTCGTCGCCAGTGGGACCCACGATCCGCGACGACGGACGGCCATGCCTGCGCCGAGCTATCCCGGAGCGGCGGCGCTCGCCGACGCAGACGCTCCGCTCGGCAAGACGACCGACCCCGCCGAACTCGGACGGCTTCGCTACACGACCTCGAAGCTGTGCAACGTGTTCACCGTCTACGAGATGCACCGAAGGCTCTCGAAGGCGTCGAGCGATCTGCGGGTGAACGCATTCTGCCCGGGCCTCCTGCCGGGCACGGGCCTCGCTCGCGACTATTCCCCGCTCGTTCGCATTCTCTGGAGCTATCTCCTTCCGGTGCTGACCCTGCTCCCGATCAACGTTCACACCGCCCGGCGCTCGGGAAGGGCGCTGGCGCGGCTCGCCATCGATCCGAGCCTGGCCGACGCGAGCGGCCGGTACTTCGAGGGCTTCGCCCCCGCGCGCTCCTCCGACCTCTCCTACGACGAGGACGCGGCTCTCGAACTGTGGGAAACAAGCGTCGCCCTGACCGGGCTCGACTCATCGAAGACCCGCATCGCCTGAGCCAGGCACGGCTTTCTACGAGCAGATGCTGATCCTCGCGGAGTGCGTACGTCCTCCCTTGTGCGTCCGAGCGCAGGAGGCAAGCTCTCCAGGGGTGAAGGGCTGCAGATCCTCTGGAGCCCCAGGATCCCTCCCCGAGAATCCCCCCAGGAGTTCCCGATGATCACTCGCCGTCGACTCCTCAGCGCCTCCGCCGTTGCGGCAGGGGCCGCCGCCGGCGGATTGTGGACCTGGCAGCGGCGCGCCCTGGGGTCCGTGGTCCCGACCGAGAACGTGGCCTCGCTCCGCTCCCACGGCCGACGGGTGCGGGTCCAGAACGTCGACCTGCACGTGATCGACGCGGGCCAGGGCCCGCCGGTCGTGTTCATCCACGGCATCCCGGATACGACCGACCTGTGGGCCGACTCCATCGAGGCGCTGCACCCGAGCCGACGCTGCATCGCCTTCGATCTCCCGGACTTCGGCCGCTCGGCGACCGCCGAGGGCCGGTTCGACTGGAGCGCGGACAACCGAGCCCCCTTCGTCGCTGACGTCCTGGATGCGCTGGGGATCGAGGAACCGGTTCGCATCGTGGCCCACAACGCGGGAGGGACGTTCGGCGCGATCTTCGCGGCGGCCCATCCCGAGCGCGTGGACCGGGCCCTCTTCTCGGTGACCACGATCCACCCCGACCACGGGTGGCACTTGCCGGCTCGCATCAACCGCACCCCTGGCCTGGGCGAGCTCGCTATGGCGGCCTACTCGTGGCCGCGCTTCCAGCGTACCCTCGCGACCTTCTCCGGCCCGGGCTTCAGCGAGGAGCGAATGCGCGAGACGTTCGAGCGCATCGACGGCCGCATGAAGCGTGCGATCCTCTCCTTCTACCGCAGCACCGACAAGGCGGTGTACCGCGAGTGGCAGCCGCGCTTCGAGCAGGCCATGGCCCGCAAACCGTTGCGGGTGATCTGGGGAGAGCTCAATCCCGGCGCGAGCGTGGAGCTGGCGCGCCGGAGCTTCCCCACGGACGACGTGATCGTCTACGAGCAGACGGGACACTGGCCGATGCTCGAGCTCGAGGCACGCTGGCGCCGCGACCTGCTGGCCTTCATCTGAGACGCGTCGCCCCTTGCGTCGTGGCCTCTGCCAAGTCCAGACGGAAGGGGCTACTTGCCCAGGGCTTCCGTCACGAGTCCCGCCACGGCCATGGCGTACTCCCGATCCGCCGTGCCCTGGCCCCGGTTCACCTGCACCGCGACGGCGATCCGATGGCCGGGGAAGTACCGCATCTGGCTCGAGTAGCCCGGAAACCAGCCGCCGTGACCCCAGACGGGTCCGAAAGGGGAGTCTTCCTCGACGAAGACGCCGAGCCCCGCCGCCACTCCGTCTCGGACGCGGACGGGATCGTCGAACAGGATGCTGGGGTCGGGGATTCCGGGGGCGCGCCCTTCGTAGAGCGCCTTCGCCCACCGGACGAGGTCGACCGGGTTCGTGACGAGACCTCCCCCGGTCCACTCGTTCGCAGGGTTCACGCGCAGGCGTCCCTCGTCGTCGGTCGTGCGTTCGGGCAGGAGCCGCGTCGTCGTCTGGTGCCCGGCGACCAGGCCCGGCAGGTCGCGGCGGTCCGAGGGTGAGGTCAGCGAGAGTCCCAGGGGCTCCAGGAAGCGGATCCGGATCTGCTCGTAGTAGGAATCGTCGCCAGCGCGTTCGAGGATCAGGCCCAGCAGCAGGTAGCCCGTGTCGGTGTAGGCGAAGTCCGTGCCGGCCGGGAAGAGCGGCTTGCGGTCGAAGAGGCAGGCGATCTGCTCGCGCACGTCGAGGTAGGCGTCCGCACCCCCGCTCAAGCGGCGCCAGACCGCGCGCAGCCAGTACCCGGTGAGGTCGTAGTGGTCCTCCAGGCCTCCGGTGTGATGGAGCAGGGTCCGCGGGGTGAGCCGGGCCGCGTTCGGCACGCGCTCGAGCCAGGGCTCGTCCGCGAGCCAGGTCGCGATCTGCGCGTCGAGGTCGAGACGGCCCTCCAGGGCGAGGGCCACGGCCAGGGCCGCTGCGAAGGTCTTGCCCACGCTTCCGGACATGCTGCGGTGGTCGCGCCGCATGGCGATTCCGCGCTGCGGGTCCGCGAAGCCCACGGCGGCGCTTCCGACCCGTCCGTCCGGGAGAGCGAAGGCCGCCATCGCGCCGGGGAACCCGTCTCGCTCGCGCATGGCGTCGAGTTCCTGCTCGAGGGTCGACTCGAGCGCTTCGAGGTCCACTTCGGTCGCGCTTCCCGCGTTCGCAACGCAGCAGAGGAGGGCGAGGGCGTAGAGACGGATCACCGGTCCTCCTCCTCGGCGAGCACGGCGGTCTCCTTCCGGGTCCCGAGTCGCTCCGGTCCGAAGTGCAGCAGCGCCACCGCGACCACCGCGGCCCCAAGCAGTGCGAGGAGGAGGAAGTTCGAAGGGGGAATCCCCGTGCCGGGCGCGAGCTCGAAGTTGTTGATCGCGTGGAACAGGAACGCGAGGAGCACCGTACCGCCGGTCGAGTTGTAGACGGCGGTGAAGAGGAGCGCGAGCACGACGGTGTTCAGCAGGAAGAGGGGCAGGGACATGGCGCTCTGGGAGAGGGACGCGATGTAGAAGGACGGCACGTGCCAGACGCCCCAGATGACACCGAGGATCAGGCTGGCCCGCAGTGCGCTGTAGCGACGCTGCAGGAGCGGCAAGGCGAAGCCCCGCCACCCGAACTCCTCCATGGGGCCCGGGTCATCGATCAGGACGAGGAGGAAGGCCGGGAGCACCATCCAGAAAGGTTCGTAGCCGAACAACGGGTCGTCCGTGCCCGTGACCGCGTTCGAAACGGCGCGCGCGACCCCCTTGATCACCGCGTAGCCCAGCAGCACGGCGACCACCCAGCCCAGGCCGGCGCGCCAGCGGAACAGCCGACGGACGAACGAAGTGAGGCCAGCCGAGCCCCGCACGTAGCCGACCACGGCGAACCCCGCAATCGTCGGCGCGTAGACGGCCAGGTGGAAGACACCCTTCCAGAACGGAACGCTCGGGTCGATCGCGCCGAAGCGTTCGGTCAGCGGGTCGCCGAAGAGGAGCACCAGCGCCGCAAGGCCCCAGGTGATCGCGAACGTGATCACGAGAAAGGGAGCGAGGTGTCGGGTCTTCATCGGGGCTCCTCGCCTTCAGCTTCGCTCGATGCCCGCGACGAGCGTGTCGAGCAGGCGCTCGAAGGCGTCGTCGAGCGGTGCGTCCGAGCCCCGATCCCAGCGATAGACGAAGCTTCGATTGGCCAGGTGGGGCATGGTCCGGGCGAGCCGTGGATGGGCGTCCGCGTCCACCGAGGCCACCCGCTCGCGGACCGCCTCACGGAAGTCTTCGACGTCCTCGGTCGGCGCGGCGGAGAGCTCCATGGCGATGAAGCCGAGCACGGCGCCCGTCACGGCCGTCACCTGGTCGGCGAGCGCTCGGCCGCGGAGCCCGGCTTCGTGGAGGATCGAGAGCACCTCCTCCATCGCCGCATCCTGATCGCCCCGGTTCGATGTGAGGGCTCCGCCGATCAGCGGAGCCAGGTTGGGGTGCGCGAAGAGAGTGCGACGCAGCGCGCGGGCCACCTCGCGGAAGCGCACCGGCCAGGCGTGCCCGGGGTCGACGGGGCTGCGGCGCCCCGCGACCTCGTCGATCACCGCCGTCAGCAGCTGGTCACGCGAGCCCGCGTGCCACTGGACCGCGGCGGGATTGACGCCGAGATGTCGGGCCAGCGACCGGATGCCGAAGGCGCCGAGGCCCTCGGCGTCGATCAGGGCCAGCGCCCCCTCGACGACCTGCTTGTGATCGAGGCCGACGGCCGTCGGGGGGCGCCGGGGGCTGGCCTTTCGGGTTGCTTTCGATCGTGCTCTCGCCGCCAAACGGTTGGCTCCTCGCGAAGGGTCTTATACACTGTACAAGATGCCGCTGCAAGCCGAGACGATCGACGACCTCCGGTCCCGCATCCATGAGCACTACCAGCGCTGGGCGCCGCGTTCGGCGGCCCTGGCCGCCGAGGCGCGGCGCTCGTTCCCCGGCGGCGACACCCGCATGAGCGCCCACTACGCGCCGCATCCGCTCTTCATCGACTCGGGCGAAGGCGCCCGCGTGCGCGACGTCGACGGTCACGAGCTCGTCGACTTCATGAACAACTTCACCTCGCTCATCCTGGGACATGCCGATCGCGAGGTCGTCCGGGCCGTCTCGGAGCAGGTCGCGCGAGGCTCCGCGGTCGGGGCCGCGACCACGAGCCAGCTCGAGCTCGCCGAGATCATCCGCTCGCGGGTTCCTTCGATGGAGCAGCTTCGCTTCACGGCCTCGGGCAGCGAGGCGACCCTGATGGCGATCCGCTGCGCGCGCGCCAACACGGGCCGACGCAAGATCATGAAGATGGAGGGCGGCTACCACGGAAGCTACGAGCTCGCGGAGGCGAGTCTCGTCCCGCTTCCAGGCCTCGCCGGCCCAGCCGACGCGCCCGACGTCGTTCCCATCGATGCCAGCCACAGCCCGAGCCTCATGGACGACGTCCTCGTCTGCCCGTTCAACGAGCCGGACGCCGCCGCCGCACTCATCGCCCGGCACGCGAGCGAGCTGGCGGCAGTGATCGTCGAACCCGTGCTCGGCAGCATGGGAATGATCCCGGCCTCCCGCGAGTTCCTGCAGGCGCTCCGGGACGAGACCGCCGAACACGACGTGGTCCTGATCCTCGACGAGGTCATCACGCTCCGACTCGGGGTCGGTGGCGCCCAATCGGTCTACGGCGTCACGCCCGATCTCACTTCACTGGGAAAGATCATCGGCGGCGGGCTGCCGATCGGCGCATTCGGAGGGCGCGAGGAGCTGATGCGGGTCTTCCATCCGGAAGAACCTCGCCCGGTCATGCACTCGAGCACCTTCTCGGGCAACCCCCTCTCGATGGCGGCGGGCGTGGCCACGATGCACCAGGTGGACGCAGAGCTGATCGACCGCCTCGGCGCGCTCGGTCAGCGTCTGCGGGCCGGCTTCGATCGCGCCTTCGAGCAGGCCGGCGTGCGCGGGCGGTCGACCGGCGTCGGGTCGCTCACGAACCTCCACCTCACCGACGCACCGATCGCCGATGCGCGTGACGCCCTGCAGGGCATGATCGGCGCCGGGGCCATAGGAGGCCTGCTCCACCTGCTGATGCTCGAGCGCGGCGTCTTCGCCGCGAGCCGGCTCATGTACTGCACATCGTCCCCCATGACGGAGGGCGACGTCGACCACGCGGTGTCGGCACTCGAGGATGCGCTCGCGGAGCTCGTTCCCGCCCTGGAGCAGGTGGCGCCGCAGTTGCTCAGCTAGCGTCGAACGGCTGCTCCTCCCCTAGCGCACCTGCTCGACCAGCGCGGCGAGGGCTTTGCGTGGGATCCGCATGGTCGCGAAGACCTTGACGTGACGCACGTACTTGCCACTGCCAACGAGGAGCCGCTCTGGATCCTTCAGCGTCGACCCGGCATGGAATCCGAAGTGGAGGTGGTCGGGCTCGGCGTGGATGTAGACCTTCGGCTCGCCATCGAGCGTCCAGCAACCCTGTCCCCACTTGACGGTCGGGGTGAATTCGGGGGCGGTCTCCCTCACGAGCCGCGCGAGCGAGTTGATGAGCTTCTGGTTCGCCTCGGACTGGTCCCGCTTCCATGCCGA
>JASJCN010000026.1 GCA_030065975.1 Myxococcota bacterium
CCCATGTGCTCGACCACCTCGGCGATGTCGTCCTCCCAGAAGGGGTTGATCCAGACGTGCTCGCGGAAGAGCACGCCGGGATCCTCGCCGTAGTATCCGGGCATGCGGTTCTTCGACTGCTCGAGCTTGCGGAAGAGGTCGGGCAGGAACTCCGAGCCGTTCTCCACCGAGGCGATGCGCACGCCCGGATGGCGCTCGTAGAGCTTCTCGAAGGAGAGCGTGATCAGGAAGTCGTAGGCGGCGCGCTCGATGTTGAAGGCCTTGATGCTGGGCCGCCAACCACCGCCCCCTCCGCCGGAGAAGCTCGCCCCGAAGCCGTCGCGGGTGTAGCCGTGGGTCGAGTAGCCGGAGTCGCCGGCGTGGATCACCACGGTGATGCCCGCCTCGCCGACGCGGGCCCAGAAGGGGTCGAAGAGCGGGTCCGCCGGCGAGCGCGGCCCGGTCTCGGTGAAGACGGCGGCGGGGCGGATCACGACGACCCGGGCGCCACGCTCGAGCGCCCACTCGAGCTCCTCGCAGGCGAACGCGGGGTCGGCCAGCGAGAGGTAGGGCGCCCCGAAGATGCGGCCGGCATTGCTGAAGCCCCAGTCCTCGTCGAGCCAGCGGTTGAAGGCGCGGAAGGTCGTGCGCACGGCCTCGATGTCGTGCTTCAGGAGCTCCTCGTAGAGGACGCCCAGGGTCGGGAAGAGCCAGACCGACTCGATCTCCTGCTCGTCCATCTTGCGCAGGCGCGCCTCGGCGTCCATGTACTCCGCCGGCAGGGGCTCGCGGTCGCGGAGCATCTCGATGGGGTTCTTCCCGTCCGGGTTGCCCCGGAAGTACTCGTACATGGCGCCCGGCTTGGCGATCGGGTTCCACGTCGGGTTGGTCACCGCGTGGCTCACGCGCCCGCCGACCACGTGGTGCCTGCGCCCCTCGATCTCCGCCCACTGCACGCAGCGCGGCTGCATGGCCCGGGGCACGTGGCGCGTGAACGCGTCTTCGGCCTCGTAGTAGTGGTTGTCGCAGTCGATCGGGAGGTAGTCGAGCTCGGCCATGCCCCGAGGCTACGGCAGGATCCGGATGGTGACGACCTGGGTGTCGACGGAGCCGAGGTTTCCGGTGGGCGAAACGCCGACCAGGATCGTGTAGTCCCCGGGCGGCAAGCTCGGGCTCGGCGTCACCGTGACGAGCCCGCTCGAGGAATCGACGCTGTAGTCGAGGTTGGGCCCCGGAGCCGCCTGTCGGAACAAGGGCAAGGCGCCCCCATCCGGATCGATCGCTTCGAGCTGGAAGTCGGTCGGAGTTCCCGACGGAGTCTCGATCACGGGGATGTCCGCGAGCCAGGGCGGCGTGTCCACGGGGTCGGGCTGGATGGTCGCCGTGAAGCTGCGCTGGGTCTCGACGCCGTCGGAGTCGGTCGCCGTCACCGTGATCGTGGCGGATCCCGATGCGCCTTCGGGAGCCTTGAGGATCAGCACTCCGTTCTGGTCGTCCACGAAGACGGTGACCTGCTGCATCACCACGTCCGTCAGGGGCTTGCTCGCGGCGTCCACGGGAACCGCCTGGATGGCGGCCCGCACGGACTCGCCGCGGACGAGGGTTCCGAACACGCTGTGCTGCGAGTCCAGGCTTCGGAAGTCCTGGGCCGTCACGAAGAACTGCGAGTCGTTCGTGTCGTCGTTGGGTGTCTTTGCCATCGAGAGAACGCCGACGGCGTTGTGCTGCAGGCACTCGCTGAACTGGTCGTCGAAGTTGCCCAGGGTCGAGCCGCCGGTGCCGGTTCCGGTGGGATCCCCCGCCTGGATCACGAAGGGCGTGCCGTCCGCCAGGGCCGCCACCCGATGGAAGATGATGCCGTCGTAGAAGCCGCTCTCCGCGAGCTCGATGATCCGACCCGTCGGGCGAGGGACGAGGTCCTCGAAGAGGTGGAAGTTCATCTCCCCGAAGCCGGCCACGTCGATCAGCAGGCTACGATTGCCCACCGGGATCTGCGGGACGACGTCGAGGTTGTCCGACGTGGCCGTGTAGATGACGGGCTGGCCGAGCGCATCGCCTCCGCGCAGGGGGATCACGAGGGGTGAGCCGGCGAGGACGTCCACGTCGGGGAGGATCTCGAGGTCCGGTGCGATCGGGCAGCTCGCGCACTTGGGCCCCGGCGGAAGCCCGAGGTTGGGACGGAAGCCGGAGAAGAAGTCGGCAGGAGAGACGACCCCGTCGCCGTCGAAGTCGGCGATGGCGCACTCGGGGTTCGAGGCGACGGGCAGGTTGAGGCAGGGACGCAGCACGGCGAAGAAGTCGCCGGCCCCGACGATCCCGTCGTCGTTCAGGTCGGCATCGCAGACGGTTCCGTAGCCGTCGCCGTCGTCGTCGCGCTGGTCGGGGTTCGCGACGTCGACGCAGTTGTCGAGGTCGTCGGCGATTCCGTCGTCGTCCACGTCCCCGGGGACGGCATCGGCGCCGGTGGCCAGGCCGAGGGCGAGCAGGAGCAGCAGGAGGGTGCGCACGGGAGGTCTCCGAGGGAGGCGGCGTAGTGGGAAGCCCTCGAAGATAGCCCGGATCCGCCGGCAGGTGGGCAGCAGGGGGACCGCAGGGGGCCCGCAGGAGGCGACGGCGTCCGGTTGGCACGAACCCCGGCTCCGGCCGATCTTCCCCCGATGGACTTCGACATCCCGGACGAGCTCGTCGCCTATCTGGCCGAGCTCGACGACTTCATCGAGCGGGAGATCGCCCCGCTCCAGGCCCAGGACGACAACGAGCGCTTCTTCGACCACCGTCGGGAGGACGCGCGCACCGATTGGGATCGCGGCGGGCTGCCCAACGAGGAGTGGGAGGCCCTGCTCCACGAGGCCAAACGACGCGCCGATGCCGCCGGCCACTACCGCTACCCCTTCCCGAAGGAGTACGGCGGTCGCGACGGCACGAATCTCGGGATGGCGATCATCCGCGAGCACCTGGCGCGCAAGGGGCTCGGGCTGCACAACGACCTGCAGAACGAGCACTCGATCGTCGGGAACAACGTGGGCCTGCTGCTGATGCTCGAGTACGGCACCGAGGCGCAGAAGGCGGAGTGGGTCGACGATCTGGCCACCGGGCGCCGCGGCTTCGCGTTCGGCATCACCGAGCCGGCCCACGGCTCCGACGCCACCCACATGGAGACGACGGCGGTCCGCGACGGCGACCACTGGGTGATCAACGGCGAGAAGACCTGGAACACCGGCATCCACAAGGCCACCACCGACCTGATCTTCGCGCGCACCTCCGGCGAGGCCGGGGACGGCCGGGGCATCACCTGCTTCCTGGTCCCGACCGACACGCCGGGCTTCCGGGTGGCCGAGATGCTCTGGACCTTCAACATGCCCACCGACCACGGCCACGTGGTGCTCGAGAACGTGCGCGTGCCCGACTCGACGATCTTCGGCGGCGAGGGCCGGGGCCTCGGCGTGGTGCAGCACTTCTTCAACGAGAACCGCATCCGCCAGGCGGCGTCGAGCCTGGGCGCCGCCCAGTACTGCATCGACGAGGCCGTGGCGTACGCCCAGGAGCGCAAGCCCTTCGGCAAGGCGCTCGCGACCAACCAGGCGATCCAGTTCCCGCTGGTCGAGCTCCAGACCCAGTGTGAGATGCTCCGCGCGCTCATCCACAAGACCGCCTGGCAGATGGACACCTATGGAGCGTTCTCGGTGTCCGACAAGGTGTCCATGTGCAACTACTGGTCGAACCGGCTCTGCTGCGAGGCGGCGGATCGCGCCATGCAGGTGCACGGCGGGCTCGGCTACTCGCGCCACAAGCCCTTCGAGCACATCTACCGCCACCACCGTCGCTACCGGATCACCGAGGGCGCCGAGGAGATCCAGATGCGCCGCGTCGCGGGCTACCTCTTCGGGTTCATGAAGCAGCGCGCTCCGAAGGGCGTCCAGGAGTCGTGAGCAAGGACGCGGCCTTCGAGGGTGTCCTCACGGGGGTACTCGCAAGCCGGCTCGAAGGCTTCGAGAGCCTGGTCTCCGTCGAGCGCCTCTCGGGGGGCGCCAGCCAGGAGACCTACCGAGTCGTCGTGCGCGCAGGCGGGGACGAGCGGCGCCTGGCCATGCGGCGGGCCCCCGGCGGCCACGCCGCCGCGCGCATGGGCGGCATCTCCCTCGCCACCGAGGCGACGCTGATGCAGCGGGCGGGGGAGGCAGGCGTCCCCGAGCCCGGGATCGTCCACGTCTTCGCACCGGACGAGGGCCTGGGCGCCGGCTTCCTGATGGAGTGGTTGTCCGGCGAGACCCTCGGCGCGCGGATCGTGAAGTCGCCCGAGCTCGAGAGCGTGCGCCCGACCCTCGCACGACGCTGCGGCGAGATCCTGGCGCGCATCCACGCCCTCGATCTCGAGGCGAGCGGCCTCGGCTCGGCCGAGCACGCCCTGCCGCACGCGGATCCGCGCGAGCTGGTGGATCAGACCTGGGCCCTGTACCGCGGCTACGACACGCCCCAGCCGATGATCGACTACACCGGGCGTTGGCTGCTCGACCACCTGCCCGAGTCGCCACGCGAAGGCCTCGTGCACGGAGACTTCCGCAACGGGAACCTGATGGTCTCGCCGGAGGGAGTGGTCGCCGTGCTCGACTGGGAGCTGGCCCACGTAGGCGATCCCATGCGCGACCTCGGCTGGCTGTGCACGAACTCCTGGCGCTTCGGCCGGGCGGATCTCCCCGTCGGCGGCTTCGGCTCGCGCGAGGATCTCTTCGCGGGCTACGAGTCGGTGAGCGGAGTGCCGGTGGATCCCGAGCACGTGCGTTTCTGGGAGGTCTTCGGCTCCTTCTGGTGGGCGGTCGGCTGCCTGACCATGGCGCACCACTATCGCAGCGGGCCCGACCAGAGCGTCGAGCGGGCGGCCATCGGGCGGCGCAGCTCCGAGTGCCAGGTCGACTGCGTGAACCTCCTGATCCCGGGCCCCGTCGAGCTGGTGCCCGAACGCGATCCCTCCTCCGATCTCGACATGCCCCGGGTCGACGAGCTGATCGAGAGCGTGCGCGACCACCTGCGCGCCGAGGTGATGCCCGCCTCGAAGGGGCGCGCGAGCTTCCTCGCGAGAGTGGCCGCCAACTCCCTCGACGTCGTGCTGCGGGACGTGACCCGGGGCGTTCCCCACCGGCGCGCGGAGGAGGCGCGACTCGTGGCGCTCCTCGCCTGCGACAAGGGGACGCTCTCCGAGCACCGCTGGCGTCTGGTGCAGGCGCTGCGCGACGGCGACCTCGCGCTCGACACGCCCGGGCTGGCCGAGCACCTGCGCACCACCGTCGTGAACCAGCTGGCCATCGACCAGCCGCGCTACTCCGGGCTCGAGACCGCGCTGTCGTTCGGGCGGGGCGGGGGGACGAGATCCGCTTGACGACGGCAACGGGCCCGCGGGTGGTCCACAAGACCTGCAACCTGTGCGAGGCGATGTGCGGGCTGCGCATCCACGTGGACGGCGGGCGCGTGGGGCGCATCGAGCCCGACCCCGACGATCCGCTCAGCCGCGGCGCGATCTGCGCCAAGGCCGTCGCCCTCCGGGAGATCCACGAGGATCCCGATCGCCTGCGGCAGCCGCTGCGTCGGCAGGGCGAGCGTTTCGTGCCCGTGTCGTGGGATTCGGCCCTCTCCGAGGCCTGCGAGCGTCTCGGCGCGATCCAGAAGCAGCACGGCGACGACGCCGTGGCCTGCTACCTGGGCAATCCAGGCGCGCACAGCCTCGGGATCGTGCTGGCCGTGACGCCGCTGTTCTCCGTGCTCGACACGCGCAACCGCTACAGCGCGAGCTCCCTCGACCAGAACCCCAAGCACGCCTCCTCCTTGCTCCTGCTCGGGAACTTCCTGCGCATCCCGATCCCCGACGTGGATCGGACCCAGCACCTCCTGATGCTCGGCGCGAACCCCGTGGTCTCCGGGGGCAGCCTGATGACCGCTCCCGGGTTCCGCCGCCGGCTCGAGGCGCTCTCCGCGCGAGGCGGGCGCTTCGTGGTGGTGGACCCGCGCCGCACCGAGACGGCGCAGTACGCCGACGAGTACCTGTCGATCCAGCCGGGCAAGGACGGCCTGCTCATGGCCGGCCTGCTCTTCACCGTGCTGAACGAGGAGCTCGAGGGCGGGACGGTCCTCGCCGAACGCGGACGCGGGCTCGACGACCTGCGCCGCGCACTCGCGCCCTTCGCTCCCGAGGAGATCGAGCCGGTGCTCGGGATCCCCGCCACGACGGTCCGTCGTCTGGCCCGGGAGTTCGCCGCGGCTCCCTCGGCCGTCTGCTACGGGCGCGTCGGCACCTGCCAGCACCCCTTCGGCACCCTCGTCAGCTGGCTGATCGACGTGCTCAACCTGGTCACGGGCAACTTCGATCGGCCGGGCGGTGTGATGTTTCCGCGCCCCGCGGTCGATCTGGCGGAGCTGGCCGAGATGCGCGGCCGGGCCGGCACGATGCTCGAGGGGCATACCCGGGTGCGCGGAGCGCCGATCTTCAACGGCGATGCGCCGACGCCGTGTCTCGCCGAGGAGATCGAGACGCCGGGAGAGGGGCAGGTGCGCGGGCTTCTCTCGATTGCCGGCAACCCGGTGCTCTCGGCGCCGAACGGCCGCCGGCTCGAGCGCGCGCTGGCCGGGCTCGAGTGCTTCGTGGCCGTCGACTACTACTGCAACGAGACCACCCGCCACGCCCATCTGATCCTGCCGCCGACCGGCTCCCTCGAGCACGACGCCTACGAGGTGCTGTTCCACGGCTTCGCCGTTCGCGACACCGCGCGCTACTCCCCGCAGGTCGTGACCCCCGATCCCGCGACGAAGGACGACTTCGCGATCCTCTGCGAGCTGGTGCTGGGCCTGGCCGCCGAGAAGGCCCAGGGCCCGCGCCGGTGGCTCTGGTCCGCGGCGCGTCGCTGGCTTCCGCGGCCGGGCACGCGCCGGATCCTGGACGCGCTGATCCGCCTGGGCCCGCGCGGCGATGGCTTCCGCCCCTGGCGAAGGGGCCTGCGCCTCGCCGACATCGAGGCCGAGCCGAGCGGGCTCGATCTCGGGCCGCTCGTGCCGCGGCTCGACGAGGTGCTCGCCACCGAGGACGGGCGGATCGATCTGGCTCCCGAGGTCATGCGCGCCGAGCTCGCGCGCCTGGCCCACGATCTCGAGAGCCGGCGCAACACGCCCGAGCCGACCGGCCTGGTGATGATCGGGCGCCGCGACGTGCGCACCAACAACTCCTGGCTGCACAACACGTGCATGTCCACCAAGGGCCCCGAGCGCTGCACCCTGCAGATGCACCCGGACGATGCGAGGGACCGCGGGCTCGTCGCCGGACAGCGGGTTCGCGTCGCGGGGCCGGTGGGTGCGGTGGAGGCCCCCCTCGAGCTCTCGGATCGCCTGCGCCCGGGCGTCGTGAGCCTGCCCCACGGCTGGGGTCACGGCCGGGCGGGCACGCGGCTGGCCCTGGCGGCCGACCACGCCGGCGTGTCCTGCAACGACGTGATCGACGACGCCGTGCTCGAGCCCGTGGTCGGGAACGCCATCCTGAACGGCGTCCCCGTCGAGGTCTCTGCCGTGCCCTGCGCGGAGACACCGAGCGCCCCGGCTCCGGGGGTCGCTTGAGCCGACTCGCCTCTGCGATCGCATGGCTCGCGGGTCTCCTCCTCGTGGCGGCTCCGCTCGCGGCCGGCTCCTCCGGCGGGATCCCCGAGTCGCAGCGCGAGGTCGTGGCGCGGACCCATCTCCGGGGCTCGGGCCTGACCGGCAGCGTGTTCTTCCTGCGCGCCGACGGCCCGGCCGGTCGCGTGGCGGTCGGTGCCAGCCACTCGTTCGATCGCACCCTGCTGGCGGAGTCGGCCCAGGTGGTGTTCCGCAGCGCCGAGGGGCGCGAGCTCGCCCGGGCGAGCCGCTATCACGTGCGCCCTGGCCCCGCCTATCACGAGCCCGGCGCGACCCTGCGCGACGACTTCGTGGTGTTCCAGCTGGAGGAGCCGACGGGTGACGACCCGCCATCCGGCTTGCCGGCGGCTGGCGACCCGCCTTCGGGCTTGCCGGCGGGTGGTGACCCGCCTTTGGGCTTGCCGGCGGGTGGCGACCCGCCTTCGGGCTTGCCGGCGGGTGACCCGCCTCTGGCGGAGCCCCCGAGCCTCGAGGCCGGGCCCCTGCCCGAGCCGGGCGATCGGCTCTTCCTGCTCGGCCTCCCGAGCCAGGGCCCGCCCGATCTCCGGCGCCTGCCCGTGGAGGTCGTGCGCGTGAGCGAGACGCGCATCGAGGCCGACCTCGCGGGCTGGGTCGACCTGCGCGGCTTCGGTGGCTCGGCGCTGATCGACGAGGACGGACGTGCGGTGGGCCTGCTGCAGTCGGCGTGGCCCGCCGAGGGGAGGTTGCGTCTCGGGGTCGGCCCGATCAGCGGTGTCGTCGACTCCCTGCGCCATCCCCTGGACGCTGGCATGGGCCGGCTCTTCGTGAGCTACGCGCCGCCCCCGAGCGCCGCCACGGACCAGGCCCGGCGCCGCCGCCTGGCCACGGGCTCCGCTCATGGAGATCTCGCCGGCCGCGAGAACGTCTCACGTCGCGTGGAGCGCGCGGTGCGCGAGCTCCCGCCGTCGCCCCCGCCCGGTACGACCCAGCCCCCGGAGCCGGCCTCGGTCGAGCTCGTGATCGAGCACCCGGCCTCGGGCGCCGTGTTCGGCGATGCGGCCGGCGCCTTCCTGGCCGGTCGCGCGGTCTCCGCCGGCAACCGGGAGGGGCCCGTGCGCTTCGACGTGATGCTGGTGGTCGACACTTCGGACTCGACCAATGCACCCACCGGGGTCGACATCGACGGCGACGGGCTGGTGGGCGAGCCCGAGGGTCGGCGAGGCGGAAGCAGCGATCCCGGCGACTCGATCCTCGCGGCCGAGGTCGCGGCGGCCCGTCGGCTCGTCGCGAGCCTGGATCCCCGCATCACCCGGGTCGGTCTCGTGACCTTCGCCGGCGAGGCGCGGCCGGTCGCCCCCTTCCAGACCGAGTGGGTCCGTTCCGCGCGCACCGAGGAGCCACTGACCTCCGACTTCGGCCGGGTGCAGGACGTCCTGGCGCAGGTGCTCGCCCGCGGCGCCTACGGCGGTACGCACATGGCGGCGGGCCTCGACCAGGCGACCCTCGAGCTGCTCGGCATCTCGGGCTCGCTCTCCCACGCCGATCCCGAGAGCCGCAAGGTCGTGCTCTTCTTCACCGACGGCGAGCCGACCCTGCCCGCGACCGACGAGCCCTCGAGCGCCGTGCGCAGTGCGCTGCGGGCGGCTCACCGGGCGCGCCGGGCCGGAGTGCGCGTGCACAGCTTCGCGATCGGCCCCGAGGCGCTCGGCCGGCCCATTGCGCCGGTGGAGATGGCGGCGCTGACGGGCGGCATCTTCGTTCCCGTACGCGACTCGGGCGAGCTCGCGAGCCTGGTCGAGCTGGTGAGCTTCGCGCGGATCGACGAGGTCACCGTGACGAACCGGAGCGACGGGGGTCGCACCCGGCGCGCGATGGTGCAGGCGGATGGCTCCTGGGATGCGTTGGTTCGCCTCGTCGAAGGCGAGAACCGGATCGAGGTCGCGGCGCGGTCGGACGACGCGACCCTCGCGACCCGCGAGATCGTGCTCCGCCAGGAGCCCGGCGCGCAGGGCCCCGACGTGCCGCTGGAATTCCTCGGCCGGCGTGGCCTCCAGCTCGAACGGGTGCTCGCCGAAGCCGAGCGCGAGCGCGTGGAGCGCATGCGCAAGGAGCTGGTGCTCGAGATGGAGCGCGAGCGGGCCGCCGCGGTCGAGCGAGCCGAACGCCAGCGCAAGGAGCTCGAGCTCGAGGTGCAGCCCCTCGAGCCGTGAGCGGCGCTACTCCGCCGCCTTCTTGGCTTTCTTGGCTTTCTTGGCTTCCCTGGCGGCCTCCGCCTCGTTGACCTTCCCGCGCAGGATGAAGAAGTCGTTGGGTGCGACCAGCCCGTCGCCGGTCATGTCGACGGCGCTGCACGAGAGCTCGGCGTCGACCTTCTTCTTGTTGCAGTTCAGGACCAGCTGCACCTCCGGGCTCTCCCGGGTGAGTCCCTTCTCCTTGAGCGTGGGCCGCAGCTCGTCGAACCAGTCCTTCGAGTCGATGCGCCCGCTGCCGTCCAGGTCGGCCGGGGCGCACGAGATCTTGTGATCCGCCGGCTTCTTCATGCACAAGGCGTTCAGGCCGCGCAGGTCGTTGGCGTCGAGCCGTCCGTTGCCGTTGAGGTCTCCCGAGCCCTCGGCCCCGAAGGCGCCGCCCGCCAGCAGGAGCACCGCGCTCGCCAGGAGCATCCGCATCATCACGCGCATCTCGCCCATTCCGCCCTCCTCCGGGGCCACGGGCCCCATTCGTTCAAGACTACCGATCCGTGGCACTTCGACGCGCCGAAAGAGCGGAAATTCACTCCTCGACCCGGTCTCCGGCCGGCTCTCGAGGCTCGAGCGGCGGCGTCGGGACCTCCATGGCCGGGGATTCGACCCCACCATCGATCTGGAAGACCTTGCCCGTGACGAAGCTCCCGGCGTCCGAGGCGAGGTAGAGCGCGCAGGCGGCGACGTCCTCCACCTCGCCGACCCGGCCCATCGGCGTCCCCGCCTCGAGCTGCCGGCGCAGGGCGTCGTTCGTCATCACGACCTCGAGGGCCTCGGTGGCGATCCCGCCCACGGAGATCGCGTTGACGCGGACGCGGGGCGCCCACTCCGCGGCCAGGGTCCGTGTCATGGCGTTCATCCCCGCCTTCGCCGCGGCGTAGGCGACGAAGCCCCGCTGCACCATGTCGCTGGCGCGGGAGGAGACGTTCACCACCGCGCCGCCGCCGGCGGTCTCGACCATGCGCGGGACCGCCAGCCGGGTCAGCAGGAAGGCCTGGGTGAGGTTGAAGCGCAGGGCGTTCTCGAAGAAGCCCTCCGAGGTCTGGAGGGCCGGGCGCGGCGGCGTCCCGCCCGCGTTGTTGACGAGCACGTCGAGGCGCCCGAAGCGCTCGAGGGTGGCGTCCACCAGCCCCTCGAGCTCGGCCGTCTGCGTCACGTCGGCGACGCGCGCGAGGGCGCGGCGTCCCCGGGCCTCGACCTCGCGGGTGGTGTCGTCGACGTCGGCTCGCGTGCGCGCACAGCACACGACGTCGGCGCCGGCCTCGGCGAAGGCGAGGGCGATGCCCCGACCGATCCCCTTGCCCGAGCCGGTGACGAGGGCGACGCGTTCGTCGAGCCGGAAGCGGTCGAGGATCAAGACCACTCCGGTGCGGCGCGCCCGTGGACCAGGGGCAGGTCGAGGTAGGTGCGGATCCCGGTCTCCGCCCGGCACACGAAGGGGATCGCGCTCACGCAGTGGACCGCGGTCGCGACGATCCCCGGGTTGCGCTCGAGTCCCGCCTCGATCGAGGCCGGGTGCCAGCCGTGAAAGGACAGGCGCGCCGGGGGGTCACCGCTCACCTCCACCTCGAAGCGCTCGCCTTCGGGTCCGAAGCTCCAGGCCGGCTCCAGGTGCTCCTGCCCCATGAACCAGTTGGTGCGCACGCTGATCACCGGCTCGCCGCGGACCGTTCCCTCCCAGCAGAAGCGCTGGGCCGCCACGCGTCCCGGCGCGATCGCTCCGATCGGCGAGTCGATGGGCGCCGTGGCGACGGCGACCTCGTGGGAGCGACGCTTCTCCGGGTCGAGCGCGAAGCCGAGCGCGTCGCCCAGCATGTCGATCGACTGCTCGAAGCCGTAGCCGAGCACCTGGAGCATCGGGCTCTTCGCCGCCTCCTCCGGCGTCTTCCCGAAGAGCATCACGTGCTCGACGATGTTCGGAGCCCCGTAGCTGCGGATGTCCGAGAACTCCTCCGCGCGCACGTGCCGGATCTCGCGGGAGAGCGCCGAGACCATCAGCGGGAAGCGCTCGGTGATCCCGCCCGGGTGGATGCCCGTCCCGTGCAGGGTGCTGCCTCCCCGCTCGCAGGCCGCCGCGACGGCCGAGACGTCCCGCGTGCCCGGATAGAACCAGTTGAGCGGCGTCACCACGTTCTTTCCGGATTCGAGCAGCCGGATCACGTCGGGCTCGTGGGCCATCATGGGCGCGTAGAGCACGCAGTCGGCCTCGAGCGCCACGATGGCGTCGGCGTCGTTCGTCGCGGCGAGGC
Organism: Myxococcota bacterium; assembly: GCA_030065975.1. Classification (GTDB taxonomy): domain Bacteria; phylum Myxococcota_A; class UBA9160; order UBA9160; family UBA6930; genus JASJCN01. The sequence continues at coordinate 12,083 of JASJCN010000026.1, forward strand.
CGAAGGGCTCCGTCCCGAGGAGGGTGCCCACGTCGACGCCCGCCTTCGCGTCGGAGTGCACGTAGACGCCCACGAGCTCGAGCTCGGGATGCGATCGGATCGCCTCGATCGCCGCGCGGCCGACCCCGCCGGTCGCCCACTGGATGACACGGATGACGCGATGGCCCACGTTCGGCTCCTCCTCGCCGCGATGAACCGAGGCGACGCGCCATGCTACCGGCTCGCGCCCCGCCGCCGCACGCATCGGCGGTTCGGAGGGCGGCATGCTACGGACTGGCCATGTCGACGCCGCTCTACCTGAACCACGCGGGCACGAGCTGGCCGAAGCCCGAGGCCGTCCCGCGCGCAGCCGCCGCGACCCTGGCCGCACCGTTCGAGGAGCACCCGGCGCTCCTGGCCGACGCCCAGGCGCGTGTGGCCGAGCGGCTCGGGCTCTCGCACCCCGAGCGGCTGCTGTTCACGCCGGGCTGTACGTCGGCCCTGTGGGCGGCCGTCCTGAGCCTGCCGCTCGCGCCCGGCGACGTGGTGTTGACCAGCGCGCTCGAGCACGAGGCACTCGCCCGGCCGCTCGCCGGCCTGGCCCGGCGCGGCGTTCGGGTGGAGGTGCTGCCCTGTGCACCCGGCGGTGTGGAGCCCGAGGACGTCCGCACGCGCATGCAGGAAGGCCCGGTCGCATGGCTCGCGGTCTCGGTCGCGTCCAACGTGACGGGCGAGGTGCTGCCCGTTCCGGCGCTGCGCGAGATCAGCCGCGAGCACGGGGTGCCGCTGCTCCTCGATGCGGCCCAGTCGGCCGGCGTCCTCCCCGATCTCCGCGTGGGCATCGAGGCGGAGGTGGTCGCCTTCGCGGGGCACAAGGGGCCCCAGGGGCCGCAGGGCATCGGGGGGCTGTGGGTCGCACCCGAGGTCGACTTCCCGATGCCCGACTACTGCGACGTCGGCAGCGCGAATCTGGCCGGGGCCTGCGCGCTCGCCGCCGGGCTCGATTCGCTCGCCGCCCGAGGCCCCGACCCCTTCGCGGCCGCGCGCGCGTGCCGGGCTGCCCTGCGTGCCGCGCTAACGGGCCGCGCGGGCTGCCGGATCTTCGGAGGCGCCGGCGAACACACGGCGGCGTTGTCCCTCCTGTTGGACGCGCTCCCCGTGTCCGAAGCCGAGGCGCACTTCCTCCGACACGGCATCTGCATCCGCGCCGGTCGACACTGCGCGGGCGGGGCGCTCGAGAGGCTCGGCTCTCCAGACGGATCGATCCGCGTGAGCTTCGGCCCCGACGCGCAGCCCGAGCAGGTGGACGCCGTCGTTGCGGCCATCGACGCCGTCGGTGGGTCGCGGCCCGGCTGAGCGCTCAGCTCCCGACGGCGCGATTGTGGAGGATGGTGCCGTCCATGGCCTCGGACAGGATCCGTAGGACCGCGGCCGAAGGCGGGCCCCCGTCGCGGGCGCGGATCAGCAGACGGTCGGCGACGCGGCCGCCCTCGGTGCGGATCTCGAGCTCGGCCGGCTCGAGGCGCAGGAAGCTCAGGCGTTCGAGCAGGCCGGCGAGGAAGCCGGGGCGGTCGGGTGCCGAGACCTCGAGCTGCGCGCAGCCATCGGGGCCCGGCAGGATGCGGTGGCGGCTCACGTCGAGATCCGGAGGCTGGCTGCGCCGGTGGCGACCGCTCGCGGCGAGCGCGAGATAGTCGAGCAGGAGGGGATCCGCGGAGCTCTCGGTGCGGCTCAGCACGAACGCCGCGATCCACGCCGACCCGGCGCCGCGCCGGGCGAAGCCGCGCTCGACGGACAGACCCGCATCGGCGATGCCCGAGGTGAGATCGCCAGCCCAGCCGCGCGGCAGGTTCCCCCAGATCCGCAGGTGGACCCGCCCGTCCTCACCGGTCTGGACCTCGAAGCTGCGTTCGCCACCGCCGCGGGCGCGCGTGCGGCCCGGGGCGGGGGGAGCGGAGTCGTACACCCGAACGAACATGTGCCCCTCCCTCCTGCAGCCCGCGGCTGAACAGTGCAACCGACGTGCCGCCTCCCAGGGCCCCGAGCGGGCTCGACGGCCGTCCGAGCCGCCTCGAATGCCGGCGAACCGGACGGGCGCTGCCCGAAACCTGGACAAACGCGGCTCTCGTCCGGCTCCCGGGGGTGGGCCCGTGCCCGCCCCCACACACCCCTGGCGTGCCTGGCGTGGAGGTCCGAAAATGGCCAGCCGGGGCCCGGGAAAGGGCCAGATTCCTCCCATGCTCGATCCCCAGACCTGCTACCGAGCCCTCGCCACCCGGGACGCTCGCTTCGACGGCCGCTTCTTCACCGGCGTCGAGAGCACCGGCGTCTTCTGCCGTCCGGTCTGTCCGGCGCGGACGCCTCGCGCCGAGAACTGCCGCTTCTTCCCCTCCGCGGCCGCCGCCGTCGGAGCCGGCTTCCGCCCCTGCCTGCGCTGCCGGCCCGAGTCGGCGCCGGGCACACCGGCCTGGGCGGGGACCCACGCCCTGGTGGCCCGTGCGCTGCGGCTGATCGACGAGGGGGTCCTCGACCGGGAGAGCGTGGGCCAGCTGGCGGCTCGCCTCGGCGTGGGAGACCGCCACCTGCGTCGTCTCTTCCTGCGTCATCTCGGCGCGACGCCGACCGCGGTCGCGACCTCACGCCGGGTGCTGTTCGCGAAGAAGCTGCTCGACGACACCGACCTCACCATGACGCAGGTGGCGGGAGCTGCCGGCTTCGGGAGCCTGCGTCGCTTCAATGACGCGGTCCTGGCCGCGTACGGGCGTCCGCCGAGCGCCCTTCGCCGACGACGCCCCGCAACGTCACGCTCGAGCGACGAGCGCGGCGTCCGGCTGCGCCTGTCCTACCGGCCCCCCTTCGACTGGTCCGCCGTGCTCGCCTGGCTCGGAGCCCGCGCGATCCCCGGCGTCGAGTCGACGGAGGGCTTCGTGTACGTCCGATCCATCCGGCTCGGCGAGTCTCGCGGACGGGTGATGGCCCGACCCGCCGCGCGCGGCACGGCGCTCGAGGTCACGATCCGTCTGGACCGGATGGACCGCACCACGCCGCTCGCCCAGGCCGCCGACCGGCTGCGCCGCATCTTCGACCTCGGCGCCGACCCCGAGGCGATCTCGCGCCAGCTCGGTCGCGACGATCGGCTGAAGCGTTCGCTCTCCCACTCGCCCGGGGTGCGCATCCCCGGTGCGTGGGATCCGTTCGAGGTCGCGGTGCGCGCGATCCTGGGCCAGCAGGTCTCGGTGGCCGGGGCCACCACGCTCGCCGGGCGTCTCGTCGCGGCCCATGGCGACCCGCTCGAGCCGGATCCGGACTGGCCCGCGGTGACCCATCTCTTCCCCACGCCCGAGCGTCTGGCCGAGGTGGATCTCGAGGGGTTGGGGATGCCGGGGGCGCGCGCCCGTGCCGTGGTCGGCCTGGCTCGCGCGGTCGCGCAGGGCGAGCTCCGGTTGGATGGCGGGCGGGATCTGGACGAGACGGTCGCGAGCCTGTGTGATCTCCCGGGCATCGGGCCCTGGACCGCGCAGTACATCGCCATGCGCGCCTTCGGCGAGCCGGACGCGTTCCCCGTCGGAGATCTGGTGCTGCGAAAGGTGCTCGGCGAGGAGAACGGCCCGGTGAGTCCGAGGCATCTGGAGCAGGCCGCCGAGGCCTGGCGCCCCTGGCGCGGCTACGCGGCCATGCTGCTCTGGGCCGACGCGACCCGAGCCGCCCAGGTGGAGCGGGCGCCCGAGGCCGCTTCGTGAGCGCGCACTCGGAGCCGAGCCCCGACGCGATCCCCGACACGATCCCGGACGCAATCCCGGACGCAATCCGGCAGGCCCTGCGTCGGATCCTCGAGTGTGGCGACCTCGAGACGAAGCTCGCGCCGGTCCCGACGCTCCCGGCCGGCGTCGGCTTCGAGGGGCTCTCGCCCATCGAGATCGATCGGCCGTGCCGGGACGCGGAGATCGCGATGGGATCGGGCGCGGAGTCGCTGCCGCGGCCGGGGGCCCTCGGAGATCCCCGGGCCCGGGCGCTCTGCCTCGCCCGCTTCGCCCACCACGAGCTGCAGGCCACGGAGCTGCTGGCGTTCGCCCTGCTGCGCTGGCCCGACCTGCCCGCGGCCCTGGTGCGGAGCTGGCTCTCGGTACTGGCCGACGAGCAGCGCCATGCGCGCCTCTACCTCGCTCGTCTGCACGCCCACGACGCGTGCCTCGCCGAGCACGCTCCCCACTCCGACTATTTCTGGAAGCACGCGGGGGCCATGGCCGCGGGCGGGCCGCCTGCGTTCCTGGCCGTCCTGGGGCTGACACTCGAGCAGGCGAACCTCGACTTCTCGCTGCTGTATCGCGACGGCTTCCGCGCCGCCGGCGACGAAGCCTCGGCGCGGGTGCTCGAGGTCGTTCACCGCGACGAGATCGGCCACGTGCGGATGGCCGCGCACGGCCTGCGCCAACTCCTGCCCGAGCACCACGGCGACCGGGCCCGCTACGAGGCTTCGGTGCCGTTCCCGCTCTCCGCGGCCCGGGCCAAGGGCCGGCGCTTCGACGCCGCTGCGCGCCGGCGCGCGGGCCTCGAGGAGGAGTTCATCGAGCACGTGCGCACCGCGCGCTCGAGTACCGAGCATGGCGGGCGTTCGTGAGCGCCGTGCCGTGGCCCAACGTGGCGGCAGAGGAGGGCGCCGAGCGACCCCCCGCCGCCAAGGCCCGCATCGATGCCGTCGCGGCCTGGTTCGAGTCGCTCTTCGAGCCCCCGCTCCCGTTCGAGTGGCTCGGCCGGGACGGCGTGTTCGCCTGGCTGAACGACGCATCGGCCGAGGCCCACGCAAAGGCGCAGGGCCTGCCGCTCGTCGGGGCTCCCGCCGAGGTCTGCCGCCGGGTCCACGACAAGGCCTTCGCTCTCCGCGTGGCCGCGTCCGAAGGGCAGCTGCCCCGCTGCCTGCACGGCCTCGTCGAGGTGATCGAGCCCGCGGCCCTCGAGGCGCCCGGCGCAGCCGCCTCGCTCCTGGCGCGAGCGGCCGAGTGGCCCGAGTGGACGGGCGGACGCTTCACGCTCAAGCCCCGCTTCGGAACCAGTGGCCGCGGCCGTGTGGGCGGGGTCGCGGGAGAGACGTCGGCCGAAGATCTCGCCGGCGCCATGGGCCGGCTCGCGCGTCGGGGCGGCGCGATCCTCGAGCCGTGGCTCTCGCGCCGGGAGGACTTCTCCGTCCAGCTGCACCTCGGCGACGAGGGCGTGGTCCTGCTCGGCGTCCTCACCCAGGTGACGACGGGCTCGGGCCAGGCGGCGGGGCATCGCGGGATCCTGGACGCGCGCGGGCGCGTCAACGCCGACACCCGCTTCGAGGACGCCGCGCTCGAGGCCGCGCTCGGCGTCGCGCAGGCGGCCCGCGTCGAAGGCTATCGCGGACCGTGCGGCGTCGATTCGTTCAGCTTCCTGGGTCCCGATGGCGAGCTCGTGCTGCGTCCGGTGGTCGAGCTGAATGCGCGCTTCACGCTCGGGACGCTGGTGGTCGGAGCCCTGCGACGGGCGCTACCGCGGGCGCGCGAGGAGCTCGGGCTGGGGCCGGGTCGACTCGTCGCCTTCGCGACCACCCTCGCGGCGGCCGGAGCGGGGCCGCCCGGGGAAGGCCCGGGCCTGCTGCGCCTGCCCCAGGCGGGCGGTGCGGCGGATCTGTGGCTCGCCGAGGACGCTCGCCAGCTCGACGCCTGCTTCGGAAGCGTCGCCTGACTGCTACCGTGGTGACGTTCGCCCACCGACGGAGATCGTCGCCATGCCGTCGCCGGGCCGGGCATCGCTGCAGGAGGACTGGTGTTGCAGGAGATGGTTCCGCTCGAGATCGTGATTCCGCTGGGCGTGCTCGGCGCACTGCTCTTCTTCGTCTTCGGCCGCGTCACGGCCACGAGCTCCCGGCGCGTCCAGGAGCTGCAGTCGACGCTCGACGATGCCCTCGCCGAGCGGGAGCAGACCCGCAAGGACGCCGAGTCGGCGCGCACGGCCCTCGAGGAGAGCCAGAAGGAGGCGAGCGACTATCGCGATCGCGTCGCCGATCACTTCACCGAGACGTCCCACCGTCTGCACGAGCTCACCCTGCAGTACCGGGCCGTCTACGACCACCTGGCGGACGGAGCCTCCGAGCTCTGCCCGGACGGCTTCCAGAAGCTCGAGGGGGGCCTCGGGCTCGACGCGCTCCCCGAGAGCACCCAGGCCGAGACGGCGCCCACGCCCACGCCCCCTGCCGAGCCCGCCGCCGCGGCGTCGTCCGACGAGGACGCGTCCGCCGGCGCTGCGGCGGCAGCGGACGACGAGGATGCCGAAGCCAGCACGGCCGAGGCGCGCGGCGGCTTCGACACGCCGCCGGATCTCGCCGCCCTCGATCCCGAGGCCGACGCCCTCGACGCTGCCGAGCAGGTGCGCGTCCGAGGGGGCTGATCCCCGCCTTCCCCCCAGCCCGGGCGCGCGGCCCTCCTGCCGCCTCGCTGCTCGCGCCCGACGCCGCCAGCGCTTCGGCGGCTACCGCCGCGCTGCGCTCCGACACCGATCGGCGTCGCGCGCACGGGGAAAAACCCGCCACCGAACGGAACCGCGCAGTCGCGCTCCCTTGGGTCGCAGAGTGCGCGTCGTTCGCCGTCGGGCTGCACCCGCCCTGCCGCTCCCCGCCGGGACTCGCTCCAGCTTCGACCCCCCCTTACCCGAAGGAAATGACTCAGCTCGTTCCGTAATCCAGATCACAGGAGTCCCCCTCATGGAATCCCGCCCCCGACGGCAGACCGGGAGCCTGCTCGGCCTCGCTCTGCTCGTGAGCCTGTTGGCTCCGCCGGCAGCGGCCCTGAACGTGGACTTCGGGGACATCGCCGTTCGCAACCTCGGGAACTTCGGCTTCGAGTCGACGTCGAGCGTGCTGTCCTACGACGGCGCTGCGACCGACGAGCTCTACCAGCTCTTCGGCTACGTGGGCAACGCCAGCGGGATGACGCGCATCACCGGCAGTGCGTTCAGCGTCTTGACCGACATCGACACGCCCGCAGGTCAGGCGGCACCGAACCACTACTTCTCCGTGCTCCAGTCCCAGGCCGGAAACGGCCTCGGACTCGGGACCGGGCTCGAGATCCGCTACGACTGGATCCTGAACGACGACACCAGCCCCCTCGACCGCGACAACGTGAACTGGTCGATCTCCTTGACGAACAACACCGCGGCGGTCCAGACCCTGTCCTTCTACACCTACATCGACCTCGACCTCGGCGGCGCGGGCGACTTCGCCGACGACACCGCCGAGCTCATGGGCGGGACCCGTCGGAGCATGCGCGTCGGTGACGCCAGCGATCCGAACGCCGAGGTGCTGTGGACCTCCTCCGTCGGGCTCCCCACGCACCACCAGATGGGTCCCTATCCGGGGCTCCGCGCGACGCTCGACGGCATGCTCGTCGCCGGAGATCTCTCCGACAATCCGCCGCTGGGCACCATCTTCGGCGACACCAACGGCAACGGCACGATCGAGGCCGGCGAGGGCGCGGACTTCACCGCCGCGCTGCAGTACGACTTCGTGATCAACCCGGGCCAGACGGTCCGCATCGCCCAGGCGATTGCCGAGCCCGGCGCCAGTCTGCTGCTGATGGGCGGCCTGCTCGGCCTGATGGGCTTCCCCCGGCTGGTGGCCCGCGGAGAGCCCGGCGCCGCCTAGAGACCCGTGCCGAGCGGCGAGCCGGACGCCGCTCGATCGCGCTCAGCGGGCCGGCGCCTCGAGGCTTGCGCCCGACCACGTCACCACCGCGAAGAGGGCGAAGGCCGCGGTCAGCGCCAGCGTCGACGCGCCGACGACGCGCCACGGCGTCTCCTGCCGCCGCAGCAGCAGGACGCTGCCGGTGAGCACCAGCAAGAGCTCGAACCCGAGGAACCAGGCCCCGTAGTGCGCCGGGTCCCAATACGAGACCGGGCTGATGAAGCGCCAGCTCGTGAGCGGGTAGAAGTGCCCATGGGCGTCCTCGCGATGCACGAGCAGGTCGCAGACCGCGTGCACCGCCATGCTCAGGAGCAGCGCCAGCATCCACTCCGAGCGCCTCCAGGCGGCGACGAGCGCGGCGGCCGCGATCAGCGGCAGCGAGTTGAAGACGTCGAAGAACGCCTGCCAGCTCGCGTCGAAGTATCGCTCGGACCAGATCACCCTCTCGGGCACCTGGCCCAGCCGCTGCCACACGTAGAAGCCGATCATCGGGAGATCCGGAAGCAGCGCCCCGAGCGTGAGCGGTAGCCAGCGGGGCCGATGGCGACCACGGCCGACCAGCAGCGCACTCACGATCACGTGGGAGGGAGTGTTCACGACCGGAAGCTAGCGCCGCCGCATCCATGGCCTTCGCGCCTTGCGGCATGACGTTCCGGCTAGGGCGAGGGCCTCTCCAGCTTGGCGAGGGCCTCGCGGAACGGCTCCGAGCGGAAGATCGAGACCGCCCGCTCCAGGGCCTGGTCGAGGGCATGGTTGGCCACGCGGGAGCGCGTGCCGGCCGTGACGAAGGGCAGCTGCTGGTGGGCGTGGCCTTCCACCCGACCCGTCCAGAGCACCTGGCCGTCGGCGTGGAGCTCGTAGGCGAGGCGCACCACTTGCTCGGGCCGCTTCGAGAGCACGCCCGCCGGCGCCACGCGAAGCCAGTACTCCTCGACCCGGCCTAGCAGCACGGGCCCCGAGCCGCTGGCGGTGCCCTCCGAGAGCCAGGCGCTGATGCCCGCGGCCTGCAGGGCCTCGGTCGTTCCGGCACCGAGTCGGCTCCCGAGCTCGGCCACCTCGGACGTTCCATAGCGGCGGGTTTCGGCGCCGGAGCCGTCCACGAGGGCACCGAGGGCGCTGCGCCGGCTCGGCTCGCGCTCGTCGCGCAGGGGCGCGACGCGGATCGCCGGAGCCGATCTCGTCGTCCCCGCCGCAGCGGCGGGGAGCGTTTCGTAGGCCACCAGGGGCGGCGTTCCGCAGCCCGCACTCGAGAGCAGCACGGCCAGGGCCAGGGCGACGCCGGCCCGATGAAGGCGGCCGGCCGAGGGACGGGGAGAGCACATCGCTTCGGTTGTAGGAACTTCGCGCAGGCTCCGCGAGCGTCCTCCGGGTCTCTCTCGGAGTCGCAGATCGGGGAAGTTCCTTTCCAACCGAGGGGAAGCGCCTTTCCTACTCCCGTCCTCCGGGGGTCGTCGAACGGCCGTCAGCGAGGCGTGATGCCCCATTTCGTTCCAGAAAGCGGACATCCAGGGTGGCACGTGGGTTGCTTTGACCCAGCGTGCGCCCTGCAACTGGGAAGAGGGCGCCTGGGAGGCGTGTGGGATGAAGCGGCTGTCGAGGTGGTTGCAGGTGTTGCCGTTGGCCGGGGTGCTCTGCGCCTTGAGCGCTTGGCTGGTTGCGGGCTCTGCGGGAGCGGTCCCGGTCAATCTCGGGTTCGAGACCGACGACGGGGGAGCGGTCCTCTCCGATGGTCAGGCCATCGACGTCGGCAGCGAGTTCGGAAACATCGTCGACATCTCGTCGCCCGCCGGTGAGCTCGCGAGCAACCTCCACAACGGCCCCGCGATCTTCGATTCGAACGGCTCCGGCGGCCCCGATCCGGACCTCCAGGTCGGCCTCGGCAACATCCTGATCCTCCAGTGCGACTCGGTCACTCAGGGGAGCAGCTGCGACGACAGCATGACCGGCGACTTCTTCGATGAGCCGAACGATCAGCGCGACAGCGGCACCCTGATCTTCGACTTCATCCTGCCGGTGACCCTGCTCTCCATCGATCTGGTGGACATCAACGGCAACGGCGCGACGGACCTCATGCTCGTCGACGGCCAGGGCGACTCGCGCACCTACGCCGTCCCGTCCAAGTGGACGCTCGACGTGAGCGAGTGCGGCGGATGCGACGGCTACGAGACCCTCGACCTCACGATCCTGACGCCCCAGGCGGGTGAGCCCGGCTCGACCGGTGGGGACGCCACCGCCTCGGAGATCGGCAGCTTCGATTCCGACGACGTCGTCCAGCTCGTGGTGTTCCACTCCGGGTCCGGCGCGCTCGACAACCTGCTGCTCGAGGTGCCGGAGCCGGCGCTGCTCCCCTGGCTGGGACTCGCGTCGCTGGGCCTGCTCGCCACGCGCCGGCGCTAGGCGGACGCGCCGCCGGCCGCCTTCGTCTCCGGCGTCCCTTCGGGCGCCTCCGACCGTTCCGGCTCGGGCGTCGCTTGCCGTCGCGCCTCGCGTGCCGCTTCGCGTGCGAAGAGATCGCTGATCGCTTCGATGGCCTCGCGCGTCACCATCTCGAAGCGTACGCCCATGCCCCGGGCACCGGGCTGCTCGGGACAGTAGTTCGTCGAGACCACCGAGCCCTGGACCTCGATCTCCGCGCCGCTCTCCTCGATGTGGATGCGCAGCTCGAGGGGCGTCCCGATCGGAGCCGGTGAGACGGTCTGGATGAACACGCCACCGGTCGCCAGATCCCGGATGGAGGCCTTGCGCAGCTCGTCACAGCTGGCGTAGGTGCAGTGCAGGCGGGTCGGGATCCGCGGTGAGCTGCGTCGCTCGGGTCGCCTCTGCGCGTGCGGTCCGCGGAACCGGTGCTCGAGCACGTCCTTCAGGCGGCTCCAGCGCTCGAACTGCGGGATGGAGATCCCGTCTCCGGCGCGCATCAGATCCAGGCGCGCGTACTCCCGGAACAGTGCGGTCACGTTCACGACGGGCCCTCCCGGCCCGGAATCGCGGGCGGACGGGTCTGGGCCTCTCGGACGAGGTTCGGGTGCGGCATGGACCGCGTGCCCTCCTTTCGACAGCCGTTCGACCCACCCGCGGAGCGGGCTCGGGCACTGGCTTTGCGTCACCGCGTTTCCGCGGGTTTGCCTTTTCGTGGCGAGGGGCGGCCTGCCCGACACCGGGGCCGGGCCCGAGCCCGGCTTCCAGAACCCTCTTCGGCGAGCGAGATGCCTCGCTGCAGCTCCTCCCCTTGGGGCTGGCCGCGGCGGGTGGTGGCTGCGTCAGGGCGTGCCCGCGGCGCGGCGCACGGTGTCCATCAGCAGCTGCGTGCCGAGGCGCAGGTTCGCCGTCGAGATCCGCTCGTCGTGGCCGTGGACGCCGCCCACCTCCTCGGTCGTGAGCAGCACGGGCGTGAACCCGATGGCCGGGACGCCGTGGCGCCGGTAGATGCGGCTGTCGGTGAAGCCCGGAGAGATCATCGGCATCACCACGCCGCCGGCGGTCTCGTGGCGGATGGTCGCCTCGATGTGGTCGAGCAGCTCGGTGCGGATCTCCGACACGAGCGGCGGGCAGCGGTAGATCACCTCGATCTCCACCTGGTCGTCGTCGACGATCGCGCGCAGCTCGGCGAGATGGGTGTCGACGTCCTCGCCGGGCAGCAGCCGACAGTCGAGGGTGGCCTCCGTGCGGGCAGGGATCACGTTGTGCTTCTGGCCGCCCGTGAGCGTGGTGAGGCTCACGGTGTTGCTCACCAGGGCGCGCACCAGGTCGCTGGCGCCCGCGAGTGCCTTCAGGACGTCGGGGTCGCGGAAGGCCAGGTCGGCGGGGAGCATGCCGGCGTCCTGGAGCGTCTGCAGCGTGGTCTCGGTCTCGGGGCGTAGCACCACGTCGCGGCGCGCGTCGGCGATGCGACCCAGACACTGGATCAGGCGCAGGGCGGCGTTGTCGCCGTGGGGGAGCGATCCGTGGCCCGGCCGCCCCTTGGCGACGAGCTTGAGCCACAGCGGCGCCTTCTCGGTGGGCGCGACGCCGAAGATCAGCCCTCGCTGTCCCAAGAGCTCCCCGAACCCGAAGGCGCCCTCGTTGATCACACCGTCTGCGACCAGCAGCTCCGGATGATGCTCCGCCAGCCAGTCCATGCCGAACTGGCTGGCCTCCTCTTCGTCGGCCACGCAGAGCAGCAGGACGTCCCGGCGATGGGCCACACCGTTCCGGCGCATCAACAGGAACACGAGCAGCTCCATGATGCCCATGCCCTTCATGTCCAGAGCACCGCGGCCCCAAAGCACGCCGTCCTTCAGCGTCCCGGCGTACGGATCGACGTTCCAGTACTCGCGCTCGACGGGAACGACGTCGATGTGCGAGAGCAGGATCAGCGGCTTCGTCCCGGCCCCGTTCGTGCCCGGCAGCCGCGCGGAGAGCGACACCCGGCCGTCGCCCGCGTCGTAGGTCGAAGGCTCGATGCCCTCGGCGCGCAGCAGCCGCGCCAGGAACTCGACGCCCGCCTCCTCGCCGCCGGGAGGGTTGGTGGTGTCGATGCGCAGGTACTGCTGGAGCAGGCTCGTGGCTTCGGACTCGACCTCGTCCCAGTCGATGGGCAGGGCCGGGAGCTTCTCGTCGGGCGCCGTCTTCGACATGGCGCGAGGATAGCTCCGCCGGCCGCCTGGTTGCGGTCCCAGGCCAGGTCGGACTCCGAGGTCGAGTGGGTCGCGGCGCCCTCTGGAGGTGGCCTCGACGGGGGTCAGGGGAGCAGGATGTTGGGCGTGTCGTCGACGATGCGGCAGGGCTGGGAGCGCAGGCCCGGGCAGGCCGGCAGGTCCGTGGGCACGGAGAGCGGGATCACCGACAGCAGCACGCTCGAGGGGTGGGCCGCCGAGTGCGAGACCGAGTTCACCGAGGGGTCCGGAAGCACGTCGAAGCGCCAGCGGCCCTTGTTGCCGCCCGGCGTCGAGATCGCGAGGCGGATCTGGGAGCCGGCCCGGAACACGTGAGCTGCGGGGTAGATCTCGACGCGCGCCAGCGACCACTGGCCCGCCGGAAGCGGCTGGAGGTCGGACTCGAGCCGCGTCGGAGTCGGGCGGAACTCCGTGGAGTCGGAGCGCAGCTTGCGCTGGCTGGCCCGCAGCCAGCCGCTGGTCACGTACACCTCGAGCCCGTCGGGGCGGATCTCCGAGATGAGTACCTCGACGTCCGCGTCGTCGGCCGTGGACTGGATCCAGAGGTCGGCGCTTCCGAAGCCGACCATGGTCACGTCCTCGGTGAGCGGCGGGGTCGCGAACACGGCCTGGCGGCCGGGGATCTCCGGGAGCCACTCGATGTCCGGGAGCGCCGCCTCGAACGAGTCGTTGACGTCGTAGGTCTCCTGGCCCTTCGCGGGGTCGTGGTTCCAGCTCGAGCCGGACTCGGCCTCGGCCGGGACGAAGTCGCGCAGCGAGCCGTCCTGGTGCAGGTAGAGGCGCTTGCCCACCCGCGTCGGCGGAGGCCAGCTGTCGAGGGCGACCTCGAAGCCCGCCTCCGGGGCGCCCGGCCCGGCGGTTCCCTCGCCGCCGCCCATCTCGAAGAGCAGCCGGATCTCGGGCTCCGCCTCGTAGGCGGCGAGGGCGTCGTCGAAGTCGTCCGTCGGCAGGAAGCGCGGATCCGGGATCGGGACCGGCGCGCCGAAGAGCGAGTCGAAGAGCTGAGGCACGAGGGTGCGGATGAAGATCGGGATCTCCATCACCTCGCGAGCCACGTAGAAGTCGAGGAAGTTCTTCCACTCGTCGAGGGTCGCCGGCGCGAAGCCGTCGGCGTGGGCGCCGTTGAGGCCCGTGGCGCGGAACACCGGCGCGCTGTCGAAGCGGTCCCACAGGTCCGGGAAGTGGCCGCCGGTCTGCTCGTCCTGCCACTGCCCGACGGTGAACACGGGCACCTCGATCTGGTCGACGAACAGGTAGGGATTCAGCGGGTCGTAGATCTCGGGGGTGTAGTAGGGGTTCTCGACCGCCTTCTGGATGATGTCCACCCGCTGGGAGTGCAGCAGCTGGTTCTCCTCGCAGATGGTGTCGCCGGCGTCGACGAGGGCCTGCTCCCAGCCCTGGCCGTAGGGGCGCGCCCGGTCGAGCACCTGGCTGCCCCACTCGACGGCGAAGCCGTCGTTCAGGATCCCGCCGGGCCCGAGGATCGTCTCCGTACCCGAGATGACCGAGAGCGGCGTGATCGCGGCGAGGCTCGGCGGCTGGGTGCTCGCGGTGAAGAGCTGGCTGATGCCGGGGAACGAGATGCCGACCATGCCGACCTTGTTGTGCTTGACCCAGGGCTGGGCGGCGATGATCTCGATCGCGTCGTAGCCGTCGAGGTACTGGTTCGTCTCGAAGAAGTCGTACGCGCCGCCCGAGCAGCCGGTGCCCCGCATGTTCACGCCCACGGAGGCGTAGCCGAGCACGCCGGCGATCAGGCCCGACGGGTGGTCGGGGGCATCGCAGAAGATCGGGAAATCGGTGCAGAGGAAGCTGAGATCGATGCCGCCGAAGGAGAGCGGGCTTCCGGGCCGGCCCGGGGAGTAGCCCGAGTAGTTGACCACGGTGGGGTAGGGGCCCTCCTCGGGAGGCCCGGGCAGGGAGACGAAGACGGCGAGCTGCGTGCCGTCGCGCATGGTGATGTAGCCGTAGCCCGGCTCGAGGACCTGGTTGCTGTAGAAGTCCGGCGAGGGCAGGCTGCCTTCGACCGACATCACCTCGACGGCGTCCGAGGTGAGGGTCGGCGAGCCCGCGGTCGTGACCCGGTAGCCCTCGCCGGGCGGCACCTGTCGGAAGATCCGGCTGCCCTGCTCGTCGGCCGGCGCCTCCTCGACGATCTCGCCGTGCTCGTCGCGCAGCTGCAGCAGCTCGTCCGGCTGCGCGTGGGTCACGAAGACCTGCTCGACGCTGCCGCGCACCGTGAAGGGCGCCTGGCCGGCCACCTCGAAGTCGTGGGAGGCGTACACGTGGTCCAGGTGGGCCACGCGGTAGAAGACCTGGACCTGATGCGGCCCCGGTGCCAGGTCCTGCAGCATCAGGGTGTAGACGCCGTCGTTCTCGGTGAACTCCGAGAGGTCGAGGCGCTGGCCGTCGAGCTTCACGACGGGCCGTCCCAGCACGGAGATGAAGACCGAGAGCTCCACGTCCGTCCCGGTCACCGCGCCATCCGCGGGCGACAGGATCGCCGAGCTCGGAGGCTGGCATGCGGTCGCGAGCGGGAGGAGCAGCAGCAGGATCGGGAGCAGGCCAAGACGGGATCGCATGAGGGCGGGGTCTCCGGGTGGGGCAGGTCGGGTCCGGGGCACACCGGGTCAGGGCGCCCCAGGTAGGGGCCGTCCTCCCGCGCTCTCGTGACGCGGGCGACGGCTGGGCGTCGCGCATGATAAGCCCTGACCGCACGTTCAGTAAAGGCTGAAACGCGCTCGGGAGGCGCCTCGGTGCGTTGACGAGGCGTCAGGTCGCCTCCTGGCTCCGGCTCGGTGCCCGCGGGGAAGCCCTCGTCGCTTGACGGCGCTTCGAGCGCTCGGGACCCTCCGGCGTCCCCCGCTGACCCCTCTCCTCTCCGGAAGCAGCACCCGCTACATGGCTCGCAAGCAGGTCGCGTACGACGAGAACGCGATCCAGACCCTCGACGCCCTCGAGCACATCCGGCTCCGCAGCGGCATGTACATCGGGCGCCTGGGAGACGGCAGTCATCCCCTCGACGGCATCTACGTGATGCTGAAGGAGGTGATCGACAACGCCGTCGACGAGTTCATCATGGGCAGCGGCCGCGAGATCTTGATCCAGCACGAGGCCGACACCATCAGCGTGCGGGACTACGGGCGCGGCATCCCGCTCGGCAAGCTCGTCGACTGCGTCAGCCAGATCAACACGGGCGGCAAGTACAACGACGACGTCTTCC
>JASJCN010000289.1 GCA_030065975.1 Myxococcota bacterium
ACGATGCGCGACATCCTGCTACACAAGAACCCTTGGGTCTGGGGTCACGTCGAGCCGATCTACGCACCGCGCCGGGTTCGCAGCTACTCGGGCGGTGGCTACGTCGTGGCCGAGCACGTGCTCGAGCTGCACATCTCGCGCTCGTTCAAGACGTTCCTGAAGGAGGAGATCCTCGATCCCGCGGGCATGACGAAGAGCAGCTTCGACAAGGCCCAGACGTCGATGAACGATCTCGCCAGGGGCTGCAGCCGCTACACCTGCGCCTGGGACGTGAAGCAGACGAACGTGAAGGCGGCCGGCGGCCTGCTGGCAACCGCCAAGGAGTACGCCCAGCTCGTGACGATCTTCCTGAACGGGGGCGTCGACGAGGACGGCACCGAGGTGATCCCCTTCGAGAACATCGAGAAGATCATGACGCCGGCCATGCACGAGGACAGCTCGAAGATCCCGTGCACCGACGCCGAGGCGGGCAACACGCGGATCGACTGGCGGGAGATGTGCATCGGCACCACCTGCTTCGACCTGCCCTACGAGGAAGTGTGCCTGCTCGGCATGTACCGCCAGCCGCTCTACGACGTGGACTCGACCGAGGACTACTACTCGGGGCTCGGCGTGAGGATGTCGACGACGCTGCTCGACGACGGCTTCCCGCGCGACGTCTACCACGCGGGCGCCCAGGACGGCTTCATCAGCAACTTCCGGATCGACCGGAAGACCGGCAACGGCATCGTCGTGATGGTCAACGGCAACCGCTCGTGGATCGACGGCAAGGGCTTCGAGCGCGGCTCCGAAGCGTTCGCGAGCGAGATCATGCAAGCCTGGGAGCTCGTCTACTGAGCGGCTCTGCGCCGACCTCCGCACGCCCGGCCCGGGCCTGGCCGCTGAGTTAGTCTCCGGGTCGGGTGTGCGGGGTTGGATCGGAGTTCCCGCTCATGCACCGGTTGCACCCGTGGTGGTTCGCCTGCCTCCTGCTGCTGCTCACGTCCCCCGGGCTCGCCACCGACGGCGTCCTCGAGATCAACCAGGCCTGCGCCGCCCAGCGCGGCCCGGCGGCCGGCGACGATCCGGGCTGCTTCCCCGGGGATCTCGACGGGTTTCCGGTCACGATCGTCGCCTCGGGGAGCTACCGGCTCACCAGCAACCTCGCGCCGCCGGACATCGACACCACCGCCATCGACTCCCAGACCGATCACGTGAGCCTCGACCTCGCGGGCTTCGGCATCGTCTTCCCCGGCACGGGCTGCATCGCAGGCGCCCTCTGTCCCCAGGGCTCCGGTGACGGCATCGCGGGCGCCCGCTTCACCGCCGTCTCCAACGGCTTCGTGCGCAACGCCGGGCGCCGTGGCATCGATCTCGACGATCTGGCCATGGTCCACCGCGTGCGTGTCGATGGGTCGGGCCTCGACGGGGTGCGGCTAGGGAACGGGAGCGTCCTCACCCAGAGCATCGTGAACAGCTCCGGGCAGTTCGGCGGGAGCCTCGCCTTCCCGACCGTCTTCTCCCATACGATGCTCCGCAACAACGGGCGACTCGACGGCGCGGCCTTCGGCGATCGCAGCGGCGGGATCCCCACCATCGGCAACTACTGCGCCGACCTCACCTGCGGGCCGGCGCCGCGCGCACGCCGCTACTACCTGACCCAGGACACCTTCGCCGGAGACGAAGCGCTCGATGCCTGCGCCGAGGGCTTCCACGTGGCTTCCATCTACGAGATCTCCGAGACCGGAGCGCTGCGCTACGACACGACGCTCGGCCGCACCGATCTCGACAGCGGTGAGGGCCCGCCGACCGACAGCAACCGGTTCGGCTGGGCCTTCGGCGACGACCTCCAGAGCTGCTCCGGCTTCACGAACCCGAACGCAGCGGCCGTCGAGTACGGAGCGACCCAGCTCTCCCTGGAAGACATCACGGGAAACCCGCTGGCCGTCTCGGGTGGCTACCTCCGCCGCCAGGTGCTCTGCAGCCAGGAACGCCCCGTGTGGTGCATCGAGGATTGATCATGCTGCGTCCGTTGGTGGCCGTGTGGCTGCTCCTGCTGCTCGCCTCTCCCGCGTTCGCGGGGGACGGCGTGCTCGAGATCAATCAGGCCTGCGCTGCACAGCGAGGCCCCGCGGCCGGGGACGATCCGGGCTGCTTCCCCGGCGACGTGGACGGCTTCCCGGTGACGATCGTCGCGCCGGGGAGCTATCGGCTCACGGGAAACCTCACGCCGCCCGACATCGACACCACGGCGATCCTGAGCCAGGCCGACAACGTGATCCTCGACCTCGCGGGCTTCGGGATCCTGTTCCCGGGCACGGGCTGCATCAGCGGGGCGCTCTGTCCGCAGGGCGCCGGTGATGGGATCGCCGGCCAGCGCTCGACCGTCGTTCGCAACGGCTTCGTCCGGAACGCGGGCCGCCGCGGCATCTTCCTGAACGACCAGGCGCTGGTGGAGCGCGTGCACGTCGAGAACTCGGGCGAGGACGGCATCCGGCTGGGCAACGGCAGCGTGCTGACGCTCAGCAACGTGAACAGCTCGGGCCACTTCGGCGGGAGCCTCGCATTCCCGACCGTCTTCTCCCACACGATGCTCCGGAACAACGGGCGGGTCGACGGCGTGGCCTTCGGCGACCGCAGCGGCGGGATCCCGACGATCGGCAACTACTGCGGCGACCAGTCCTGCGGCCCCGCACCCCGGGCGCGGCGCTACTACCTGACCGAGGGCACCTTCACGGGGGCCAACGCGCGAGACGCCTGCGTCGATGGCTTCCACCTGGCCTCGATCCACGAGATCTCGGAGCCGGCGGCTCTCGACTACGACTCGAGCCTCGGTCGCGCGAGCTCCAACGGGAGCCAGGGCCCGCCCAGCTCGTTTGGCGGATGGGCCTACGGCGAGGGCGAGATCCAGGGCTGCTCGGGCTTCACGAGCGACAACGGGTTCGGCAACCAGTACAGCGCGACCCTGCTGGCCGGCGAGGACAGGTCGGGATTCATCACCGTCGTGAACGGCGGCTACTCCATCTTCCAGACCGATTGCGACACACCGCTCCCCGTCTGGTGCGTCGAGGACTGACCTCCCGTCCCTATTTCCTCCCGGGCAGCCCGATCTCGAAGACGCGCAGCAGCTCGAGCGTCTCCGGCCGCAGGCCCTCGATCCCCTGGTAGGGGATGCCGTAGGTCGGCGGCCGGTCCGGGTAGCGCTGCTTCCAGGCCATGTGGCGCTTCACCATGTTGGCGAACTGGCCGCCGGCCCAGGGGCCGTACTTGATGGAGTCGAGGGGGCGCTCTTCGCGGGGGTCGCGGTAGAGGTCGAAGAGGTTGGCGGCGATGGGGTTCGTGCCCGGCGGCGGGACGTGCATCTTGTACTTGTTCTTCACCACGGCCTTCAGCATCGGGCCGTCGTAGATGAAGACGTAGTCGCGGCGGCCGTGGGTCTCGCCGAGGAGGAGCACACCGCTCTGGTCGACGCCGTCGATCACGCGGTCGGTCGGGATCTCGTCCGTGGCGCCGCCGATGCGGGCGAAGGTCGTGAAGAGATCGGACACGTGGATCATGTCCTGGACGAAGGAGCCGGCCTCGATGGCGGCGGGCCAGCGGATGTAGGCGTTCACGCGGACGCCGCCTTCCAGGGTGTCGGCTTTGCCGCCGCGGTACACGCGGTCGGAGACGCCGCCGATCCCGGCGTACTGCATGAAGGGGCCGTTGTCGCCCATCACCATGATGATGGTGTTCTCGGCGATGCCCAGGCGGTCGATCTCGGCGACGATCTCGCCGATCCACTCGTCGACCTCGACGATGCTCTCGGCGACGGTGCCGCCGTTCAGCGTGCGCGGCTCGCCGACGTCGCTCGGGACGAAGGTGAGCGGGAAGAGCGGCCAGTAGTTCAGGAAGAAGGGCTGATCCCTTGCAGCGAGCTGCTTCAGCTGGGCGATGGCGTTGCGCTGGTAGCGCTCGTTCATCTCCCGGTACTTCTTCTGCGTCCACTCCTCGCCCGGCTTCAGGTCCACCTCGACGAGCTTGCCGTCGCGCACCTCGACGCCCGTCACCATGTGGCTCGGGTTGGCGACGAAGGTGCGGTCGAGGGTGTAGGTTTGGAGCTGGGTGCTTGGATCGGAGCCGCGGATCACGTCGGCCGCCGCGGCGTCGCCGTGCATGATGGCGAGCTGTCCCTGCTGGTGGATGGGGAACTCGGCGTGCATGAAGCCCTGCTCGTTGGCGTAAGCCTCGCGGATGTCGCCCATGTGCCACTTGCCGACGTGCGAGGTGAAGTAGCCGGCCTCGCGCAGCACCTCGGCGAGGGTCACCTCGTCCTCGGCGAGGCCGTCGCCGGCGATGGTGGCCTTTGCCTCGGTCGTGCCCGTCCGTACGGGGAGCCGGCCCGTCATCATCGAGACGCGGGTGGGCGTGCAGGAGGGCTCCGTGTACATGCGGCCAAGCGTCATCGACTGGCGCGCCAGGGCGTCGATGTTGGGCGTCGAGTAGCCGCGTGAGGGCGTGAGCTCGGGCGTCCCGATCTCGCCGTAGCCGATGTCGTCGAGCAGGATGTAGACGATGTTGGGCGGCTTGCCGCCGTTGGCCTCGCGCAGGGCGGCCAGCCGCTTCGCGATGGCGGCGTCGTCCTTCGCCCACTGCTCACCGTTCTGAGCGGCCAGCACCGCCTGCTCGGCGTCGTGGATCAGGTCCTTGGAGGCGGCCGGGGCAGCGAAGAGCAGCACAGGCAGCAGATAGGCAACGATCGATCGCATCAGTCCCTCCCGCATCAGTCCTTCCCGCATCAGTCCTTCCCGGTAGGGCCTCCGACGCTAGCGCGGCGGGACGCGGGGGTGCTTCGGGCGTTTGCCGGACGGCCTCGTCGATCGTGGTCTCGGCCGGTGGTCGCCAATTCTGGGGATGCTCCGTTGCGCCACGGAGCGGGGCCCGGGAGCCACGTACCCGGTGAGTCTCAGCAGGAGAAGACCCATGCGAGGTGCCCCGTTGTCGACCTTCCTCCTCTGGGCGGGTCTGTCGATCGTTGCCTGGCTGGCGCCCGCCGGGCCGGCCGGCGCCACCGTCACCCACTCCCTGCTGACCGGTCTCGATGACGCGAGTGGCGCACGGATCGGAGGCGACTTCGACGAGGTCACCGCCCCGACCGCGGCCGGCATCACGCGCTCCGTCTTCGCGAGCTTCTCGATTCCCCAGGGACAGGCGAGCGGTGCGATCGGCCCCTTCGGCAATCTCGGGGTCCAGGGGAGTCAGAGCGGTCCGGGCGAGCTCTTCACGCAGGTCAAGATCACGAGCGACGAGTTCGTCAACCGCTCGTCCTTCGCGCAGCCGGCGCGGTTGAACTTCATCGTCGATGGCGGCTCGCTCGCCCTGAATACCGTCCCAGGCGGAAGCCTGGAGCTCTCGCTCTCCATCCGTGTCGACGGCGCCTCCGGCTGCTCGACCTGCTTCAGCTCCAGGATCCGTCTCGAGGACACGTCGGCATCCGGAGGCCTCCCGACCCTCACCTTCCTCGGAGCGGACCTCGGAGCCGTCGACCTCGGGAACGGGGAGGTCGAGATCCCCTTCTCCTTCCAGTCCGCCGACCTCGGTCTCGTCCCGCCCGGCGGCACGCTGGAGATCGAGTACTTCCTCAACATCCAGTCGGACGTTCCGCGCTTCGCCGAGATCCTCCGCTACGAGTTCAGCGACCCGCTCGACGTCGAGGGCGACAGCGGCGAGCGACCCGTCGTGGTGTTCTCCACGCCCGAGGCGGTTCCGCCGCTCGCGCTGCTTCTCCTCGCGCCGCTCGTGCGTGCCGCCCGAGCCCGTCTGGGCTAGGCGACCTCGGGTCGCTCGACGGCCGCGAGGCCGCCGAGCGCCATGGCGATCAGGTCGCCCTGGCGCTTCGTTCCGGTCTTGCGGAACACCGCCTTCAGGTGGGCGCGCGCGGTGTGGATGGTGACGCCGCGCGCCGCGGCCGCCGACTCGAGGGAGTGGCCCTCGCAGAGCAGGGACACGAGGTGGCTCTCGGCCTCGGTCAGATCGTAGAGCGATCGCAGCGCGCCCTGCATCGGGATCGTTCGCTCGTCGGGGTCGCTGATGAAGAGGACGGCCTCGGCCTCGTAGGCCACCTGGCGCGCGCCCGGCGGCAGGAGGCGCGAGACGGTCACGCTGAAGGCGCCGTTGCCCGAGGGCCGGCGGATCGCGAGGGCCTCTTCCCCGAGCCACGGCGTCGGCTCCTCGCCGGCCAGGCGGATCTGCTCCTGGAGTGCCTCGTCGCACTCGCGCAGGGTCGCACGCACGCGGCCATCGATGCGCTCGAGCCCGTCGGCCGCGGCCAGGATGCGCTCGCCACTGCGATTGGAGAGGACGACCCGGCCCTCTCCGTCGATCAGGAGCACGCCTTTCGGGAAGCGATCCACCAGGGCGGCCAGCGCGTCGAGGCGTTGCCCGCTTCGGCCGAGCTGCTCGTGGGTGCGATAGGCGACGTCGAGATGCGGGACGAGCCGGTTCAGCATGGCGAGGTCGTCTTCGTCGAAAGGTCGGCCGCCCTCCATGCGGTAGATGATGATCGCCGCGAGGTCGCTTCCCCTCTGATGTGCGAACACGTGGCCCAACGGGAGCTCGGGCGCCACGCCCTGGGGAATCAGGCAGAGTGCGTAGTACTCGGTCTCGGCCACGGGGCAGCTCGGATCCGAGGGCAGGGTGCGGACGAACCGCTCCGTCAGACCGTCCATGATCCACGGGCTCTTGCCTTCGGCGATGACGCGCGCGGTCACCTCGTTGAACGCCGGATCCAGGTTGTGGCGGTAGACGAGGGGCGAGATGCCGATGTCCGGGATCGTGAGCGTGAGCCCGATAGCGGCGCCGCCGAGGTCGTCGGCGAGTCGCTCGAGGAAGACCGGCCAGCGCGAAGGATCGATCGCGGCGCGTCCGATCTCCTGGATCAGCGGGAGGGCTCGCTC
>JASJCN010000290.1 GCA_030065975.1 Myxococcota bacterium
GACGACTCCCTTCGTCGTCGGCTTCTCCGTCGCCGTGTTCATCCCGCTCAAGTACGCCTACCCGAGCAAGATGGCGAGCTGGAAGCGGCTCACGACGCTGCTCGCGGCCTTGTGGGCCGTGGCCCTCGGGCTCGCGGTGATCCTGCATGCAGGCGCGACGTCCACCACCCTCACCTGGGCCTCGCTGGCGTTCGTCGTCTACTACTTCGCGATCTCGTTCTATACCGGCGGTGTGGGAAGGGCCAGCGGCTAAGCTCGCCCGATGGACTCCCGGACCGGCATCCTGCTCCTGCAGCTGGGGACACCGGACTCCCCGCAGACCGGGGACGTGCGCCGCTACCTGCGCCAGTTCCTGAGCGACCCGCGCGTGCTGGACATCGGGGCCGTCGGCCGCTTCCTGCTGCTGAACCTGATCATCCTGCCCTTCCGCCCGCGCAAGTCGGCCGAGGCCTACGAATCCATCTGGACCGAAGCGGGCTCACCGCTCCTCACCAACGGGCTCGCCCTGGCCGAGGGCGTGGCCAAGCGGCTCGGCGACGGCACCCCCGTCGAGCTCGGCATGCGCTACGGCCAGCCGTCCATCGAGTCGGCCCTGGATCGCCTGATCGAGGCCGGTGTCGAGCGCGTGATCGCCCTGCCGCTCTTTCCCCAGGAGGCCGGCTCGAGCACCGGCTCGGCGCTCCAGGAGCTGCATCGCGCGGCGGGGGCTCGCTGGAACGTCCCGACGCTCACCACCCTGCCGCCCTTCTTCGAGCATCCGGGGTTCGTCCGGGCGGTGGTCGATCAGGCGAGGGTCGCGCTCGAGGACTTCGAGGCGGACCACGTGCTCTTCTCCTACCACGGCTTGCCCGAGCGTCAGATCCGCCGCGCCGAGCAGCGGCCCGGACACTGCCTGGCGAGCGAAGGCTGCTGCGACACGGGGAGCCCCGCCCTCGCCCACTGCTACCGCGCCCAGTGCTATGCCACGACCCGCGCGGTCGCGGCCGCACTCGAGCTCGCCCCGGACGCCCACTCGACGGCGTTCCAGTCGCGGCTGGGGCGCGACCCCTGGATCCAGCCCTTCACCGATCACCTGCTCGACGAGCTGCCGAAGCGGGGCGTCCGGCGACTCGCGGTGCTCTGCCCCTCCTTCGTCGCCGACTGCCTCGAGACGCTGGAGGAGATCGGGATCCGCGGCCGCGAGCAATGGCTGGCCGCCGGAGGCGAAGAGCTTCGCCTCGTGCCCTGCGTGAACGCGAGCGACGGCTGGATCGAAGCCGTCGCCGACATGGTGCGCGAGGCCCGCTAGCGCCTAGCCCCTAGAGGCGCGGGCACGGGCTCAGGCCGACGCGCCGGCCGCGAGGCCGGAGGCCAGGGCGTGCGAGACGCCGACGCCGTCGAGCCAGCCGCCGGCCAGGGCGAGCCCCGGAAAGGCCGCCTGACGCTCGCGGAGACGGCGCACGCGGGCACGGTGCGCGACGCCCGGCCAGGGAACGGCACGCGGCCACCGGGTGATGGCGATCGGCTCGAGATCGCCGCGTACCCCGAGGATCCGCTCCGCTCCTGCGCCGATCCGGGAGAGGATCTCGGAGTCCGCGGCGTCGACGGCACCCGGCCAGCGCGCGCCTCCGATCATGGCCGTCGTGAGGACCCGACCTTCCGGCGCGCGCCCGGGAAACAGCCGACTCATGAACAGCATCCCGAGCAGGTCGAGGCCTTCCTCCTCCGGGACCAGGAAGCCGAACCCCTCGAGCGGAACGCGGGCGCGCATCGGCTCGATCGCGAGGGCGACGCTCACGAGCGGCCCGTACTCGAGGCTTCCGCACAGCGACGCCATCTCCTCGTCGAGGCTCGAGAGCAGCGTTGCCGCTGCGAAGGCCTCGGTGGCGACGACCAGGCGGGACGCCCGGATCTCGCGGGAGTGCTCGGGCCCGCCGACGCAGGCGCGGAACGCGCCGTCTTCGTGGCGCAGCGACTCGACGCGAACGCCGGTATGCACGGGCTCTTGCAGCCCTCGCGCGAGCTGGGACGCCACGCTGCCGAGACCCTCCCGGGCCGACCAGGTTCCGGGCAGGCCGGCGGGGCCCCCACGGATCGCGTTCCCGAGTGCGCCGGCCGCGATCGATCCGGCGCTTCGCTCGTACGCGACGAGGCTCGGAAACACCGCCTCGGCCCCGAGCGCCTCGGCGCGGCCGGCGTACACCCCGATCAGGAAGGGAGACACGAGGCGCGTCGCGACCTCGGGCCCGAGCCGTCGGGACACGAACTCGGCGACCGATTCGGCGGCCCCGTCGCCCCGACGTCGGAACGGCTCTGCGAGCAGACGCAGACAGGCGCGCCCGCTCAGGTGTCCGCGGGTCCACAGGGCCGCGAGGCCCAGGGGCGCGAGCGCTCCGCTCCGCACCAGGTAGCGGGAGCGGCTCTCGGGCGTCGCCTTCAGCAGCGCGGGCTCGGCGCCCCCGAGCTGCAGCGCCGCGAGGGCCTCGGCGGAGACGCGCATCGTGCTGGCCCCGCGCTCCACGCGGTAGTCGCCCACCGACTCGGTGTAGACGGCCCCACCGATCCGCTCGCGGGCCTCGACCACCGAGACCGAGAGGCCGCGCGCATCGAGGGCCAATGCCGCCGAGAGCCCGGCCACCCCCGCACCGACGACGAGGGCGTCGGTCTCCTCGGGAACGCTCACCTTCGCCCGCCCCGGGCGGGACGCGCGCTCACCCGTCCGCGAGGGCCCGGGCGGCATCCGTGAAGGCGCGCACCCCCGCGACCGGCGTGTCCGGCGTGCAGCCGTGTCCGAGGTTCAGCACGTGGCCGCGGGCCGCCCGGCCCGCGTCGCGCAGCTCGCGCACCCGCTGGAAGATGTGCTCCCGGCTCCCCTTGAGCTCCTCGGGATCCAGGTTGCCCTGGATCGCGGCCCGGTCTCCGGCCCGGGCCGCCGCGTCGGCCAGGTCGACGCTCGAGCCCACCGAGATCACGTCGGGCGAGACGTCGAGCATGGCGTCGACGAGATGGGGCGCGTCGTTCATGAAGAGGATGAAGGGTGCGCGGTCCCGCTCGACGCCCTCGGCGATGCGGCGGTTGATGGGGAGCGCCCACTCGCGGTAGAGCGGCTCGGAGAGCGTCCCTGCCCATGTGTCGAAGAGCTGCACGACCTGGGCGCCGGCGTCGATCTGGGCGTTGAGGTAGCCGATGGTCATGTCCGCGAGCCGCTCGAGGAGGGTGCGCAGGCCCTCGGGATCGCGCTCCATCCAGCCCCGCAGCACGCGGAACTCGCGAGTCGGATCCCCTTTCCCTTCGGTGAGATACGTGGCCAGGGTGAAAGGAGCACCTGCGAACCCGATCAGGGGAATTCCGGCCGGATCGAGCTCCCGGCGAAGGGTCCGGAGGATCTCGAAGACGTAGGGCACGTGGGCCACGGCGTCCTGCTCGGGCAGCGCCGCGACCTGCTCGGCGGTCCGGATCGGGTCGGCGATGACCGGCCCGGGCGCGAAGTCGACGCCGATCCCCATGCCCTCGATCGGGACGAAGATGTCGCTGAAGAAGACGACGGCCTCGCTCCCGACCAGGCGGATCGGCTGGAGGGAGACCTCCACCGAGCGCTTCACGTCCCGGCACATCTCGAGGAAGCTCACGCCCTCACGCACCGCCCGGTACTCCGGGAGGTAGCGGCCGGCCTGGCGCATCAGCCAGACCGGCGGGCGGTCCACCGGCTCGCCGCGGCAGGTGCGCAGCATCCGCTCGGCGGGTGTCAGCTCGGCTCTTGCACCCAATGGCGGGTCCGGAGCGCTAGTAGCCGGCCAGCCGCGCGAAGCGGTCGCGGTGGAAGGCGGCATCGCCGAAGGTCAGCTCCGCCGCCCGGGCGCGCTTCATGTAGAAGCCGATGTCGTACTCGTCGGTCATGCCGACGCCGCCGAACATCTGGACCCCCTCGTTGGTCGCCAGCACGTACGCGTCGGAGCAGCGCGCCTTGGCCACCGACACCAGGCTGCTCGCGTCGGGCGCATCGGCGTCGAGCGCGCGGACGGCGGCCATCACGGTGCTGCGGGCCAGCTCGAGCTCGGTGAAGACGTCGACGGCCCGGTGCTTCAGCGCCTGGAAGCTCCCGATCAGGCTTCCGAACTGCTCGCGCTCCTTCAGGTGGGTGAGGGTCAGGTCGAACGCCTGGCACATCCCGCCCAGCATCTCCGCGCAGAGCCCCGCGGTGGCGCGATCCACCACACGCTCGAGCAGTGCGCCGGCCTCACCGGGCTCGCCCACGACCGCATCGGCCGGAACGACGACGCCGTCCAGCCGCAGCAGCCCGGCCGCGCGATGGTCGACCCGCGTCTGGGGCACCACCGTGATCCCGGCCGCGTCCTTCGGCACCAGGAAGAGGCCGATGCCGGCGGCATCCCGCGCCTCGCCCGAGATCCGCGCGCTCACCAGGAACGCATCGGCGCTCGGCGCGTCGAGCACCTGGATCTTCTCGCCCGACAGGCGGTAGCCGCCGTCGGCCGCCTCCGCCCGGGTCTCGACGGCGTGGAGGTCGAAGCGGCTCGTCGCCTCCTGGTAGGCCACGGTCACGATCTTCTCGCCTGCGGCGATGCCCGGCAGCCAGTCCTTCTTCTGCGCGTCGCTCCCCCCGAGCAGCAGCGCCTGCCCGCCGAGCAGGACGGTCGAGAGGAAGGGCTCGGGAGCGAGGCTCCGGCCCAGGGCCTCGAGCACCACGGCCAGCTCGGAGAGGCCGAGATCCGCCCCGCCGTACTCCTCCGGGAAGGGAATGCCGACCCAGCCGAGGTCGGCCATCTCCTTCCACAGCTTGGGCGAGTAGCCGATCGGATCTCCGGCATCGCGAAGCTCGCGGAAGCGGGAGACGGGAGAGTGCTCGGCCGCGAAGTCCGCGGCCGTCTTGGCGATGAGTTCCTGGTCTTCCGACAGCACCAGCTGCATGGTCGACTCCTTGATCGCAGTGGGTTCGACGAAGGGGTTCCGGGGTCGACGCTAGTCGGGGAGCCCGAGGACGCGCTTCGCCACGATGTTGCGCTGCACCTCCGAGGTGCCGCCCTCGATGGTGTTGCCGCGGGAGCGCAGCCAGTCCCGGGTCACCGAGAGCTCGGCCTCCTCGAATCCCGGCCCCTCCCAGCCCAGAGCGTTGGGCCCGAGCATCGACACCAGGAGCTCCTGGCGCCTCTGGTTCAGCTCGGTGCCGTACATCTTGAAGATCGACGACTCGGGGCCGGGGTTGTGTCCGGCCTTGGCCGCATCCGTCGAGCGCTGA
The DNA here is from genome assembly GCA_030065975.1 of Myxococcota bacterium. Taxonomy (GTDB): domain Bacteria; phylum Myxococcota_A; class UBA9160; order UBA9160; family UBA6930; genus JASJCN01. Next base: position 5,234 of record JASJCN010000290.1, read on the forward strand.
ACGGTGAGCGAGAAGGCCCGGGTGTCCAGCTCGAGCTGGGCCAGGCGCTCGCGCAGCGCGGGATCGGCCAGGCGTCCCTCGGCGTCGGCGCCGACGTAGCCCTTGGCGCGGTCGGCCATGGTCTGGCGCCGCTGTCCCGCACCGGTGCCGAAGGTCTCGGCGATCATGCTGCGCTCGTGGCCCAGCAACGCCTTGGCGACGGTCCAGCCGCCGTTGATCTGCGCGATGACGTTCGACTTGGGAACGCGGACGTCCTCGAAGTGCGTCTCGCAGAACGGCGACGAGCCGCTGATCAGCAGGATCGGGCTCACGCTCACGCCCGGATCGTCCATGTCGATCAGGATGAAGGTGATCCCCTCCTGCTTCTTGGCGTCCGGATCCGTGCGCACGAGGGCGAAGATCCAGTCGGCCTTGTCGGCGTAGGAGGTCCACACCTTGGTGCCGGAGATGACGAAGGCGTCGCCGTCGTCGACCGCGCGGGTCTGCAGGGCGGCGAGGTCGGAGCCGGCACCCGGCTCCGAGTAGCCCTGGCACCAGCGGATCTCGCCCCGCGTGATGCGCGGCAGGTGCTCGCGCTTCTGCTCCTCGGTGCCGAACTGCAGCAGGGTGGGCCCGATCATCGTCAGGCCGAAGCCGATCAGCGGCGGCGGCACGCGCAGGCGCCGCATCTCCTGGGAGAGAACCTTGGCCTCGGCCTTGTCGAGGCCTCCGCCGCCGTACTCCGTCGGCCAGGTCGGCGCGGTGAGCCCCTTGTCGGCGCAGCGCTCGAGCCAGGCGCGCTGGGAGTCGTAGTCGGGCACCCACTTCTTGCCGCCCCAGGGCCCCTCGATCGCGGTCATGCTCAGGCCCAGGAGATCGGACGGGCAGTTGGCCTCGAGCCAGCTGCCGATCTCGCTTCGGTACTTCGAAAGGTCGGCCAATGGGTCTCCTCCGTGGCTCGGCTGCGACACCCGCTCCTCTTCCCCAGTCTTCTTCGTTTTGGCCGGTGGCGGATCGCGGGGACGCGATCACGGGGGCGCGGGGCGGCAGCGGCCGGTTGACTCCAGAGTCAACGCATCATAGCGGTTGCTACCCTGCGCGTCGTGGAGATCCAGCTCGCCAGCCCGAGAGGCTTCTGTGCCGGCGTCGACCGCGCCATCGAGATCGTCGAGCTCGCCCTGGCGCGCTTCGGCGCCCCCGTCTACGTGCGCCACGAGATCGTGCACAACCAGCACGTGGTGGAGACGCTGCGCGCCAAGGGCGCCGTCTTCATCGAGGACCCGGCCGACGCGCCGGAGGGGGCCGTGCTCGTCTTCAGCGCCCACGGGGTCTCGCCGGCCGTGCGCGAGGCCGCCGCCCGCAACGGCCTCGAGACGATCGACGCCACCTGCCCCCTGGTCACGAAGGTCCACAAGGAGGCGCTGCGCTTCGACGCCGAGGCGCGCGAGATCCTGCTGATCGGCCACGCCGGCCACGTCGAGGTCGAGGGTACGATGGGCCACTCACCGGAACGCATGCGCCTGGTGGAGACGGTGGAGGACGCCGAGAAGCTCGAGGTCGACGACCCGGCGAACCTCGCCGTACTCACCCAGACGACGCTCAGCGTGGACGACACCCGCGAGATCATGGACGTGCTGGCGCGCCGCTTCCCCGAGATCCGCCTGCCTCGCAAGGACGACATCTGCTACGCGAC
>JASJCN010000291.1 GCA_030065975.1 Myxococcota bacterium
CCCACCGGTGGGGCGGCGTGCTCGCGATCCCCCGTAACTGGCTGCCGGGCGTTGCGTTCGACCGCACGACCGGGATCGGGACGATCGGCGGCTACGTCGGTGAGGGGGTCGCCGCCGCCAACCTCGCCGGCCGGACCCTGGCCGACCTCGTGGCGGGCGAGGAGAGCCCGCGGACCCGCCTGCCCTGGGTCGGCGCGCTCGGGCCCCGCTGGGAGCCCGAGCCGCTGCGCTGGATGGCGATCCGGGCGGTTGCCGGCGCCGGGGGCGCCGCAGATCGCCACGAGCAGCGGACCGGCAGGCCGGCGGGCCTCTCGGGACGCCTGTTCGATTGGTTCGCAAGCCACTAGGATGAACGTCCCAGAACCCCCAGGAACCCCCAAAGACCCCCAGAAGGCCGGAGGCAGACGATGCACGAGTGGAGCGAATCCCAGCAGATGATCCGAGACGCGGTGCGCCGCTTCATCGACGACGAGGTGGCGCCTCAGGTCGAGGAGCTCGAGCACGGCGACCTCCCCCCCTACGACATCCTGCGCAAGCTGTACTCGACCTTCGGGATGGACGAGATGGCCCGCGCCCGCTTCCGCAAGCAGATCGAGGCCGAGAAGCGGGGCGAGGAGACGAAGAAGAAGAGCTCGGGCGGGGACCCGGAGTCGCGGGCCGACCAGGCCGCCGCCACGCTGATCCCGATCATCGAGCTGTGCCGCTACTGCCCGGGCATGGTGACCGCGATGGGCGTCTCCGTCGGTCTGACCGCCGGCGCGATCCTCTCGAAGGGCACGACCGAGCAGAAGGAGCGCTGGGCCGAGAAGCTCCTCACCCTCGAGCACGTCGGCGCCTGGGCCATCACCGAGCCGGGCTCGGGCTCGGACGCCTTCGGCGGCATGCGCTCCTCCGCGCGGCGCGAGGGCGACGAGTTCGTGCTGAACGGCTCGAAGACCTTCATCACCAACGGCCCCCACGCCGACACCACGGTGTTCATCTGCAAGCTCGAGGAAGAGGGCGTCGACCTGCGCGACCGCAAGATCCTGAACTTCGTGCTCGACCGGGGCATGCCGGGCTTCGAGCAGAGCGGGGCGCTGCGCAAGATGGGGCTCCACTCCTCGCCCACCGGCGAGCTCTTCCTCTCCGACGTGCGCGTCGGCATGGACCGGCTGCTCGGCGGCGAGGCCGCGCTCTCCCGCGCCGGCGGCGGACGCGAGAGCGCCAAGGGCACCTTCCAGACCGAGCGCTCGGGCGTGGCGGCGATGGCGCTCGGCATCGTCGATCGCTGCCTCGAGCTCTCGCTCAAGTACGCCCGCGAGCGCGTGCAGTTCGAGCGTCCCATCGGCGAGTACCAGCTGATCCAGGACAAGCTCGCGCGGATGGAGGTGGCCCGGATGAACCTCCAGAACCTGGTGTTCCGCACCATCGAGCTCTCGGCCCACGGCAAGACCATGACCTTCGCCGAGGCCTCGGCCATGAAGCTCTACTCGGCCCGCGCTGCGGTGGAGGTGGCCATGGAGGCCGTCCAGATCTACGGCGGCAACGGCTACATGTCCGAGTACGTGGTCGAGCAGCTGGCGCGCGACGCCAAGGTGCTGCAGATCTACGCCGGCACCGACGAGATCCAGATCCGCGCGATCGCCAAGGACCTGCTGGCCGCCTAGTCGACGACTGCAGGACCCCGCTAGTTGGTGACCTTCGGCCGGCTCTCGAGCGGGCCGAAGCGCTGCTCGTACTGCGTGACGACGTTGCCGAGCAGGTTCGCCAGGCGCTTGGCCGCGTGGGGCGAGAGGATCACGCGGTTGCTGAGCTTGACCGAGAGGTCGGCGCCCGGGGCGTTGGGCGGGTTGCTGATGCCGAAGAAGAGCACGACCTCTTCACGGGTGCCGACGGCGTTGCAGACGTTCGCGTAGCTGCTGTCCATCTGGCTGTCGTCCCACTCGATCTTCGGGCCGCTCGCTCCCGTGCCCGCCTTCGGGTCGTCTTTCGCGTCGGACATGGGGTCTCCTAGAAGCCCGTGAGGGTGGCGAAGCGGTCGCGATGGTACGCGGAGTCGCCGAAGGCCAGCTCCGCGGCCTTGGCGCGCTTCAGGAAGAGGCCGATCTCCTCCTCGTCGGTCATGCCGATGCCGCCGTGCATCTGCAGGCCCTCGCAGGTGACGAGGCTCGCCGTGTCGGATGCGCGCGCCTTGGCGGCGCTCGCGATGCGCGACGCATCGGCGCGGCCCTCGTCCAGGGCGCGCAGGGCGTCGAGGGTCACGGCCTGGGCCAGCTCGAGCTCGCAGAACATGTGGGCGGCCCGGTGCTTGAGCGCCTGGAAGGTGCCGATGCGCACGCCGAACTGCTCGCGCGTCTTCAGGTACTGCACCGTGCGTTCGAACACCTCGGAGGCGATGCCCACCAGCTCGGCCGCGAGGGCGGCCGCGGCCCGGTCGAGCAGCGGCTCGATCACGTCGGCCCCGCGGCCGACCTCGCCGAGCACCGCGTCGTTCGAGACCTGCACGTCCGAGAGGACGACCCGCGCGGCTCCGCGGCTGTCGACCATGGAGGTGCGTCGGACGTCGCAGCCCTTGGCGCCGGGGCCGACCAGGAAGAGGGTGAGGCCGTCGCGATCCTTCGCCTCGCCGGAGGTGCGTGCGACGACGACCAGCTGGTCGGCCACCTGACCGTCGAGCACGAAGCGCTTCTCGCCCGAGATCCGGTAGCCCGACCCCTCGGCCGTCGCCCGGGTCTCGACGTGTCCGGGCGCGAAGCGTCCCGTCTCCTCGAGCGCGAGAGCGAGCAGGGTCTCGCCCTTGCACACGCCCGGCAGCAGGGTCTGCTTCTGCGCCTCGGTCCCGGCCCGCTCGATCGCGCCCGCGCCCAGCACGACCGTCGAGAGGAAGGGATAGGGCGCGAGCGTGCGTCCGCACTCCTCGAGCAGCACGCCGAGCTCGGCCATGCCGAGGCCCGAGCCCCCGTGCTCCTCGGCGATCGGGATCCCCGGCCAGCCGAGCTCCGACATCTCCTTCCAGAGGCCGCGGGAGAACCCGACCGGATCCTCCGCGTCGCGCAGGGCGCGGAGCTCCGTGACCGGGCTCTTCTCCTGCACGAACTCGGCGGCGGTCTGCTTGATGAGCTCCTGCTCTTCGGTCAGGACGAGACTCATGTCGATCTCCTTCGGTCCCGTGATGGGTGCCGCGATCAGTCGGGCAGGCCGAGCACGCGTTTGGCGATGACGTTCAGCTGGACCTCGGAGGTCCCGCCCTCGATGGAGTTGCCCTTGGAGCGCAGCCAGCCGCGGGTCTCCATCAGCTCGGAAGGCGTGAAGCCCTCTCCGCTCCAGCCGAGCGCCGCGGAGCCGCGCGCGGACATCAGGATCTCCGCGCGCCGCTTGTTCATCTCGCTGGCGTAGAGCTTGAACATCGAGCTCGCGGCTCCCGGGCCCTGTCCGGCCTTGGCCTGCTCGCCGCTGCGTCGCAGGGTGAGCCCGAAGCAGAGCGAGTCGAGCTCCCACTGGGCGATGCGATCGCGCATGGCGGCGTCGTCGAGCCGCCCCTCGCCGCCTCCCAGGTAGGGGCGCGCCGCCTCGGCCAGCATGCCCTTCGGCGCCGGTGCCGCGCCCTTGGCCTTCTTGCGGCGGCCGGCGCCGAGCCCGGTTCCGCCGGAGAGCATGGCGCGCTCGTGCTGGAGCAAGCGCTTCGCGATGGTCCAGCCGCCGTTCAGCGGACCCACCAGATTCGCCTTCTCGGCCTTCACGTCCTCGAAGAAGACCTGACAGAACTCGGACGCGCCGCTGATCAGCTGGATCGGAGAGATGGTGACGCCCGGCTGGTGGAGGTCGAAGAGCACGAAGCTGATGCCGTCGTGCTTGGGGGCGTCGGTGTCCGTGCGCACCAGGCAGAACATCCAGTCCGCGCGGTTCGCACCGGTGGTCCAGATCTTCGAGCCGTTGATCACGTAGTGGTTGCCCTCGAGGACGGCGCGCGTCTGCAGGCTCGCGAGGTCGGAGCCGGCGCCGGGCTCGCTGTAGCCCTGGCACCAGTTGATCTCGCCGCTCGTGATCTTCGGCAGGTGCTCCTGCTTCTGCTCCTCGTTCCCGAACTCGAGGAGCACGGGGCCGAGCATCGAGGTGCCGAAGAAGCTCACGACCGGTGCGTAGCTCGCGACCCGTGCGGTCTCCTCCTGCAGCACGCGCGCCTGATGCTTGTCGAGACCGCCGCCGCCGTACTCCGAGGGCCAGGTCGGCGTCGTGAAGCCGCGCCCGGCGTAGGCCTCGAGCCAGGCCTGGCGATCCTCCTCGGTCGGCTCCACGTCCGCGCCGTGGCGCAAAGAGGCGGGACAGTTCGCCTCGAGCCAGCTCGCGATCTCCTGGCGAAAGTCCTCCAGGGCGACATCCTGCATCACGGTCTCCTCGGTCTCGTTCGGAGGGGCGAAGGCGGGCGCGGGCCTTCGCAGCCCTTCTTTGGGGGAAGCGGGTCGGGGGAAGCGGATTGGGGGGAAGCGGGTCGGGGGAAACGGAGTGTGGCCCGGCCCCTGCGCCGCGTCCAGCGCGGAGCCGCCCTTCGCTCAGTCCTCGACGAGCGACTCGAGGAAGGTCGCGCTCTCGATCTCCAGCGGAACGTTGCCCTCGTAGACGACGCGGGTGCGCTCGTCCGAGGCCGCCTTGGCGAAGGCCTCCCAGGTGCTCGCACCGGCCCGCTCGCCGCGGGCCTGGATCGTGAACTGCTCCTGCAGCGGACGACCGGCGAAGATGCTCTCGTTGAGCTCGGGCAGCTCGGGGAGGCGTTCGAAGATCGCCTGTTGGATGCGTTCGGCGTCGGGATGCAGAGCCTCCACGCGCGAGGCGATCGCGTCCTCGCGCTCGGCGCAGGCGCGAAGCCCGGCGCAGACCTCCGGGTCGTCGTGCTGCTCGGCCCAGCGCCGGTAGCGCTCGCCGGCGAGCCGCTCGGCGGCGGCCAGCAGGAGCGGCCGCTCGGCCTCGCTCACCTTGGCGAACACACCGCCCAGGATCTCGGCGATGTCCGGAAGCCCGTCGTCGCTGCGTGCCATGCCCGAAGGATAGGTCGGCCTCGGGCTCCGGGCCCCTCAGCCCCGGGGCGGCAGCGGACGGCTCCAGAAGACCTCGTACCCGCCGTCCCAGGCGGGCTCGGTCTGGGGCCGGAAGCCCAGACGCCGGTAGAACGCCTGAGCCCCGGTGTTGCGCTCGTTGGTATGGAGCGTGAGCGTGCGGGCTCCGCGCGAGACGGCCCGCTCCATGGCGAACTCGATCAAGCGAAGGCCGAGGCCAGAGTCCCGGTGGGCCTCCCGTACGTAGAGGTCCTCGAGGTGGGCGGCCGGTCCGGCGGCCCAGATCGAGTGGGAGAAGCGCGAGTGCGCGTAGCCCAGGGCCTCGTCCCCGGCTCCGAGCGCGAGCACGATCTCGACGCCCGGATCGGCGAGGCCCGCCGGAAGGGTCGCTGCGAGGGTCGCGTCGCTGGGCTCGTCGGCACCGAGGTGATCCCGGAACGCGCCCACCAGCTCGCCCACGGCCTGCACGTCGTCGGGCGTGGCGAGCCGGAGGGTCGGGGTGCCCACGGTCTATACCGGCAGGTCGGAGACGTGGGTCGAGTTGAACTTCAGCGTGTGGCCCGAGGGCGAGGACACGGTGAAGTGGCTGTGGATCTTGCCCGGCTCGATGGGGGAGGGCTCGAGCCCGCGCTCGGTGAGGAGCCGGTGGGTCGCCTCCAAGTCCTCCACCATCAGGTCGAAGTACGCCTCGCCGGTCGCGGGCTCGTCGGCGGGGAGCAGCACCAGGTGGGTGCCGCCCCGAAGCTCGAGCACGGCGAAGCCCTCGCCGGAGGCGATGTCGCGCATGCCCACCTTCAGCATGAACTCGTGCGTGGCCGGCAGGTCGGGCGTCCGCAGGGTCACGTGTCCGACCCAGACCGGCGGTCGGGGGTCGGGCGAGCGTTGGTCCGGCGGTCGGGGGTCGTCGCTCATGGCTCCTCCCTGGGGTCACGAGCTCTCGTGCTCGGGCCCCCACTCGTCGTACTCGGCACCGCCGCCGGAGACGGCATCCCAGCTCGCGATCGAGCCCACGAAGATGTGCTCCGCCACGCGCGTGCCGGGGTCGTCATCCAGGCAGCCTGCCGGGATCGACCAGATCTTCCCGTTTGGATGCTGGCGGGGCGCCGGCGTTCCACACGTCGGGCAGAAGGCCGCACTCCAGCCGCTCTCGCGCTGGAACTCGCGGATCCCCTCCGGCCCGGAGATCCAGCGCAGGCTCTTCGTCGCGGTCGCGAGGACGGCGATCCCGCCGGCTCCCGTCGCCTTGCGGCACACCGAGCAGTGACAGCGATGCAGGTCGCTCACGCGGCCGTCGATCTCGAACTGGAATCCCCCGCACAGGCAGCTGCCTCGGATCATGGATCACCTCCCGTCGTCGGTTCCGGAATCGCTCTCGACCGGAAGAGGGTGTGGCCTTCCATCGAGGAGGGTGCCCCAGATCACGATGTCGCGGATCGCCTCGGGAGGGACCTCGTGGGGGTCTGCTGCCAGGACGGTGAAGTCAGCCCGCTTCCCCGGCTCGATCGAGCCGATCTCGTCCTCCATCCCCAGGCTGTGGGCGGCCTCGATGGTGACCGCGCGCAGGGCTGCATCGAGGGCCAGGCGCTGGTCGGCGCCCCAGACCCGTCCGTCGCTCGCGATCCGGTTCACCGCCGTCCACACGAGGGTCAGGGGCTCGGCCGGCGCCATGGGAAAGTCCGAGTGGAACGAGGTGCGGACGCCGGCTCGCGCCAGGCCGCCGAGCGGGGAGATGTCTGCCGCGCGCTCGGGGCCGAGCCCATGGGTCGCGTAGATCGGCGCGAGCTCGTGCAGGTAGTAGGCGTTGTTCGAGACGTCGATGCCGAGCGCCGCGACGCGCGCGTGCTGGTCTTCGCGGGCATAGCCGTAGTGCTCGAGGACGACGCGCCGCTCGGGGTCCGGGTCGCTCGCCCGGATCCGCTCCACCTGGTCGAGCACGAGGTCGAGCCCGGCGTCGCCGTTCACGTGGATGTGCAGGTTCCAGTCGCGGTTCCAGAA
>JASJCN010000292.1 GCA_030065975.1 Myxococcota bacterium
AAGCCCGGCATGTGGGTCTTCCCGGGTGGGAAGGTCGAGTCCCACGAGCACGACGCGGCCGACGAACGCGTCGGTGCGCTGCGCGCTGCCGTGCGCGAGACCCACGAGGAGGCCGGGCTGCGCCTCGAGCCTTCGGGTCTCGTGACCATCTCGCGCTGGATCACCCCCGAGGTCTCGCCCAAGCGCTTCGACACCTGGTTCTTCCTGGGCGTCGCGGGGGGAGAGCAGCAGGTGCAGGTGGACGGCGGCGAGATCGTCGACCACCGCTGGGTCACTCCGGAGAGCGCGCTCGAGGCCCACCACCGCGGCGAGGCCCGACTGGCGCCGCCCACCTTCGTGACGGTGACCTGGCTGCTCGCCTATCGGAAGGCCGAGGAGGCGCACGGGGCGCTGGGCGAGGCGGATCTCGTGACCTTCCGCCCCCGCATCTGTCCCACCCCGGAAGGCGCCTGCATGCTCTACCCCGGTGACGCCGGCTACGAGGCCGGCGATCCCGGCGCCGCCGGTGCGCGCCACCGGCTCTGGGCGCTCGAAGAGGGTTACCGCTACGAGCGCAGCTGAGGCATGCTAGGGGGACGGAAGGGGATCGGAGATCCCCATGAGCCATCGCCCCCACTGCGCGCGCTTCCCCACGGCACTCCCCTTCCTGCTCGTTTCCCTGCTCGGGGCGATGGTCCTCGCTTCGCCCGCTGCGGCCGCTCCCCTGCGGTTCGTGGCCACGCTCTCCGTCGAGCTCCCGGGGCCGCCGCTGATTCCGGCGGACCTCGCGAGCGGGAGCGGCACGGCCGACGTCGCCCCCGACGGCGGCTTCACGATCCCGGCCGGAGTGCTCCGGGTCGACGGAGCCACGACGGTCGGCCAGGGACTCACCGTCCAGGCCGACGGCTCGAACGGAGCTGGCGTCTTTGCGCCCGGCGGCGGCGGCTTCGGCGGGGCGCTCCCCCTCGACGGCCGGCTCCACTACCAGTTCGCGACGCTGCTCACGACCTCGATCCCCCTGCTCCCGATCGGCGTCGGTGGCTCGGTGAGCGCGGACCCGATCCCGCTGCCGATCGTCCTCTCCGGGGGGCCCTGGAAGACGGGCTTCACCGGCTTCACTCCGCCTTCGGGCACGCCATTCCTGAGCGGCACGGGGGTCGACGGGCGCACCCCGCTCGGCGTGGGCACGCTGTCCATGGTGTCCCCCATCGCGATCGTGGTGACCGGGACGACGGGCCTCGACCAGTTCGGGGTCGCCCGCCTGACGCTGGTGTTCCGCGCTCCCGAGCCGACGGCCGCGCTCCTCGTCGCGACGGGCTTGCTCGCCCTGGTAGCCGCGGGCAGGCTACGCTCGCGTCCGAAGTCCTGAGAGGAGGGTCTCGCCGACATGTCCGAGGAGCTGGTCAAAGGGGGAGAAGCGCTCGACGCGGCGCTCTATGCGGGCAAGGCCGCGTCGCTGCGCGACGAGCTCGCGAAGGCGACGGACATCGTCGACGAAGCGCTGATCGAGCGGATGCTGGCGCTCGGGATCCGGCCGGAGACCCTCGCCGCGCTCACGCTGATCCCCCTGGTCGCGGTGGCATGGGCCGACGACGACATGGACCCCCGCGAGCGCACCAAGATCCTCGAGGCGGCCGAGAAGACGGGCATGCCCGAGACGTCTCCGAGCTACCGGCTGCTGCGGATCTGGACCTACGATCGGCCGGCCCCCGCGCTCCTCGACCTGTGGCGCGACTTCGTCGGCGGGCTCGGGGGCCACCTGAGTGCGGACGAGCAGGCGAAGCTCGGCGATCGCATCATCGGACGCGCGCGCGACGTGGCCGCCGCGGCCGGTGATCTCTCGGACGCGCGCCCGGGGATCTCGGAGGTGGAGCGCGCGTTGCTCGACGATCTCGAAGGCCTCTTCCGGGCCTGATCGGAGGACCCCCATGCCCATCCAGGCCAAGGCCCACCACATGTCCTTCCCCGTGTCGGACCTCGCGCGGGCGAGACGCTTCTACGAGGACGTGCTCGGTCTCGAGACCATCCCTCGCCCGGATCTCGGCATCGGCGGCGTCTGGTACGGCGCGGGCGCCTGCGAGGTGCACATCATCGAGGTGCCCGACGGCTATGCGATGTCGCCGCTCCCGGAGAAGCCGATTCCCATCGACCGCCACGCGGCGTTCTCGGTCGCCGACTTCGACGAGACCAAGGCCCATCTCGAGTCCCACGGCCTCGAGGTGGTGGCGAGCCCGAACTCCGGGCAGATGTGGGTGCAGGATCCCGACGGTCACATCATCGAGCTGATCGTCCAGCCCTAGCGGAGCTTCTCGAGCAGCTCCGCCTCGCGCTGCTTCGCCTCGGCGATGCTCTCGTCCTTCACCGTGTCGTAGCCGCGGATTCCCTCCGGCAGAGAGGCGATCTCGACGCTGGTGTCGAAGCGGTCGGCATCGAGGCGTGCGAGAAGGTCGCCCAGGGTGCGCTCGTACTCGCCGATGAGGGCGCGCTCGCGCTTGCGGTGCTCGGGCCAGCCGCACACGTCGAGGGGCGTGCCGCGCAGGAAGCGCAGGTGCCGGAGCACACCGAACACCCGCAGCATCCAGGGGCCGAGGGTCCACTTGGCCTTGCGGCCGGTGCGCGCGTCGGCGGGCACGAGCCAGCTCGGCAGGAACTGCGGCGAGAGGTGGAGCTGCAGGCGGTAGTCGCCTTCGAACTCGCGGCCGAGCTGCTCCTCGAGGGAGCCGTCGGTGAAGAGTCGCGCCACCTCGTACTCGTCCTTGATGGCGAGCAGCTTGTGGAAGCCTCGCGCCGTGGCCAGCGCGAGCCCCTCGCGTCCCACGCGCGCCTCGGCCTCGCGGGCGCGATCCACCAGGGCGCGATAGCGCTTCACCAGCGCCGGCCCCTGATAGGCGAGGAGGTGCTGCTCGCGGAAGGCGATCACCTCGTCGAGGGTCTCGGCGCGCGGGGCGGCGGCGCTCCCGCGCAGGAGCGGAGCGACCACGCTCTCGACGGCGGCGCGATCGTGGGCGGCCAGCCGGCCCCACTCGAAGGCGCGCAGATTGCGCTCGACGCTGCGCCCGTTGAGCTCGATGGCGCGGGTGAGGGCGCGCAGGCCCGTGGGCAGACGGCCGAGCTGGAAGGCATAGCCGAGCATCATCAGGTTGGCGGCGATGGCGTCGCCGAGCAGCGCCGTCGCCCACTCGCTGAAGGGCACGAAGTGGGCGCCCTCGTCTCCCGCGGCCTGGCGCACCGCCTGCTCGAGCGGAGCCGGGGAGAGATCGAGGTCCGGGTCGCCGGCGAAGTCCGCGGTGGGTGAGACCGAGGAGTTCATCACGGCGGTGGTGCGCTCCTTCCCGATGCGCGGGAGGTTCTCGAAGCTGGTGGCCACCACGAGGTCGCAGCCGAGGACGACGTCGGCCGCCCCGGCGGCGACGCGCGTGGCGAAGATCCGCTCGGGGTCGTTCGCGATGCGAACGTGGCTCGCCACCGGGCCGTTCTTCTGGGAGAGGCCGGTGACGTCGAGCTCGGAGCAGCCCTTCCCCTCGAGGTGGGCGGCGACGGCCAGGATCGCGCCGCTGGTCACGACGCCGCTCCCGCCGATGCCCGCCAGCAGCACGTTGAAGGGCTCGTCGCAGGGGGCGCTCTCGGGGAGCGGCAGACTCGCGAAGCGTCCGCCGTCGTCTGCCTCCTGGGTCTCGGCCTTGCGCACGCGCCCGCCGAGCACGCTCACGAAGCTCGGGCAATAGCCCTTCACGCAGGTGAAGTCCTTGTTGCACGAGGACTGGTTGATGCGGCGCTTGCGGCCGAGCTCGGTCTCGACCGGCTCGATGGAGATGCAGTTCGACTGCACCGAGCAGTCGCCGCAGCCCTCGCACACGCCCTCGTGGATCAGGATGCGGCGGTCGGGGTCGGGGAACGCGTTCTGACGGCGCAGCCGCCGCGCCTCGGCCGCGCAGGTCTGGTCGTAGACGAGCGCCGACACGCCGCGCACCGTTCGGAGCTCGCGTTGCACGGCGTCGATCTCGTCGCGGTGGTGGCGCGTGACGCCGGGTCCCGAGACCTCGCCCCGCGCGTACTTGTCGGGCTCGGGCCCGACGACGGCGATGCGCTCGACGCCCTCGGCCCGGAGCTGCTTCACCACCGCGGGGACGGTCACCTCGCCCTCGAGCACCTCGCCCTCGATGGGCTGCCCGCCGGTCATGGCCACGGCGCCGTTCACCAGCACTTTGTAGGTGATGTCGACGCCTGCGGTGACGGCCGCGCGGATCGCGAGCAGCCCGGAGTGGAAGTAGGTGCCGTCGCCGATGTTCTGGAACAGGTGCTCTGTGTCGGTGAAGGGCGCCATGCCGATCCAGTTGGCGCCCTCGCCGCCCATCTGCGTCACGGCCAGGGTGTTGCGGCCCGGCAGCCACACGGCCATGCCGTGGCAGCCGATGCCGCCGAGCGCCGAGCTGCCCTCGGGCACGACGGTGGACGTGTTGTGGGGGCAGCCCGAGCAGAAGGCCGGCAGGCGCAGCTTGCCCGGGCTCGCGGCGGCGGGCGGGGCCGGCGGCGGCCGCAGCTGGCGTGCCGCCTCGGGGTCGCGGCGCGCGATCCAGCTGCGCAGCGCCTCCGCCACGACCGAAGGCGAGAGCTCGCCCTCGCTCGGGAGGAGCGGCGCGCCGTCCTCGTCGCGCTTTCCCAGCAGACGCGGACGGTCCTGCAGGTTGTAGAGGGCGCGTGCGATCGGCTCCTCGAGGATCGGGCGCTTCTCCTCCACCACGAGCAGGTCCTCGAGCCCGCTCGCGAACGCGCGGAGTCCCTCGGGCTCGAGGGGCCAGGGCATCGCGACCTTGTAGATGCACAGGCCGAGGGCCGAAGCGCGCGCCTCGTCGAGCCCCAGGTCCTCGAGGGCCTGGCGCACGTCGAGGTAGGCCTTGCCCGTCGTCACGATGCCGAGCCGCGGGCGCTCGGAGGCTAGGGCTGTGCGGTCGAGCCCGTTGGCTCGCACGTAGGCCTGGGCCAGCGGGAGGCGCTGCTGGTAGAGCCGCGCCTCGACCTGGAGCGGGATGTTCTGCCAGCCGATGTGAAGGCCTTCGGGACGCTCCACGTCCTCGGGCAGCACCACGCGCACGCGATCCGGGTCGACGTCGACGGAGGCCGCGCTGTCCACGGTGTCCGTCAGGCACTTGAAGCCGACCCAGCAGCCGGCGAAGCGCGAGAGCGCAAAGCCGTGGAGCCCGAGGTCGAGGTACTCCTGCACGCTCGACGGGTTGAGCACCGGGATGCCGCAGTGGATGAGCGCGTGCTCGCTCTGGTGCGCGATCGACGACGACTTGGCGCCGGGGTCGTCGCCGGTGAGCGCGAGCACCCCGCCGTTCGGTGCGGTGCCGGCGTAGTTCGCGTGCTTGAGGGCGTCGCAGGAGCGGTCGACGCCCGGGCCCTTCCCGTACCAGATGCCGAAGACGCCGTCCTGGCGCGCGCCCGGCAGGAGACCCGCCTGCTGCGAGCCCCAGACCGCGGTGGCTGCCAGGTCCTCGTTCACGCCGGGCTCGAAGCGCACGCCCGCGGCCTCGAGCTCGGCGCGGGCCTGCCACAGCGCCATGTCGTAGGTGCCGAGCGGCGAGCCCCGGTAGCCGGAGATGAAGCCCGCCGTCGAGAGCCCCGCTGCCTCGTCCCGTGCGCGCTGGTCGAGGGGCAGCCGGACCAGGGCCTGCACGCCGGTCAGGTACACGCGTCCCGAACGCCGCCGGTAGCGGTCCTCGAGGGCGTACTGCTCGTCGACGGACGAAGTCATGGAAAACGAAATTGAAACATGTTTCAATTCTGCGGGCCAGCCCGCCGTCGCGATTTCCGGCCAGCCCGGCGACGGCGAACTACGCAGCCCCGCCCCCGGAGAGCCCCATGAAGATCGGCCTCACCCTCTTCACCACCGACCAGTCCATGAGCCCGGTCGACCTGGCGCGCGAGGCCGAGAGCCGCGGCTTCCACTCGCTCTACATCCCCGAGCATACGCACATCCCGACCAGCCGGCGGACGCCGCCGCCCACCGGCGAGGCCGAGCTCGCCGAGGAGTACAAGCGCACCCTCGACCCCTGGGTCGCGCTCGCCGCCGCGTCCTCCGTGACCGAGCGGATCCGGCTCGGGACCGGCATCGCGCTCGTCGCCCAGCACGACCCGGTGGTGCTGGCCAAGCAGGTGGCGACCCTCGACCACCTGTCGGGGGGCCGCGTCGTGCTCGGCATCGGCTACGGCTGGAACGAGGACGAGATGGAGACCCACGGCGTGGATCCGCGCCGCCGCCGCGGCCGCACCCGCGAGGTGATGCTCGCGATGCAAGCGCTGTGGTCCCAGGAGCGCGCCTCCTTCGAAGGCGAACACGTTCGCATTCCAGAGAGCTGGCAGTGGCCGAAGCCGATCCAGCAGCCGAGACCCCGCGTGCTGATCGGAGGCGCCGCCGGGCCGAAGCTCTTTGCCCACATCGCCGAGTATGCCGACGGCTGGCTCCCGATCGGTGGGGCGGGGATCAAGGCGGCACTCGGAGACCTGCGACGGGCCTGCGAGGAGCGCGGCCGCGACCCGGAGGCCCTCCACATCGTGCCCATGGGCGTGCTGCCGGACCCGAGCAAGCTCGAGTACTACCGCGAGATCGGCGTCACCGAGTGCGTGCTGCGCCTGCCCTCGGGCCCCGACGCCACGGTGCTGCCGGCGCTCGACGCCTTCGCCAAGCAGCTGCTCTGAAGCGATCCGCTCGGAGTCCGGAATCGGGGCCGCCCGGGAAGAGTCCGGGCGGCCCCGACGGAGCCTACGAGCCCTGGCGGCGTGCTCCGATCAAGAGCAGTGCGGCCCCTCCCAGCAGGGTCGCCAGGGCGGGCTCCGGAACCACCTGGAAACGGAGGGTCGCGATCCCGCCCGGGTAGAGCGCGGCGTCGTTGAAGTCGAAGGGCGACAGATCGAAGGCCGGGTTCGGGTTGGCGAAGCCCGCGAAGGGAGAGCCGACCACGTTGGAGATCACCGCCCCCTGGTCGGCGCCCTGGTTCGGGCCGCCCTGCCCGCCCCCGAGGCCCGGGAAGAGCCCGTTGCC
>JASJCN010000293.1 GCA_030065975.1 Myxococcota bacterium
GCCCACCTCGCGACGTTGCAGCACGACGACCCGGGCGAGCTCGAGGATCACGCCGTCCTCCACCTCGAGTTCGAGGGCGGCGTGACGGCGACCTGCGAGGCGAGCTGGGCCCTGCTGGGCGGGATGCAGTCGACCCTCGAGATCTGGGGCAGCGCCGGCACGCTGCGCGCCGACCTGCTGCACGAGACCGGGATCCGGCAGTACACGGGCGACGCCACGGGTCAGGCCTGGACCACCCCGCTCGCCGAGCCGCTCCACGAGAACGGCTACCCCCAGGAGCTCCGGCACTTCCTGTCGTGCTTCGCCGAAGGGCGCGAGCCGGAGGAGTCGGGCGCCGACGGACTCGCGGTGCTCGAGATCCTGCTCGCGGCCTACGCCTCGGCCGCCGCGGGCTCGGGCATCGACCTGCCCTTCCGGCCGAAGGGCGTGGCACGCGCCGTCGACCTCTGGGCACGACGCGACTGATCCCCCGCGCCGGTCCCGTACCCACCCGGCATGCCGGTGTGGTACAACGAAGCCATGACCGGTTGAGCTCCGTGATCGAAGTCCCCTGCCCGACTTCCTGTCATCGCCCGGGACGTGCCCCGGGCCGGAGTTCCCATGACCGAGGTCCAGGTGCGTCCCCTCGTGGACGCCGACGTCGACGGCTGCGCTGCCCTGCTGGCGCGGCTTCCAGAGTGGTTCGGCATCGAGGCGTCGAACCGCGCCTACATCGCGGGGCTCTCCGAGCTCCCGGCCTTCGTGGCGGAGTTTGACGGACGGCTCGTGGGCTTCGCGAGCCTTCGCCCCCACGGGCCGGCATCGAGCGAGATCGAGGTGCTCGCCGTCACGCCCGATCGCCACCGCCAGGGCGTCGGCCGGGCGCTGGTGGGCCGCCTCGAGGCCGAGAGCCCGGCGGGATTCCTGCACGTGAAGACGCTCGGGCCCTCGGACCCCGACGCGAACTACGCGCGCACCCGCGCCTTCTACGCGGCCCTCGGCTTCACGCCGCTCTTCGAGAGCACCGCGCTCTGGGGCGAGGAGAATCCGACCCTCGTGCTCGTGAAGAACGTCCGCTAGCCGAGGCGACGCGGCAGGGTCACGAGGTGCGGAGCGGAGACCGCCATCTGCGGCGGACCCATCTCCCGGGCGGCCTCGCGCAGCGCGTTCCCGCGGCCGAGGGCCTCGTCGGCGAGGGCCAGCAGACGGTAGTTCGGCATCGCGTGGGGGGCGGCAGCCCGGAGGCTGCGGGCCGCCTCGCGCTCGTGCCCGGGCGACTCGAGGGCCAGGGCGATCAGCGCCGCGGCGGGCGAGCGGCTGATGCCCGCCCAGCAGTGGATCAGGATCGACTCGTCCGGGTCGGCGCTCCCGAAGAAGTCGAGCAGCGCTCGCATGTGGGAGCCTTCGGGAAGGATGCGTCCGTCCTCGGCGCTCGAGATGTCGTCGAGCACCGCGCGGTGGTGATCCGCCGCGGTGACGCCGGCGGGCGTCGGCGGCTGGAAGCTCGGCTGCAGCAGCGAGACCACGTAGCGGGGCCGCAAGTCCGCCACGTGATCGGGCATGGCCTCGAGACTGCAGACGTAGAGGTGGGCCACGGGCTCAGACCATCTCCTCGGCGTCGGGGTTGCAGTGCAGATGCGCCGGATGCAGGACGCGGAGCCCCTCGGCGAAGGTGCAACCCGCCCGCTCGCCCCAGCGGCGCTCCTTGCTCTCGAGCCCGGCGTGGATCACGCGCAGGGTGTCGGGATCCAGCTGGGAGACGTAGGCGTCGAGAGCGCGATGCTTGGCATCCCGACCCGCCCCGATGTCGAACCAGGTGTTCGGGCGGCCGGTGAAATAGAGCGCCACTCCCCGGAGCGCGCTCCCGGCGAAGCCGGCGTCGATCTCCGGCGTCGTCCGATAGCGCGGGAGGCCGAAGAGCAGCGCCGCCTCGAGCGCCGCGATTCCGGTGCGAGTGTGGTCCCGGTGGGCTTCGTCGGCGAGCCACGGATCCACGGTCAGCAGGAAGTCCGGGTTGACCCGCCGCAGCTCCCGCGCGATCGAGTCGCGCAGGGCGAGCACGTCCCAGCGCCCCGCGTCGGGGAGCTCGAGACGACACTGCTCGGCGACGCCCACCTCCTTCCCCGCGACGCGCTGCTCCTCCGCGATCCGCGCCCGCGCCTCGTCGTCCGAGAGCGCGGGGTCGAGCACCCCGAGCAGGTCGTCCGCCACGGTCAGGTACACCACGTGGGCACCCGCCGCGGCCAGGGTCGCGATCGTGCCGCCGGCAGCCAGATCGTTGTCGTCGTAGTGGGGCTGCACGCACAGCAGCCGGCGCGCGCGCGTCAGGTCCGGGATCGGAACCAGCATGGAAGCAGGCTACCCGCTGAAGGGCGCCTCGGCTCCTCGAAGCGCATCTCGGAACCAAGCTGTTAGGATTGTCGCGCCCCATGGCGGATTGGATCGCGCGACTGACGTCCCAGCGAACCCTGGAGCACGCAACGCTCCTCGGCACCTGGGTCGGCTCGTGGTGGCTCTTCCTCACCCTGAGGGAGTCACTGCTCGGGTTCTACGCGACCACCGACGAGCAGTGGTACCTGGAGAGCTCCTTCGTGGGCGCCTCGCTCTTGGCGGGCGCGTGGCCCCTGCCGTGGATGCTGCTCTGTGCGGGCGCCATCCTGGCGGCGAGGTGGATCGGCTGGTCGAGCATGGCGACCGGGCGCCAGCTCCGCTGGTTCGCCGGAATCGTCGCACTCGTGTTCGCCTGGACCCTGTCGCTCTACGAGTACAACTTCTTCTTCGACCGGCTGCACGCCTTCGACCGCGCCATCGTCTGCTTGTCTGCCTTCGGGGTCTTCGTCTCCCCGGCGTTCTTGCCTCTCCTGGTCGTGGCTGGGTTCTTGTCGATGGCGCAGTTCACCCACCCCCTGGGCGTGCCCGCGCTATCACTGACCGACAAGAGGATCGTCTACGAGATCCTGGTCGCGCTCTCGGCATGGCTTCCCGTCCACCTGATCCTGAGCCGCGTCCGCTCACGCATCACCAGCCCGTTCCGCCTCCCGGACGATGGCGTGCTCATCTTCTCGTTGCTGTGCCTCGTCGGAGCCTCGTACTACGTCCCGGGGCTCGAGAAGCTCCGGATGGCTCCGCATTGGCACGAGTGGCTGACCGACAACGACCTGTCCATGCTGGTCCACTGGGGACTGGTCCGCGGGTGGATGCGCGAGCTCGGGCCGGATTTCACCGACGCCCTCCTCCAGCTCGTGAGCCGGACGTCGCCGTTCCTCCTCACCGTGGCCTTGCTCACGGAGCTGGCGGGAATCCTGCTTCTCTCCCGTCGTTGGCTGGCAGCCGCGCTGCTCGCCAACCACGCCATGCTCCACGTGATGATCTTCCTCAGCTGCGGGCTCTTCTTCTGGAAGTGGGTCGTCGCCGACGCGGCGCTGTCGGCCCTCCTGGTTGCGCTGCCACGGGAACGGCGGGACGCCATCTTCACGCTTCCGATCTTTGCCTTCTCGGTGCTCGTGATCGCGACGGCGCCCTATCACGTGCGCCCGATCGCGCTCGGATGGTTCGACGGAAACACCGATTATCGCTTCGAGATCGAGCTCGAAACCGCCGACGGAGAGCGCGCTTGGGCTCGCCCGAAGGCCGTCGCTCCGTACGACATCATCTTCTCTTTCGACCGCTTCACGTATCTCATCGACGAGCCCTTCACCAAGGCGGGGAAGAGCTACGAGAGACTGCTTGCCATCCGCGAAGCGGGCCCCGAAGGGTCCGAGGAGATCCACAGGCAGTTCGGGAAGAACCGGTTCGATCCGGACAAGGTGGACGACTTCGACCGGTTCGTCACGACCTACTTCGACCACCGAAACGACAGCCTGGGGCGACCCGACCCGTTCCGGAGCCTCAGCGCACCACCACACGTCTGGAACTTCAGGCCCGAGCAGGAAGAGGCCCTGGACCTCGACGCTCCCGTAGCCGTGCTCCGTCTCTGGATGATCGAGAACTACTTCCGGGGTACCGAGAGCATGGAGACCCGGCGAAGAGTCGCACGAGAGGTCCGACTCCAAGGCCTCGATGTCAGCGCTCAGTCGAGGAAGGGCCAGAGCAGCTTGCGGCTGCGCTTGTCGAGACCTTCGGGCTCGCGCACCCAGTAGAGGTCGCCCACCACGTCCTTGATGAGCAGACCCCCACCGGGCACGTCGCGCGGCCACTCGTCCCGGTGGGTCTGGAAGCGGCGTATGCCCTGGCGCGTCCGCACCTCGAAGGTACGGATCTCGATCTCCTCCTCGACCTCGAGGAGCGCCTGCACCTCGAAGACGAAGCCGGCCTCGACCAGCGCCTCGGAGAGCACCTTGCGCGAGCCCTCGGGAAGGTCCGAGAGCCGGCGCACCAGGGCCACCTCCTCGTCGTCGGCGTCCCGCAGCGAGACGAACTCCAGCGGCTCGGACCAGGGGAAGCAGCGCTGCACGCGCACCGCGGCCCCCGGTCCCTCGGTTCCGGCCATGAGTCGTCCATCCGCACCACGCCAGAGTCGCAAGGTCGTCTCCTCGGCCGGGCCCTCGTCCTCGAAGAGCTCGGGCTCGTAGGTCAAGAGTTCGTTCATGCCATCACCTCCTGGAGCTCCTGGCCCGCGCCGAGGCGCTTGCCCGAAACGAGCTCCTGCTGCAGCTCACAGAGCTTCCGATACGTTCCGCCGTCGCGGGCCAGGAGCTCCACGTGGGTTCCCGCCTCGGTCAGCTCGCCGTCCTCGATCACGAAGATGCGATCCGCCCGCCGCAGGGTGGAGAGCCGGTGCGCGATGGCGAACACGGTGCGCCCGGCCGTGAGCCGGTCGAGCGCCTCCTGGATCTTGTACTCGGTCTCGGTGTCCACCGAGCTCGTGGCCTCGTCCAGGATCAGGATGCGCGGGTCGTGCAGGATGGCCCGCGCGATCGAGATCCGCTGACGCTCGCCCCCAGAGAGGGTCTGCCCCCGCTCGCCGACCATCGTCTCGTAGCCATTGGGCAGCTTGCAGAGGAAGTCGTGGGCGTTGGCCGCCATGGCCGCCTCCACCACCTCGTCGAAGGACGCCTCGGGACGCCCGTAGCGGATGTTGTCGATCACCGTCCCGTGGAACAGGTACGGATCCTGGAGCACGATCCCGAGCTGGCTGCGGGTGTGTCCCGTGTCCAGCTCGCGGACGTCCACGCCGTCGATCGAGACACTCCCGCCCGTCACGTCGTAGAAGCGCGCGATCAGGTTCGTGATCGTGGTCTTGCCGCCGCCCGAGGGCCCGACCAGACCGATCATCTCCCCGGGCTCGACCTCGAAGCTCACGCCGCGCACCACCTGGCGCACGCCGTCGTAGCCGAAGCTCACGTTGTCGAAGGCCACCCGGCCCTGGATCGGCTGGAGGCGCACCGCGTCCGCCACGTCGACGACCTGGGGCTCGGTGTCCAGCACCTCGAAGATCCGATGGGCCGAGCTCGTGGCGCGATTCATGATGCGCGCCATCTGCCCGATGATCTCGATCGGGTTGATGAAGAGCACCAGGTACATCAGGAATGCCACGAAGGTGCCCGACGTGAGCGTCGCGCCCACCGCACTGTCCGTCCCGAGCACTCGCGGAATCGCGAGCACCCAGACGACGACGACGAGGCCGCGCACCGCCAGCATCAGGGCGGGCCAGAAGCTCGTCCAGACGCCGTGGATGCGGTTGAACTCGTCGGTGCACGACTGGTTGCGCCGATCGAAGCGACCCTTCTCGCGACCCTCCTGGTTGAAGGCCTTGACCACGCGCATGCCCGGGATCGTGTCCGACACCACGTCGGTCACCCGGGACCATTTGCGCCAGGCCCGCAGGAAGAGCTGGTTCATCTTGCGTCCATGGACGAAGACCCACAGGCACAGGAAGGGCAGCGGCGCCGTCATCACGAGGCCGAGCTTCCAGTCCAGATGGATCAGCACCGCGGAGAGTCCGATCAGCATCACGATCGAGAGCGACACGTCGATCACGCCGAGCGCCAGGAACTCCCAGAGCCGGTCGGTGTCCGAGGTCACTCGGGTGATCAGGCTGCCGGTCTTCTTGCGCGCGTAGAAGGAGAGCGAGAGCTGCTGGAGATGCTCGTAGATCTCCGTACGCAGGTCTCGCGCCACCTTCTCGCCGAGCACCGACATGGAGCGCAGCCGCGCCCAGGCACACGCCTGGCGGGTGGCGTAGGTGAGCGCGATCGCGAGCACCGACCACCAGGCCACGCTCTGCACGTCGGAGACGAGCTTCTCGCCTCGCTGCACCGGCTGGATCACCTCGTCGACGAGGAAGCCGGTGAGGTAGGGCGGCACCAGGGTGAGTGCCGTCAGCAGCGCCGCGGACACCACCCCGAAGGCCACCTGGGCCTTGTAGGGCGAGAGGTATCCGAGCAGCCGCCACAGCACCGCCATGTCGTTGCCCGCGACCAGGGCCTGGGCCTCGCGCACGGGTCCCGCCACGGTCTCGGCATAGACCGCGTCGGCGTCCCGCGTGGGGATGGCGTTGCCCGCGAGCCCCTGCTCGACGACGAACTGGATGTTCTCCATGGCGCGTCGCTGGCGATGGCTGAAGCGCAGCCGCGCCAGCAGCGGCTCGTCGTCGGGCCCGAGGAAGCGCAGGGTGTTGCACGAGAGACCGGGCTCGAGCTCGATCTTGCGGATGCGGGAGCGCTCGAAGACGCGGATCTCGCTCCGTCCGGGCCTCGGGTGGGCCACGGCGATCTTGCTCGGGCCGAGCGCCAGCCACGCCTGGGCGAGCTGCAGGGACTCGTCGAGGTCGGCGAGGGCGTAGAGCTGGACGGGCTCGCCGTCCATGTGTCGCTCGATGGAGCGCCGCAGCTCGTTCGGCATGCAGACCGGCTGGTCCGTATACCGCTCGATGATGCGGCGGTCCGTCTGGTCGATGGAGGCGGGCGGTATGACGAGCATGGTGTCTCTCGGTTTTTTGGGGAGCGGGATCGAGGGGATGTGTGAGGTCGGGTTGTCTCGGCCAGGAAAAGAAAACGGCCTTCGGTTTGAACGGCCGAAAAGGAAACGGCCTTCCGGG
>JASJCN010000294.1 GCA_030065975.1 Myxococcota bacterium
GAGCTCTCCGAGAAGATGGAGCTGCCGCTCGAGAAGGTGCGCATGGTGATGAAGATCGCCCGCGAGCCGATCAGCCTCGAGACGCCCGTCGGCGAAGAGGACGACTCGAGCCTCGGCGATTTCGTCGAGGACAAGAACGCCATCAACCCCGCCGACGCCGTGGTGGAGCAGAACCTCTCGGACCAGACGCGCCGCGTGCTCGCGACCCTGGCCCCGCGCGAAGAGCGCGTCCTGAAGATGCGCTTCGGCATCGGCGAACGAGCCAACCACACCCTCGAAGAGGTCGGCCAGGACTTCGACGTCACCCGCGAACGCATCCGCCAGATCGAAGCCAAAGCCCTCCGCAAGCTCCGCCACCCCAGCCGCAGCAAACTCCTGAAGGGCTTCGTCGACAACTAGCCCCAAGGGGTGGGGACCGTCCCCTCTTCTAGGCGGTCTCCTCGCGCAGGCCCAGGCCGCGGCGGAGGACGCGCATGACCTCGGAGACGTTGTGCTTCGAGGGCTCGGCTTCGGCGAGCAGGCCCGAGCCGTGGAAGGTGCCGGCGTAGGAGTGGAGCTCGACGGAGACGCCGGCCTGGAGCATGCGGGTGGCGTAGATCAGGCCCTCGTCGCGCAGCGGGTCGAACTCCATGGTGGAGACGTAGGCGGGGGGCAGGCCGGAGACGTCCTCGGCGCGGGCGGGCGCGGCGTAGGGTGAGACTTCGCCCTCACCGCGGGGATGGTCCGGCCCGAGGTAGTGCTTCCAGCTCCAGATCGCGTTCGGGTGGTTCCAGAGCGGGGTGTCGGTGAAGGCCTTCATCGAGGGGGTGTCGAGGCGGTCGTCGAGCTCGGGGATCTCGAGCAGCTGGAAGCAGAGCTTCGGGCCGCCGCGGTCGCGCGCGGCGAGCGCGGTGCCGGCGGCGAGCCCGCCGCCCGCGCTCTGGCCCGCGATGCCGATGCGCGAGGCGTCGATGCCGAGCTCGCTCGCGTTCTTCGCCGTCCAGCAGAGCGCCGCATAGCAATCCTCTAGGCCGGCCGGAAAGGGATCCTCCGGCGCGAGCCGGTACTCCACCGACACGATCACGATGTCGAGCGCGCTCGCCATCAGCTGACACCAGGCGTCAATCATGTCGATGCTGCCGAGCATGAAGCCACCGCCGTGGATCTCGACGAGCCCCGGCCGCGGCGCGGGCCGCCCGTCCTTCTTGCGGTAGACGCGCACGGGCACCTTGGGGTCGGTCTCCGCGGCCTGGATCTGCCAGTCCTCCTTCACCACGTCCTCGCGATCGGCCGGCGGCGGGAACATGTCGGCCCGCGCGTCGCGCACCTTCTGGATCTTCTCGGCGGTGGAGAAGTCCTGGGTGGTGGGGAGGAAGGGCAGGAGCTTCTCGAAGTCGGGGTCGTAGGCGTAGTCGCTCATGTGCCGATCGTAGCCCGGCGGCCCGATGTGCAACTCGCGCTGGAGCGAGTTCGTCTACAATCCGTGGGCCTGCGGGTGAGACGGCTGGGCGGATGATGCGGGGACGATGCGGAGATTGCAGATGCGGATGCGGCAGCTCCTCGGGGTACTGACGGCGCTGACTCTCGGCCTCGGCGCGGCGGCGGGCGCCGGCGCGGCGGAGGGTCGGATCGAGATCAACCAGGCCGTGGTGGACGCGGCCGGTGGCTTCCCCTTCCTGATCATCGAGCCGGGGAGCTATGTGCTCACCGGCGACATCGTCGTGCCGGGCGACACGACGGCGATCGAGCTGCGGGCCAGCGGGATCGATCTCGACCTCAACGGCTTTGCGATCTCCGGGCCGGCGGTGTGCTTCATCGGCTGTCCCACCGGCGCGTCGAGCGGGGTGATGCGTCCCGCCCTGTTCCCGCTGCTCCAGGGCGGCTCGCTCACGCGCATCCACGGCGGCCGCATCCAGGGCTTCACCGGCGACTGCGTGCAGCTGGCCGACAACTCCCAGGTCGAGAACGTGATCGTCTCGAACTGCGGCGGGAGTGGCATCGTGCTGCGCAACGGCGGGCGCGCCCAGGGCAACACCATCGGGCCGGTGGGCGAAGCGGGCCTACGCTTCGAGGGCACGGGCAACGTCTTCGCGCACAACGTGCTGACGCTGGTTCGCGAGAATGGAGCGGGCGACGCCGTCGAGGGGATGGCGAAGGAGACGGCCGGCAACTCCTGCCCGGACTCGAGCTGCGGCGGGAGCCGGCTGCCGCGCTTCTATCTCGAGTCGAGCGATCCCAACAAGGCCGACGGTTCCGAGGCGCGCTCGGTGTGCGCGCCGGGCTTCCACATGGCGTCGTTCTGGGAGATCCGCGACCCGACGGCCCTGCGCTACGACCACACGCTCGGCCGCTCGCAGGCCGTCCCTGATCCCGCCGGCCCGCCCGTGCCCGACGCCGGCTGGGTGCGCACGGGCGGCGACTCCAACCCCGGCACCCTCCCGGGCGCGATCCCCGGCCAGGCCAACTGCAACGGCTACACGAGCAACGCCCTCGAGCACCGCGGCACCCGCGTGAGCCTCCACGACGACTGGACCGCCGCCCCCGCCTTCCCCTCCAACATCCTGCCCTGGGTCCCCACGCTCTCACCCTGCAGCTTCAACAACCCCGTGTGGTGCGTCGAGGACTAGGGGACGGTCCTTGCAACTTGCAAGTGCCCGCCCGCGGGGCGGGGACGGTCCTTACCCTTCGGGGCAAGGACCGTCCCCACCCTCAGGGGGTGAAGCGGACGGGCATGTGCTTGGGGCCGGAGATGAAGCTCGAGGGGAGCCACTCGACCCCGCCGGCCAGCTCGAGGCCCTGCATGCGGGTCAGCACCTCGTGGAGCATGGCGTCGATCTCGACGCGGGCGAGCTGGGAGCCCAGGCAGTAGTGCGCGCCGGTCGCGCCGAAGGCCACGTGGTGGTTCGGGGTGCGGAGCACGTCGAGCTCCTCCGGGCGCTCGAACTCGGCCGGGTCGCGGTTCGCGGCGCCGTAGAAGAGGACGACCTTCTGGCCCTCCTTCACCGGGGTGCCGGCGATCTCGGTATCGCGAGTCGCCGTGCGGCGCATGTGCACCACGGGGCTGACCCAGCGCAGCAGCTCCTCGCGCGCCGAGGGGAGTCGCCCCGGCAGGTCCTCCCGTAGCCGCGCCAGCTGCTCGGGGTGGCGCAGCAGCTCGTGCATGCCGCCGGCCACGAGATTGCGCGTAGTGTCGCCGCCGGCGTCGATCAGCAGCATGAAGAAGAGGTGGAAGTCGAGGTCGCCGAGGCGCTGGCCGTCGATCTCCGAGGCGATGAGCTTGCTCGCGAGGTCGTCGCCTGGGTTCTTGCGCTTCTCGGCCAGGAGCCGCGCCGAGTAGGCGAACATGTTGGCGGCCGCTCCCATCTGCGCGCCTTCGGGTTGGCTCTCGGGTGCGGCGTGGAGCGTCTCGGTGAGCTGGTAGAGCATGCGGCCATCGTCGAGCGGCAGGCCCATGAGCTCGGCGATCACGTAGCTCGGCAGCTCGCCCGCCACGTCCGAGACGAAGTCGCACTCGCCGCGCTCGATCACGGCGTCGACGATCTGTCGCGCCAGCTCCTTCACCCGCGGAACCAGCGCGCGCGCCGCCTTCGGCGTGAACTCCTTGCTCACCAGGCGCCTGAGCTTGGTGTGATGGGGCGGGTCGCTGAAGAGCATCATCTTCGCGTCGCCGAGCATCGGCATCTGATCGCCCGGGTCGGTGATCATGGCCGTGGGCTCGCTCGAGAAGGTGGCGTGGTCGCGGCTGACCCTGCGCACGTCTTCGCAGCGGGTGAGCGCGAAGAACCCCGGCCCGTTCGGCTCCGCGTGCCAGTGCACGGGATCGTTCTCGCGCAGCCAGCGGTACTGCTCGTGAGGCTGGCCGCCCTCGAAGGCGGCGGGAGCGAGGAGGTCGATCTGCATGACCGTGAGGGTCACCCGTCAGGGCGGAATCGGCAGCCCCTGGGCGCGCCGGTTGCGCTCCTCGGCGAGGATGTGCTCGAGCATGGGCGCGCCGTTCGGGTGCCCGGCGTCCCGGCCGGCTGCGCACAGCTGCTTGGCCCGGCCGAAGCTCTGCGGAACGCCCTGCCCCAGGTAGTAGAGGTTGCAGAGCGTGACGGATGCGTGGGGGAGGCCGTAGCCGGCGGCGCGCTCGACCCACTCCGCGCCTTCTTCGATGTCGATCGCCTTGCCCGGCACCATCGCGCCGAGCAGCGAGAAGCCCAGGCTGTACATCGCGATGGGATTGCCGAGCTCGGCTCCCCGGCGCCAGTACTCGCGGGCCTTCTCCTCGTCCACGGGCACGCCGCTGCCGCGGCGATACACCTCGCCCATCGACTGGAAGGCGTTCGACTCGCCCGCCGCCATGGCCTCCTCCAGCAGAGCGTTGCGCTTCTCGAGCGTGCCCGGCAGGAAGCCCTCGGTGATGCCGTCCGCGTAGGAGGAGAGGGCGGCGGCCTCGCCCTGGCTTGCGGCCTGCTCGAAGAGCTGGATCGCGCGCTGCGGATCGCGAGGCACGCCGTTGCCCGCACGGGTGAGGATCCCGAGCCGGTGGGTGGCGCTCGGCTCCCCGTGCAGATGGGCCCGCTGGAAGTAGCCGATCGCCTCGCGCCGCTTGCTCTTGTCCTTCGAGGCCCAGAGCAGCGAGGCCAGGCGGTACTCGCCGCGTCCGTTGCGCTGCGCGGCGGAGCGACGCGCCCAGTACTCGGCCTCGTTCAGGTCCTTCGGGACGAGGTGCCCCTTCTGGTAGGCCTCGGCCAGGGTGGCCTGGGCCACCGCGCTGCCCGACTCGGCGGAGTTGCGCAGCAGTGCCACGGCGCTCACCACGTCGGCGTCTCCAGCGAGCCCCCGGGCCCGCGCATTCACCAGCGTAGGAATCGCCTCCTCGGACCCCGCCGCCACCGCACGCTCGAGCCATGCGACGCCGGCCACCGGGTCCGAGGGCCCATCGATCCCGCGCAGCAGGGCCCGCCCGAGCACGAACTGCGCGTTCGGGTCGCCGCCCTCGGCCGCGCGCTGCAAGTTGTGCCGCGCGGCCTGGAGGTCTCCATCGGCCTGCTGGAGCGTGGAGACGAGGTAGAGCTCATGGAAGTCGCCGTTGCGCGCCTGCTCCTCGGCCTGCGCGAGGACGGCCGCTTGCTGCCCGTCCTGCCAGAGCACCTTGGTGCGCATGGCCGCGGCGGTGGTGTCGCCTTGCTTCTCCGCGAGCGCGAGCAAGCGCAGCGCCGTCGCGCGATCGATCGGGCCGCCCCGCCCCTCGGATAGGAGGAAGGCCATGTTCGTCATCGCCTCCACGTGGCCCTGGAGGATCGCGCGCTCGTACCACACGCGCGCCTCGGCATCGTCGCGCGCGACGCCGTTGCCCGTCATGAGGCGCACGCCCAGATTGAACTGCGCCTGGGCGACGCCTTCCTCGGCCGCGCGCCGGTACCAGTAGACGGCCTTCTCGCCGTCCGGCGCCGTGCCCCAGCCGCGGCCGTAGTGCACGCCGAGCTGCCCCATGGAACCGGCGTGCCCCAGATTCGCCGCGTGCGAGAAGAGCCGGAACGCCTCGTCGTAGTCGGGCGGGCCGATCCGCCCCTCCTGGTACATCTGTGCGGCAAGGAAGATACCGTCGGGGTCGGCCTTGTTCGCCTGGCGCAGCGCGATGGCGAGCGCCCGCTCATCGTCTCCCGCCGCGAGCGCCGCGTGGAAGTGCTCCTGCCAGCCGCGCGGCTCGGCGGTCGACGCAGGCGGGTCTGCGGGCGTCGCGCACCCCAGCGCGAGTACGAGTAGGAAGGGGACGGTCCTTGCAACTTGCATCATGCCGCCCTCGGGGACTCGGCGCCCCGCGGGTGCCCACTTGCAAGTTGCAAGGACCGTCCCCTCCTAG
>JASJCN010000295.1 GCA_030065975.1 Myxococcota bacterium
CCCGTGCCCGTCTGGCTGGTCACCCACCGCGAGCTTCACACCAGCCGGCGCATCCGGCTGGTCTTCGACCTGCTCGCGGAGGCGCTCTCGGGGCATCTCGGGACGGGCGACGCACCCGCTGGGGGTGGGGACACACCACCCCTCGCGTCGCCGCAGGGGCGTGAACCTGCGAGGTGACCACCGGCCTCGGGGACCTCTGCACGTCCGGCCCACACCCGCGGCCGAGGGGTCGCGACGACCCGGTACACTGGTCGCGTCCAGCGCTCGGTCTGAGGACTCGCCATGAACCGCCTTCGCCAGGCTGCCAGCGCACTGATGATCCTCTCGGGCGTGACGCACGCCTTCCAGTTCCTGTTCTGGGAGCCGTCGCCCAGCAACACGCCGGTGGGCGCCTTCTTCGGTCTGCTCTTCCTCGTGATCGGTGCGTGGTTGCTCCGTCCCGGAGCCGCCGGCCCGTGGCTCGGCGCGATCGTCGCAGGGGCCAGCGCCGCGCTCGGCGGCCTCGTGGCGATCGGGCATTCCGAACCGTTGTCGCTCTTCCACCTCGGCCTCGCCGTGGTCGTCTCGGCGATGTGCCTGATCCTGCTCTTCCAGCGCGGCACGCTGCGCGTCCTCGTCGTCGCAACCACGGTCGCCCTCCTGTGCGTCGGAGCCGGCGTGGTCTTCCTGGCGGTCGCAAGCCGCCAGGATGCCTTCACCGTGGTCTACGACGAGCAGTGCAGTGTCTGCCACGGCGAGAACCTCGAGGGCCTGGCGCTCGGACCGCCGCTCGTCGGTCGCGAGCTCACGCATGGGGACTCGCTCGACGAGATCGTGACCAGCATCGCCGCGGGCTTCCCGGCCGCGGGCATGCCCGCCGGAGCCGCCACTCTGGACGCCGCGCAGATCCGTGCGCTCGCGATCCTCATCGTCGAACGCAGGTCGGGGTTCGACCAGACCGACCTCAAGGTCCGCGCGCCGCTCGAGATCCCGGAGGGCACGATCCGGAGCGAGCGCCACGGCTTCCGGTTGGAGGTCGTGGCGAGCGGCCTGCATCCGCTCCCCTTCTCGATCGCGCCGCTCCCGGACGGTCGGATCCTGCTGACCGAGAAGACCCGGGGGCTGCGGTTCGTCTCCGCCGAAGGAGACGTGTCCGAACGGATCGCAGGGACTCCACCCGCACACGGCGATGGCATGGCGCTGCCCGATGGGCTCGTCTACGGGCACGGTTGGCTGCTGGACGTTGCGCCCCATCCGGACTTCGAGGACAACGGCTGGCTCTACCTGCACTTCGGTGACCGCTGCGAGGACTGCGAGACCTCCATGAACAAGGTGGTTCGCGCGCGCATCGAGGACGGTCGTTGGGTGGACGAACAGACGATCTGGCAGGCGGATCCCAGGACCTACACAGCCAGTCCGGACATCGGTGCGGGAGGGAGGATCGCGTTCGACGACGAGGGGCACCTGTTCCTGACCGTCGGAATCAAGGGCCACTCCAACCATCACGGCATCCAGGACCTGGCGCTCCCCTATGGAAAGATCCACCGCGTGCACGACGACGGCCGCATTCCAGACGACAATCCGTTCGTCGACACCGAGGGCGCGCTTCCCACGATCTGGACCTACGGCCATCGAAGCCCGCAGGGTCTCGAGTTCGACCCGGAGAGCGGACGGTTGTGGTCGACCGAGATGGGTCCGCGCGGCGGCGACGAGCTGAACCTGCTGCTCCCGGGCCGGAACTACGGGTGGCCTCTCACGTCGAAAGGCCTGAACTACGACGGCACGGTGGTCGACTACGGCAAGCAGCTCGGCATCGAGCTCGATCCGGACGCCCTCGAGCCGCCCGTCCTCGACATGACGCCCGCCCCCGCGATCTCGAGCTTCGTGCTCTACCGGGGGCGCGAGTTCCCGGAGTGGACGGGCGACGTCATCGTCGGATCGCTGAAGGCCACCGCGCTCTACCGGTGGGTACTCGAGGCAGGGCGTGTCGTGCATCGGGAGACCTTGCTCGACGGCCTCGCGCGCATCCGGGACGTCGAGACCGGGCCGGACGGAGCCATCTATCTGCTCCTCGAGCACGGCTCGGGCGGCCAGATCGTTCGCATGGTGGCAGAGTAGGGGCTGGCGGCGCAGTGCAGACCGGGGTCGGGTCAGAGCCACAGGCGTCGAACCCGGGGGGCGGGGGTTCGAATCCCTCCCGGCGTGCCAGCAGTCTGCCCGCGGCCCAACCGGCCGATTCGTGCGCCACCAACGCGTCTCAAGCTCCACCTCCCTTGCAAGAGCATCCGTTCGAGGAGAGCCGGGTGGCCCAGATTCGCGATTGGTTGTTCGTGGTTGCCGCCTTGCTTGTCGCCGGGAGTGGACCCGCGGGTGCTCTGACCACCTTCCAGGGCCTCGGCGATCTACCGGGTGGCGACTTCCGGAGCAGCGGGCCCGCCGTTTCGGGTGACGGCCGGGTCGTGGTGGGCCGGAGCGTTGGAGCCGCCGGCTTCGAAGGCTTCCGTTGGGAGGGCGGCCAGATGGTCGGCCTGGGTGTCTTCGAGAACGGCTCGTGCGCCAGAGGTTTCCACGGGCGGCCCGACTTCTGCAGCGAGGCTCGTGATGTTTCGGCAGACGGTTCCGTCATCGTGGGCCAGACCGCGACAGGCAGCAGGTCAGTCCGAGCCTTCCGATCGGAGGCGGGGACCATGGGTCTCATCGCCATGCCGACACCAGGCCCGTCTTCCGTCGTCTTCAGCGAAGCGAGTGCCGTTTCCGCCGACGGCCAAGTCGTGGCAGGAGAGATCTCCAACGCCGACGGAATCCGTGCCTTCCGTTGGACCGAGAGCACCGGGGCGGTCCCCCTCGGTACGATCGGCGACGTCCCTGTCGGCACCAGCCGAGCCCGCGGCATCTCCGACGACGGAAACATCGTGCTGGGCGAATCCGTCAATCCCCTCACGACGAGCACCCTGGAAGGCTTCCGCTGGGAGTCCGGAGTGATGCAGGGGCTTGGCGGTCTGCCGGGGGAGTCGCTCCGAGGCGGGGCATGGGATGTTTCGGCCGACGGTTCCGTCGTCGTCGGACGGGCGTACTCCGCAACGGAGGGCCAGCGACCTGTTCGCTGGGTGAATGGCGTGATCGAGGCTCTCCCCCACCTGCTTGACGTGGATGGACTGCGGATCGGTCTCGCCTCCGCGGTGTCGGCGGACGGACGCGTCGTCGTGGGCCTCGAAGGCCAGGTCATTGGAGGCAACCGGACCGCCTTCATCTGGGATCCGGAGAACGGCATCCGCTCTCTTCAAGCGGTGCTCGAAGCAGAACTCGGCTCTCAGCTCGCGGGGTGGCGGCTCGAGTGGGCGACCGACATCTCGGCGGACGGACGGACGATCGTGGGGAACGGCATCAACCCCTCCGGAAGAAGAGAGGCCTGGATCGCGACGCTCCTCCCCGAACCCCACGGCGGATGGCTCCTCGGTCTTGCCGTGTTGGCTTGCAGACGGCGGGCCGCGGCGACCCGCACCGGTCGCGGTCAGGCCACCCGGCCGAGCGCCCAGTTGGTGATGCCCAGCGGCTGGCGATACGGCAGTCGCCGGAGCAGCGGCGCAAGCCAGGTCGGGGTCTGGTTCGGAAAGATCCAGCCTCCCGGAAGGCAGCTCGAGGGCTCCAGACCCGATTCGCGTAGGAGTCGACGCATGAAGGAGCGGCGGTAGTGAAGCACCCAGCGGTGCTCCGGATCGACCAGGGCGAAGGCGAACTGCGCAGGGTTCACCGGATTCGGCTCTGCCAACAGGACCCACGCGCGGCTCACCCGCGCCATCTCGCGGACGGCGCGGAACGGGTCGCGGACGTGGTGGAGCACCTCCCACCCGTAGACCAGGTCGAATCGATCGTCATCGAACGGGAGTTCGTAGACGTCTCCCTGGCGCAGACGCCCCGTGCCTTGGAGCGGATGGTTGGTGAGCATGGTGGCCGAGCGATCGACCGCCCACACCTCGGGGACCCGATGCATCATCTGCGCCGTGGACGCACCGTCGCCGCAGCCCACGTCGAGGGCCGTGCGCACCTGACTCAGGTCGAGCATCCCGTCGATGTGTTGCAGACGCTGCTCCGCGAAGAGCTGAACCACCGGGTGGTCGTACGGTCGTAGCCGCCAGCGCAGCCCGCCTTCCCAGTAGCCGCGCTGCCGGTCGTCGTCCGTCATCGCTCCGTCGGTACCTCAGGTGCTAGTCTGCCGTGAATGGATCGCGAAGAGTCGCTGGCCGAGGATACCATCCGGCGCTTCGGCGTTCAGTGGAACGCCTATCCGGACAACGAGGGGTACTACGGCTCCGTCGCGTTGTTGGCGGACTTCATCGAACCGCTGGTTCCGATCGCCGAGCTGCAAGGTGCGCGGGTGGCGGACATCGGCAGCGGGACCGGACGCATCGTCGACATGCTGCTCGACGCGGGCGCCGCGAGCGTCACCGCGGTGGAACCCTCGGCCGCCTTCGACGTTCTGGTGCGGAACACGAGTCGTCGAAGGGATCGCATCGAGTACGTCCGAGGGACGGGAGAGGAGCTCCCCGGTGAGAACGTCTACGACGCCGTGATCTCTCTCGGCGTCCTCCATCACATCCCCGCCCCGGAGCCCGTGCTCGGCGCCGCGTTGCGGGCGCTGCGCCCCGGAGGACGCATGATCGCCTGGCTCTACGGCTGGGAAGGCAACGAGGCCTATCTGCGCTGGGCGCTCCCGTTCCGGCGCCTCACCTCCCTGCTCCCGGGCTGGGCCCTCACGGGCCTCGCCTACGCCCTGGAGCCCTTCCTGAGCCTCTACATCGGGGCCTGCCATCGGCTGCCGCTGCCGATGCGCGCCTATGCCCGGAACGTGCTCGCACACCTGGACCGCGAGCAGCGACGGGTCACGATCTACGATCAGCTGAATCCTGCCTACTCCCGCTACTACCGTCAGGAGGAAGTGCGGCAGCTCTTCGAGTCGGCGGGCTTCGAGCGCGTGCAGCTGCACCACCGCCACGGCTACAGCTGGACGGTGGTCGGCGAGAAGCCCGACGATGCCTGAAGCCCCGCGTAGCGCCCCTCGACCACCATGTGCGGGATCAGCGGCGTGCTCGACTTCTCGGGGCGCCCCATCGAGGAGTCGCTCCTGCGGGCGATGACCGGGCAGCTCGTCCACCGCGGCCCGGACGCAGAGGGCCTCTGGCACGGGGGACCCGTGGCGCTCGGGCACCGGCGCCTCTCGATTCGCGACTTGAGCGAGGCGGGCCGCCAGCCCATGAGCGACCCGAGCGGCCGCGTGACCGTGTCGTACAACGGCGAGATCTACAACGAGGCGGAGCTTCGCCGCGAGCTCGAGCGGGATGCCGGGGTCCACTTTCGCTCGCAGTGCGACACGGAGCTGATTCCCGCGGGCTATCGCGCCTGGGGAGAGCGCATCTTCGATCGGCTGGAAGGCATGTTCGCCATCGCGCTCTGGGACGCCGACGCCGAGTGCCTGTTCCTGGCCCGCGACAGCATGGGCATCAAGCCGCTCTACGTAGGCCGAAGCGGCACCCGCTGGCGCTTCGCGAGCGAGGCGAAGGCGATCCTGGTCGACCCCGAGCAGCCGCGCACTCTCGACCCGGAGGCGCTCCACGCATACCTCGCGCAGGGCTACGTGGCTCCCGACCGTACGCTGCTGACGGAGATCGAGCAGCTCCCGCCCGGAACCGTGCGGCGCATCGACCGCCAAGGCATCAAGGAGCGGCGGTTGTGGCAGCCCCACCGCCAGCCGGACATACGGCGCCTCGACGAAGCCGTCGACGCCTTCTTCGAGGCGTGGCGCGGAGTGCTGGAGCGGATCGTGGTGAGCGACGTTCCACTCGGGATCCTCCAGAGCGGAGGCATCGACAGCTCGCTCGTCACCCTGGGACTGCGCGAGCGCAGCGAGCTGCCGCTCTTCATCGCCTCCTTCGACGAGCGGAGTCACGACGAGTCCGAGCTCGCCGAGCAGGTGGCCAGCGCTGCCGGTCGCCCGGCCCGGATCGTGCCGGTGGCGGTCGAGGACGTCGCCGAGACCTTTCGCCGCATGGTGCGCCACTACGATGGCCAGCTCGCCGACTCGAGCGGCCTCGCCGTCTATGCGCTGTGCCGCGAGGTGCGGCGACACACCCGGGTCGTACTCTCGGGAGACGGTGCCGACGAGCTCTTCGGCGGTTACCCCACCTACCGCGCGAGCCGACTCGCCGAGATCGTTCGGCGTGTGGTCCCGCGTTCGCTGCTCGAGAAGATGGGGCGCCTGAGCTGGGACCTGAACGCGGGGCGGACGGACCGCCAGCCCGCGGCAGAGCTGGTGGCTCGCTTCCTGCTGGGCAGCGCGACGACGTCCGGTGCGCCGCACGCCGAGTGGAGGCGGTATCTGATGCGGCATCACATGGCGACGCTCTACGGTCCCGAGCTCGCCCCGTGGGCGGAGGCCGCGAGTCCGCTCGCGCGCTACGCCGAGGCCGTCACCGCCGGCCAGGGAGGCCGGATCGACCGCTGCCTCCTCGCCGATCAGCGACACTACCTGCCCGCCGACATGCTCATGAAGGTCGACGCGATGAGCATGGCCCACGGTCTCGAGGTGCGTCTGCCCTTCCTCGAGCGACCCGTCGTCGAGGTGGCCGGCCGCATCCACTCCGACCTGCTGAGCCCCTTGTGGGGGCCGCCCAAGAAGGTGTTGAGGCATGCGCTCGGTGCGGTCGGCGGACCCCGTGCCGTCGTCGAGGGCCCGAAGCGCGGCTTCAACGTTCCGATCGCGGGGCTGCTTCGCGGCCCTCTTGCTCCCTTGGCATCGCAGCTGTTGGACGATGAGGTGGATCGACTCGCCCCCCACCTGGATCCGGGGAACGTGCGTCGGATGTGGCAGAGCCATCGCGACGGCCGCGCCAACGAGGCCTATGCGCTCTGGACGCTGCTCTCGCTGGCCACCTGGCGGGAGGAGCTCGACCGTCCGGCGCTCGTCCACGCGTAGCAGCGGCGCTACCCTGCTCGGAGACGCGTCATGCAGACCCAACCCAGCGACGACTCCGCCTGGCGCGAGCGCCTCTCCATCGTCATCCCCGCCCACGAAGAGTCCGCCACGATCGTCCGGACCCTGAGCGGACTGCGTGAGATGCTCTCGG
>JASJCN010000296.1 GCA_030065975.1 Myxococcota bacterium
GGTCGACCAAAGTTCGCCCCGGCGCTGCGCGCGGGGAGCGAAGGCGCCCCGACCCAGCTCGGGTCGGCGTGCGTCTTCCACGGATCGCCCTCGTGGCCGCGCACGTAGTCCCAGGCCGAGAACTCCGTGTGGTAGTTCTCCCCGCCGGTCTCGAAGAGATGGGGATGATCCGAGAAGAGCACCGAGGTCACGCCGGCGCGGCGCAGGTGGTGCGTGATCGGATCCTCCCAGAGCTCGATCGACCCCCACGGCTTCCACAGGAAGTCGAGCGCCCCGCAGAGGATGTCGTGACGCGCCGGCATGCAGGGGAGCGAGCCCGTCACGTGCCGATCGACGCGGACGGCCCGGCTCGCGAAGCGGTCGAGGTTCGGCGTATCGAACTCGGTCCCTCCGTAGGCGCCGAGCATGTGCCGGTTCAGGCTGTCGAGCAGGACCACGACGAGGCTCTTCGGGCTCATCGGATCGGCACCTCCTCCCCTGCGCGTCCCCGGCCGCCCGTCAGGCGACCGTGTTCGCGCCGTTGATGCAGATGTTCTGCCCCGAGACGTACGAGGCCGCATCGGAGGCCAGGAACGCCACCGTGTCGCCGACCTCCTCGGCACGCCCGAAGCGACCCGTGGGAAGCGCGTCGCGATACGCGTCCTTCTCCTCCTGGGGATCGTTCGCGTGACGCTCGGTCGGGATCCAGCCGGGCGACACCATGTTGACGGTGATGTTCCAGGGCGCGAGCTCGCGGGCGAGGCTGCGCGTGAAGCCGTTCTGCCCGCCCTTGGCGGCCACGTAGGCGGTGAAGTCCGGGGTGCCGAGCTGGAAGGTCTCGGATCCCAGGTTGATGATGCGACCCCAGCGCTTCTCCTTCATGTGCGCGAGCACCGCCCGGGTCAGCAGGAAGGGGCTCTTCACGAAGAAGTCGAGCATCTGCTGGTAGAAGGCCCAATCGTACTCCTCGATCGGACGGTGGGGCTGGTCGGGCGTCGCGTTGGGGACGAGGATGTCGACGGGACCCAGACTCTCGCCGATCTCGTCCACCATGCGCGCGACGTCGTGCTCGTCGACGGCGTCGCCGCGGAGCAGCACACCCTGGAAGCCCGCGTCGCGGAACTCCTCGAAGGTGCGTCGGGCCCGCGCCTCGTCGTTGCGGTAGTTGATCGCCACGCGAGCCCCCGCCCGACCCAGCGAGAAGGCCATCGCGCGTCCCAGCCCACTCGAGCTGCCCGTGACGAACGCGACCCGACCGTCGAGCCGGAGTGACGCGGCAGTCGCTCGCTCCCCGGGTGCGCTCACGGCGTGGCTTGGGCGGCGTCGTCGAGATCGAACTTCTCGCGATCCACCGGCCGCGGGTTGCGGATCCTCGCCTGCTCGCGAGGCAGGTCGCCGAGGGCGACTCGGGCCGCCACGCCGATGTCGTGGATGCGGTCCTCCACCTCCTCGCGGCGATGGTCGGGCCGGGTGGCGATCATCACGCTGCGCGAGAGGATGTCGAGGGAGCGCGGGCACTGGTCCTTCGTCACCTCGTGGCGGCACTCGGCGTTCTCGGGCAGCCGGTAGGGATCGAGTGCGGGATGGGGCGCGCCCTTGCGGGTCAGGATCGGGTCCCACTCGGTGTAGTTGTGGCGGCCGGTCTGGCCGGCGATCACCGAGGGCAGCACCTCGGTGAAGGCCCGGGCCTGCTCGGCGCTCGGCAGGGTGAAGAACACCTGGGTGGCGCAGTCGGACTCCGGGCTGTGCAGCGGCGCCGGCTCGAGGCCCAGCGCGCGCAGCGGACGCGTCCCCTCGAGGATGCGGTCGCGCTCGTCGCGCATCGCCTCGACCAGGGCATCGATGCGATCGAGCTGCACGTTCAGCATCGCCGCCATCAGCTCGCTCGGTCGGGCTCCGATCGCCGCGAAGGGCTTGAACGAGTCGCTTCGACCGTTCCAGTAGAAGTGGCAGGGATCCACCAGGCAGCGGGCGCGCTCGGCGACCTCCTCGCTCCGGGTGACCAGCGCGCCGCCCTCCCCGGCCGTCATGTTCTTGTAGTAGTTGAAGCTGAAGGCGCCGGCGTCGCCGATCGTGCCGAAGGGACGGCCGCGATGACCGCCGCCGACGCCCTGGCAGGCGTCCTCGATCACGTGCAGACCGCGTCGCCGGGCGATCTCGCAGAGGGCGTCGAGGTCCGCCGCGGTGCCCCACATGTGGACGGGGATGACCGCCCGCGTTCGCGGCCCGATGGCCGCCTCCATCGCCGACGGATCGAGGGTCAGGCTCTCGTCGATGTCGACGACGACGGGGATGGCGCCGGCCGAGAGCACGGCGGTGGCCGTGGCCATGTAGGTATGGGCCGGAACCAGGACCTCGTCGCCGGGGCCGACCGAGAGGCCCACCAGCGCCGCCGTCAAGGCATAGCTGCCGCTCGCGGTGAGGGCGCAGTGGTCGACGCCCAGGTAGCCGGCGTAGCGCCGCTCGAAGCGGTCGCACTCTCCGCCGATGCCGTAGCGGAACAAACGGCCCGAGCGGATCACCTCCGCGACCGCCTGGACCTCCTCTTCGCCGACGACGTACATGGGCGCGTCTCCAACGGTTTGGCACTGGACCCGCCCGGGAGCCGTAGGCGGCTACGGAATCCTACGCCGATCCGTCCGGGTTGGCAGGCGCAGCCGGATTCGGGGTGCGTGGGGTCCCGCGGGAGGGGCGTCGGCGCCGCCCCCGGCTCCGTGGAAGCGCCCATCCTGCTCGGCCCCCGCGCTCGGCTCCCGGCGGGCAGGACGGTATGCTCGGCGGGCACCGTTCTCGAGTCACTCCGGAGGGCCCATGACCGAAGAACTCCCGTTCCACCTGAAGGGCAACTTCGCGCCCGTGAAGGACGAGATCACCGCCACCGAGCTCGAGGTCGAGGGCGCGATTCCGCCCGAGCTGAGCGGCCTCTTCGTGCGCAACGGCGCCAACCCCGTGACGGGGACCTCGGCGCACTGGTTCCTCGGCAACGGCATGCTGCACGGCGTGCGCCTCGATGGCGGCCGCGCCAGCTGGTACCGCAACCGCTACGTGCGGACCCCCTACTTCGAGGACCCGGCGATCAACCGGATCTCCCCGACCGGGGTGATCGACCGCACCGCCTCCGCGGCCAACACCCACGTCGTGAGCCACGCGGGGAAGATCCTGGCGCTCGAGGAAGGCTCCTTCCCCTACGTGCTGGATGGCGAGCTCGAGACCGTGGGCTACACGGACTTCGACGGACGCCTGACCTCGGCGTTCACGGCCCACCCCCACGTCTGCCCCGAGACCGGCGAGATGATCGCGTTCGGGTACGGACAGCTGCCGCCCTATCTCACCTACCTGCGCGTGAGCCCCGACGGCCGGCTCGTCCAGAACGAGGTGATCGACGTTCCGGGGCCCACCATGATGCACGACTTCATGATCACCCGGAAGCACGCCCTGTTCATGGACCTGCCCGTGGTGTTCGACATCGAGGCGGCCCTGGCCGGCAAGATGCCCTTCCGCTGGAGCGACGACTACGGTGCCCGGGTCGGAATCATGCCGCGCGAGGGCGGCAACGCCGACGTCCGCTGGTTCGAGATCGAGCCCTGCTACGTGTTCCACGCGATGAACGCCTGGGACGAGGGCAACACCGTGGTCTACGACGTGTGCCGGATCAGCGAGATCTGGCGCAACGCCGGCGACATGGGCGGGAACGGCGAGCAGACCCTGCACCGCTTCCACTTCGACCTCGACACGGGAGGCGTCCGCGAGGAGACCCTGGACGAGCGCGGTATGGACTTCCCCCGAGTCGCGGACGCCCGCGTGGGCCTCGAGAATCGCTACGGGTACGCCCTGCACTTCGGGAACGGAGAGGCGGGCTCGCCCCGCTTCGCCGGCCACCTCAAGTTCGATTTCAAGACGGGGAAGTCGGAGCTGCAGGCGACCTCCGACGGACGCAACCCGGGGGAGCCGGTCTTCGTCCCGGCGCCCGGTGCCGATGCGGACAGCGACGAGGGCTGGGTCATGACCTACCTCCACGACGAGTCGAGCGGGAAGAGCGAGTTCGTGATCACCGACGCGACCCGCTTCGACCAGCCGCCCATCGCGAGAGTCAAGCTTCCCCAGCGCGTGCCCTACGGCTTCCACGGCAGCTGGATCGGCGACCCGGCCTAGGATCGACCCGGGCTCAAGCTCCCGCTCGGGCCCGTCGATGCCAGGGGGAAAGGCGGAGCGCCGGTTGGCGCATCCGGATCCAACCGGCTAAACCCCCGCCATCGAGAGGCCGCCCGAAGAAGAGGCGACCAGAGAGCCGGCGCGACGCCGGCAGCTACCGGCGACACAACAGGACCTCTCACCCCTCGATCGAGGTCGCGCCGCAGATCCCCAGTCTTTCCCTTGCCTGTTGTCTGGGTCAGATCCACGAGCCGTGCGCCCACGCGAGAACCGCGGGCACGGCGGAGAATCCATTTGTCCAGTGCACAACCCCAGGGTTGGGCCGAAGGCGGCTTCGAGCGCTTCGGCCTCCATTCCAGCTTGAACCGCGGCCTGCGTGCCGCGGGCTTCGACGCACCCCGCCCGATCCAGTCCGAGACCATCCCGGCCTGCCTCGAGGGCCGAGACGTCATGGGCCTGGCCCAGACCGGCACCGGGAAGACGGCCGCGTTCGCCCTGCCGATCCTGCAGCGGCTGATCGAGGAGCCGGGCGACGGGCCGCTGGTGCTGATCCTGGCACCCACCCGGGAGCTCGCCACGCAGATCGACGCCGAGATCCGGACCCTCGCCGCCTCGACCGACATCGAGACCGCGACCGTCTTCGGTGGCGTCTCCCCCCGCAACCAGATCCGCGCGCTGTCGCGGCGCCCGGAGATCGTCGTGGGCTGCCCGGGGCGGGTCCTCGACCTGCTGCAGCAGAAGCAGCTCGACCTGTCCGAGATCGAGACCCTCGTCCTCGACGAGGCCGACCACATGTTCGACATGGGCTTCCTCCCGGACATCCGCAAGATCCTCGCCGCGCTGCCCGACGATCGGCAGAACCTGCTCTTCTCCGCGACCATGCCCCGCGAGATCCGGCGCCTGGCCGATCGCATCCTGTACGAGCCCCACGTCGTGGAGCTCGCGCACACGGCCCCGGCCGAGCGCATCGAGCACGCGCTGTACCCGGTCGCCGAGGGCCGCAAGCGCGAGCTGCTCGACCGCATGCTGCGCGAGGACGACTGCGGAACGGCGATCGTCTTCACGCGAACGAAGCACCGGGCGAAGCGCCTCGCCCAGCAGCTCGAACGCCAGGGGCGCCGGGCCGTGGCGCTACAGGGGAACATGTCCCAGCCCCAGCGCGACCGGGCCATGAACGGGTTTCGCAACGGCGCCTTCGACATCCTGGTCGCGACGGACATCGCCGCGCGCGGGCTCGACGTGGCGGGCGTCGACTACGTGATCAACTTCGATCCGCCGAGCACTCCGGAGACCTACACGCACCGGATCGGCCGAACCGGGAGGTCGGAGGCCAGCGGCAAGGCCTGCACCTTCGTGACGCGAGACGACGCGAGCTGGGTGCGCGACACCCAGCGAGTGCTCGGCGCGCCGATCCCCACGCGCCGGATCCCGGGCTTCGAGGAGGCAACGACCGAGAGTGGTCGCACTCCGCGGCGTGGAGCGTCCGGAAGCGCGCCGCGGGCGGAGCGTTCGGAGCGAAGCGATCGATCGGCCCGCCCGTCGGGCCGAGCCGGGGGACAACGCTCCGGCCGGGCCCGACGCGGGCGCCGGGGCGGTCGGAGCACCGGAAGCCGCCGCTCCCGCTGATTGCGGCCTCGGCCGGCGCCGAGCGCCTTCCGGGCCCTGGCGCCGGCGAGCCCCTCCGGACCCGGAGCCGCTCTGAAGAGGCCCTAGCGCCACGCAGCGAGGGGGTTACCCTGCAGCGGGCCCTGGGAAGGCAACCGGAGATCTCCGTTGCGACGCCAAAGCTCCCTTCGCCCCGCGGCCCTCGTCGTCCTGCTCACCGCCGCCCTCTTCTCGGCCCCGGCCACGGGCCTGAGCCTCACGGAGAGCCCAGGCTTCGACATCTCGAGCCTGATCGGCGTGCCCACGGACTTCCCGCTCGATCCCGGATCGAACGTCGTGACCGGCGACGTGGGAGGCAACCTCTCGGGCGGAGCGACGAACGGGTCGGATGCCGACTTCCTGACCGTGGTCGTGCCCGCGGGCTTCACGCTGGCGGCCATCGACGTGCTGGCCCACTCGGGCCAGTCGACCCGCTCCTTCATCGGCTTCGGGATCGGCGCCACATTGAGCGCCCTCGACCCGTCCGGCATCGTCGACGGGGCGCTCTTCGGAGCGAACACGGGCAACCTCCTCGACGGCATGAACGTCGGGCTCGGTGACGGCTCGCTCGGGGATCCGCTTCCGTCGGGCACCTACGCCTTCTGGATCCAGGAGACCGGGGGGCTCGTGAACTACTCCCTCGACTTCGTGACCGTCACCGCCTCCGAGCCTTCCCTCATGGGCCTCGCTCTCGTCGCGAGCACGGCGCTTCGGCTGCGCCGCCGGCGCTAGCCGGAAGCCGCCGCGAGCCTCCGCTCGCGCACCAGCAGGAAGAGCGGAAACGCGAAGGCGAAGGCCAGGCCGCAGCTGAGGACGACGTACACCCACCAGTGTCGGATCCCGACCCGCCGCGCCTCGCCCGGAAGCCAGACGAGGAAGGCGGCGAACGCCACGGCGAGGTCGCTCGTGAGGGAGCTCGCGGCCGGGTTGACGTAGCCGCTCGCGAAGAACGCGGCGATCGAGAATCCCCCCTGCTCCTGGACGAACTGCAGGTTGTAGGCGGCGGTCACCACGAGGCCCACCACGGCCAGCAGGGCGTAGGCCCCTTGTCGAAGGCTCCAGTCCACGCCGTCCTCCTCTCGCGCCCGCTCTGCGGCGCCGCGTGCTTCGCTCTGCGGTATCATGCCACGGCCGTTCACCAGGGAGCCGGCTCCACGATCCAGAGCGCGTCCATCGACGGCGCCCCCGAGCGCTGGAGGTTCGCCATGAGCGCGACGAGTGGTGCGCGACGACCGGAGCCCGCTGGAACCCGATGGATCTCGATCCGATGATCTCGAGCCGATGGACCTCGATCCGATG
>JASJCN010000297.1 GCA_030065975.1 Myxococcota bacterium
AAAGAGTGAAGGGCGGCCGCCTTTCGGCGACCGCCCTTCGATGTCCTTTGCAGGAACGCTGTCAGAGAAGCCTTAGCTTCGCTGGCGGCGCCCCACGGCGGCGAGGCCCACGATGCCAGCGCCAAGGAGGAGCATCGTGCCCGGCTCCGGAACCGTTCCCGTGAAGTTCAGCTTCAGGGACGTCACCGAGACGGCCGTGCTCGCCTGCTGGTTGCCTGCGGCACCGGCCGTGCACGGGAAGGATCCGAAGATCGCGCCCACGCAGACTCGCGTCACGGTCGGCGAGACGAGCGTGATGCTACCCACACCACCGACGAGGCTGTTCGTGCCCCCGACGGTGGTGGTCCCACCGTTCGGACCGGCAGCGCCGTCGACGGTCGTGCCCGTGAACTGCTGGGAGCCGGTGATCCAGGGGAAGAACGTCGCGGTCACTTCCACCGGGATGTTCAGACCGGGAACCAGGGCCGTCGTCGTGAAGTTGCCGGCCACACCAGCGCTGAGAGCCACCGGGAACAGCAGCGTTCCGTTGCTGTTGGTACCGATGTAGACGTTGACCGCACCCGCGACACCCTGGTTGGCAACGTTGCCCGTGAGGGTCTGGCTACCACCGAGGGTCTGCGAGATGAACGTCGGGGCCTGGCCCGTGGTGTCCAGAATGGTCAGCGTCGGGGCAGCGACGGTCAGATTGACCACGCCAATGCCCGTCGCCGTGGACGTACCGCTGGCGGTCAGGCTCGCACCGCTGGTCACCAAGGTGAACGGGGTTCCCTGGAAGTTGCCGGTCCAGGTCGCGGACGTGAGCGTCCCGGCCTGGGCACCGCCGACCAACAAGAACGCGGTCGCGACGGTAAGGGTTAGAAACTTTCGCATGATTGAAATTGACTCCTAAGGGCTTCCGCGGCGCGTCAGGTTGCACCCTGCTCCCCGGCCGCTGCCGAAGCTTGGCCACGGAAAATGCAAGCCCAGTGCCAAGCGGGCCCACTCCCCAAGTAAGCTGTAAGTATTTGAATTCATTGAGAGTTGGTCAAACTGCCCCATCGTGAGGCCATGGCGAAACAGAAAATTCTTTCCACCCATGGGGTAAAGACTTCTCCACGCGGATCTGGCGAATGAGATCGGCGTCACCTGCCGATTGACAGTCGGCACTCAGTGGGACCTCAGGGGCGCGATTCCCGCGTGAGGTCGCTCGTGTACCTGGCTGGCCAGTGAGGTCCGGCTGGGTAGACTGTCAGGTCCTCCTGAGCCGCTCTCGGGTCGGACGCCCCCTAGGAGGAGTGTGATGAGTGTGATGTTCGGATGGATTCGTGCGGCTGGTGCTCGCAGGGTGCTCGCGCCGGGTCTCGCACTGATCCTCCTGATGGCGTCCGCCTGCGGAGGCGACCTCCAGGACCTCGAGGCGGAGGCCGAATCCCTCTTCGCCGCCGGACAGCCGGAGGAGGCCCTCAGCCTGCTGCGCGATG
Source organism: Myxococcota bacterium (assembly GCA_030065975.1). Lineage (GTDB taxonomy): Bacteria > Myxococcota_A > UBA9160 > UBA9160 > UBA6930 > JASJCN01. The sequence goes on from JASJCN010000297.1 coordinate 1,461, forward strand.
CGGCGCGCAAGGACCCCGAGAACGGCGACATCCAGATGGCCATCGGGCTGGCCCTCCTCCAGCTGGGACGACCCAGCGAAGCCGTCTTCCCCTTGAGCAAGGCGGCCGAGTTCGAGGAGCTCCGGGCCACGGCAGGGCTGATCCTGGCGAGCACCTTCCTCAAGGGTGAGAACCTCGAACAGGCGATCGCGACCACCGAGAAGGTCCTCGAGGTCGACCCGAGCAACGAGACCGCCCTGGTGATCCGATCCAACGCCGCCCTGCAGCTCCATCGCGGCGACACCGCTCTCGATAGCGCCGACCGTCTCGTCGCGATGGATCCAGAGTCCGCGAACTATCGGCACCTGCGCGCCCTCGCCCTGGCCGAGTCCGATCGTCTGGATGATGCCGAAGCCCTCGTGCTCGACATCATGGACGACCCGGGCGAAGACACCGCTCCGGAGACCTTGCAGCGAGCCTGTGCGTCGCTGGTGGTCGCGATGGCGAACGCCGAGGAGCCTGAGCGTGGCCTGGCGCAGGCGAAGGACTGCGAAGCCCGGTTCGGCACCGGAAGTGAGTTCGCGCGGGCGATGGCGGCGGCCTACGACAAGCTCGGACGCGGAGACGAGGCGATCGATCTCTTGAGACGATCGCTCGCCGAGAACCCCGACGCGCATGGGATTCGGGCCGCGCTGGGTACGCGTCTCATCGCTGCGGACAGCTTCTCCGAAGCCGAAGAGCTCGTGATGGAGGTGGTCGATCAGCAGGAGACGCCCCAACGTTGGTCCGTGGTCGCCCAGGTCCGGACGCAAGCCGGGAATCTCGCGGGTGCTCTCGAGGCCATCAGCCGAGCCATCGAGCTCAGCGCGGAGCCCGACCAGGAGCACCTCTTCGTTCGCGCGGACCTGTTGGTCACCCTCGGAGATCTCGAGGCCGCGGAAGCTCGACGTGCCGAGCTCACCGAGCCCCTCTACGCGCAGATCATCGAGGCCAGGCTCCACTTCGAACATGGCCGGCCCGAGCAGGCCTTGGAGCTCTACGAAAAGGTCCTCGGGAGTTGGCCTCAGAATCACGGGGTGCGGGTCTTTGCCGCGCTGGCGGCCCTGGACCTCGGTGACCGCAAACGTGCGCGAACGCAGCTGGTCGAAGCGACGCGACAGGCTCCCAAGGAGACCGACGCGGCCATCTGGCTCGCGCGGCTGCGGTTCGCGGACGGTGAGTACGAAGGTGCGGCCTTCATGGCCAACCGGCAGATCGAGGAGCGCGGCCCGACCCATCCCGATGCCTACCTTCTGGGCGCGCGAGCCTATGCGCGCCTTGGCCGCACGAAGAACGCGGCAGCCTTCTTGAGTGCGATGGCCGAGGCCCGTGACGGACGCTTCAAGGCCGATGCCGTCGCCGAGCTGGGCCGCCTGGTCGGGACTGCCCGGGGCGTGGCAGAGTACGAGAAGCTCGCCAAGGAGTACGGGATCGACTTTGCGGACCCCGAGAGCGAGCCGGCGCTCACGCAGCTCGTTCAGCTGTTGAAGGAGGAGGGTCGACTCGACGAGGCTCGTGAGAGGTTGCTCGGATTCGTCAAGACCTACCCGGATCGCCCGGCCCTGCGCGCCCTGCTGGGTCGCGTCGAGCTCCTCCAGGGCGATGTCGCGGCCGCAACCCGGGCCGTCGACAAGGCCCTCGAGCTCGATCCGGAGCTGGCCACCGCGCTTGCCGCCAAGGCGCTGCTCCTCCACTCCCAAGGCGATCTCGCGGGAGCCGCCACGGCCATCGATGCCGCCTTCGCCCAGACGCCGCACCCGGACTACGGATACATGGGTGCGCGGATGCAGCTCGACCTGGGCAACCAGGAAGAGGCCCGCGATCGCCTTCTCGCGTTGCTTCGCGGCCACCCGGATCATGCGGCTGCGGCCAACGACCTGGCGTGGCTGTTGGCCGACCGGGGAGAACGCCTCGCCCTGGCCGAAGACTACGCACAGCTCGCCCTGCGATTGTCTCCGTCCGCAGCGGTCCTCGACACCCTGGGATACGTGCAGTTGAAGCGCGGTCGCGCCGACACCGCGATCGAGTCGCTCGGCAAGGCCGTGGAGGCCAAGCCCGACTACGCGACGGCGCGTTACCACCTCGCGCTGGCCCTGAAGGAGACGGGCAAGACCGAGGAAGCACGAGCGCAGCTCGAGGTGGCGCTCCAGACTGCGTTCCCGGAGTCCGAACAGGCCCGCGAACTGCTGGCCCGTCTCCCTGAAGCAGCAACGCAAGGAAGCCTGCAATGAGCCGATCGTCATCCCTGCCGGGACTCGTCCTGATCGCTTTCGTCCTCTCCCTGGGCGGTTGCGGCTCCGACGAAAACAGGCTCGCGGAACTCCTCGAGACCGCGGAGGCGTACGAGAAAGAGGAGGATTGGAGCGCGGCTCGCATCGACCTGGCGAACGCCCTCCGGATCGACCCGCAGAGCCCGGAGATCAACCTTCGCCTGGGCCGGATCGAAGCCGCCCTGAGCAACGAAGCCGATGCGCTCTTCTACTACGAAGAGGCCTACCGACTCGACCCCGACAACGTCGCAGCCGCGACCGGAATCGTCGGGCTCGTCGCCGGCTCCGACCTGGAGCGCGCCAGGACCGTCGTCGATGAGATTCGGGCGCGACAACCGTCCGACTCGAACGTGCACCTGACGGCCGCCTCGCTGGCGCTCGTCGAGGAAGACGTCCCGGCGGCCCTCGTGTCCGCACTGACCGCCCTCGAGCTCGATCCCCAGCTCGCCGTGGCGCAGATCCAGCTCGGCCTGGTCTACGCCGCCGACATCCGACAACGGAACTTGAGGAAGCAGGAAGTTCCCGAAGACCTGTTCACCAACGGGCTGGGGGCTTTCCGGAAGGCTCTCGAGCTCGCTCCGGACTCGGGCGACCAGCGGCTCCGTGCCTGGACCGAGATCGCCGCGATCTATGCGCGGTGGGGGGGCACGTACCGGCCGGAGGTCGCGAAGGCCTTCGCCGAGGGTTTCGAAGACCTGTCCGACCATCCTGAGGCACAGCGAGAGCTGGCGAAGAGCTCCCTGGGAATGGCGCGATTCCTGCGTTACCCGGACCTCATTCAGTGGTCGCTGGAACGAACCGTCGAAGTCGACCCCACGGACTATCAAGCATGGGGCGATCTCGCCAAACGGGCTCAGGCCGCAGACGGGACGGGTGTCGCCGTCCTCACGCGACTCATCGAGGAGCATCCGGACGACCCGCGTGGCCACGCGATGTATGCGCGGATGTTGTCGATCGACGGCAAGGCCGACGAAGCGATCGCCCATCTCGAATCGACTCAGGCCACGCTGACCGGGGACGCGTCGCCGGTCCTGCAGCGCCTGATCGAACTCCAGATCCTGGAAGCGGATCTGGAGACCGCGCGAGCCACGCTCGAAGACATGAAGGATCGCTATCCCGACGCCGGCGCCACGTATCATGCCTCCGCGCAACTCGCTCTCGCGGACGGCGATCTGGACGCCGCGGTCGGCTTGCTGGAGCGCTGGAACAACATCCAAGAAAACCTCATCGCCCTGCGCATGCTCAGCAACGTCGAGCTCTCGAGAGGCAATGGCGAGGCTGCCTTGGCCGCCGCGGATCGTTCCCTCGAGCTCGCCGATCAGGGTGCCTACCGAACCCGGCCTGCCCTGTGCCTGCGGGGCCGAGCCCTCGTGATGTTGGGACAGGCGGACACCGCGCTGCGCGTCCTGTCGCAGGCCCAGCGAAGCACGGGCGCCTACACGAAGGGCTGCAAGGAAGCCCTCGTCGCGGCGCTCTACGAGACAGGCCGGGATCCCCAGGCTCGCCAGGTCCTCGAACCGCTTCTGGCCGAGGACCCGCCGGGGCGAGTCGCCGTCATGTTGTTCGTGACCCGCGAGGGACAGAAGAACCCCGAACGAGCGCGAGCCCTTCTGGAAGGCCGCGTCGCCGCCCATCCGGAGGATGCCCGCGCACACGCTCAGCTCGTGCGGCTGGATCAGCTGGCCGGTGATGCCGAGGCGGCCTTGGCCCGCTCCCGCAAGGCGGCGGAGGCCTACCCGGACTCCCCGGACCTGGCGCTGCTGCTGGGTCGCACCCTGGTGACGACGGACAAGTTGGAAGAGGCGGTCACGGTCTTCGAGGATGCACTCGAACGATGGCCGGACGTTCCGGAGACCTCAGCGGGATTCGTCAATGTGTTGGGCCGTGTCGGGCGGATCGACGAAGCCCGGGAAACCCTCGAGGCGCTGAACGAGGCCGGAGACCTCCGCGCCACCGGCCAGGTCACCTTGGCCAGGCTTCGCCTCCGGGCCGACGATGAGGCTGGCGCCATCGAGCTGCTCGAGGCCGCGCTGGCCGCCAACCCGAACATGGCCGCTGCGGCCAACGACCTCGCCTTCCTCCTGACGAACACCGGGGGCGACCTCGACCGGGCGAGGGAGTTGGCGCAGACCGCACGCGGGCAGGAGCCGAAGTCCGCTCAGATCGCTGACACCCTCGGGTGGGTCTATCTGAAACGAGGCTTGACGGACGCTGCGCTCGTGCAGTTCGACGAAGCCATCAGTCTTGCCGACCCGCAGAGCGTCGCCTGGGCCACCGCGAACTTCCATCGGGCGCTCGCTCTCAAGGATCTCGACCGCAAGGGCGAGGCCCTCGAGGCGATCGAACGAGCCATGGCATCCGGCACCGACTTCCCGGAGGCGGAGCAAGCCAGGGAAGCGATTCAGGAACTCGCCAAAGAGGCGAGCTGACCGACCTCCGTGCGCGACCCCGAGATGCGCGCCCCCGGCGCGCCCGCCCTTGGAACCCCGCTGTGAATCGGATCGCGGGTTGGATCCTGTGCGCGATCTTCTTCGCCTCGGGAGCCGCGGCGTTGGTGTTCGAGAGCCTCTGGTTCCGGCAGGCCGGCCTCGCGTTCGGGACCAGCGTGTGGGCTTCGACCGTCGTGCTGTCGAGCTTCATGGCCGGAATCGCGTTCGGGAACGCTCTCGCGGTGCGCTTCGGCACCCGGATCCGGAATCCCGTCCTCTTCTATGCGCTCCTGGAGGCCGCCGTCGCGACCAGTGGAGCGATCCTCGTCTGGATCCTGCCGGATCTCGGCAGGGCGCTCGGACCTTGGCTCGCGACGGGCGTCGAGAACACGGCGCTCATCAACGCCATTCGCTTCGCCGTAGGCTTCAGCCTGCTCGTGATCCCCGCCACCGCCATGGGGGCCACGCTTCCGATCCTGGTGAAGGCGCTGGGCCGCTGGGACCCCGACTTCGGCGGGATCCTGGGCCGCCTCTACGGATTCAACACCCTCGGCGCAGTCCTCGGCGCGCTCGCCGCAGAGACGGTCCTGGTCTCCGCCTTGGGTGTTCGCGGCACGGCGTTGGCCGCCGGTGCGGTCTATCTGACCGCCGGCGTCATTGCGTTGTTGATCCATCGAGTCGTCTCCGGCGCGCAAGCGGCCGAAGCGCAGCCTGAAGGCGAAGAGGCGCCGGCGGATGGCAGCCGCGTCCGTGCATGGGCCTTCGCCTTGTCGAGCTTCCTGGCCGGCTTCACGCTGCTGGCGTTCGAGGTCGTGTGGTTTCGCTTCGTGCGCCTCTTCATCGATCCGAATCCCCGAGCCTTCTCGCTGATGCTGGCAGTCGTCCTTTCCGGCATCGGCCTCGGCGGCTTCCTGGCCGGACTCGTGTTGCGTCGG
>JASJCN010000298.1 GCA_030065975.1 Myxococcota bacterium
CGCGCTCGGGGAGGTTCAGCTCCTGGGCCCGGGCGCCGCCCACCATCAGGAGCACCGAATCGGGCAATCCGCCGCGCAGGGCTCCGATCGTCCGCTCGGCCTGCTCGCGGGAGAGCGTCACGAGGCTCAGCGCGAGGGCGGAGGCGTCACTCCGGTCGACGGCCTCGAGCAGGTTGTCGACCGGAACGTCGGCGCCGAGGTAGAGCGCGTTCGCACCCGCGCCGAGGGCGGTGGCGGCGGCCATCAGCAGCCCGAGCTCGTGACGCTCGCCGCTCGGCGTCGCGAAGACCACCACCGGGCCGCGCAGGGACGCCGCGCTCGGCAGCAGGGCGCCGCCCAGCATCGAGCGCAGCACGGACGTGGCCAGGTGCTCCGAAGCGATGCTCAGCTCTTCCTCGGCCCAGCGCCGGCCGATCTCGGTCACCAGCGGGCTCGCCAGCTCCCGGGCGAAGCGAGCCGGGCCGAGCGCCGCGAGCTGGAGCTGTAACAGGTGCTGTGCCTGCCCGGCATCCATCCGGTCGAGGGCCTGGAGGATCGCCTCCAGCCGCTCGGTCGAGCGAGGCTCCTCCACTCCGCCGCGCCGCTTGAGCTCGTCGTCGGGCAGATCGGCCAGCTCGCCGATCCGATGGCCCGCGTCGACGGCGGCCTTCAGCAGGCGCAGGCGCTCGAGATCGGCCGCGCGATAGCGGCGCGTTCCGCCGGGCGTTCGCATCGGCGTGACGACGCCGTAGCGGCGCTCCCAGGCGCGCAGGACCTCCGGGGAGAGGCCGGTCAGTCGTGCCGCGGTCCGAAGCGGGTAGCTGAGCTCGAGCGCTTCCGACTCGGAGTCTGACATGGGCCGAGTCTAGACAGGCTCGAACGGCTGTCCACAAGCTGCATCGAAGCTGCCGGCCCCCGCGGGCGGTGCCGAGGAGCGGTGCCGTGGTCAGCGTGCCGGCTGGTACAGCTCGTTCAGGTACTCGACGAGCAGCTTCTCGCGGAGCGGCACGGGCAGCGCGTTCAGGACCTCGTTGATCTCGGCCATGCGGCCGGGCAAGGCCGTCCCGTCCACGCCGGCCATGCCGAGCATGCCCTGAAAGACGTCGGGCGTGACCTCGTCCGCCGAGAGCCCCGAGAACGCCTCCTGGATCTTCGCCGTGAGCTCGCCCGAAGGCAGCTCGCGCGCGGCGTCCACGGCCACGCGCAGGTCCGCGATCAGATCGTCCGCCCAGCGCTCGCTGGCCGGGTTGATCGAGAGGTGGAGGTTCTCCGGAGAGCTCCCGTAGGCGAGCTGGGGCTGGACGAACCAGCCGCGCTCCTTCATCTCGTCGGCCACGTGGAAGACGCTGACCGTGTCCGAGGCGAACGAGCACATGTTCATCTGCGGCTTGCCCAGCACCCGGAGGTCGGGGATCGCATCGATCCCCGTCACCAGCTTCTCGGTCATCGCCCAGACCTTGCGCGCGATGGCCATGTAGCCGTCGTCGCCGAAGTGGTGGAGGATGGCCCACGAGCTGGCGACGGGCCCCGCCGACTTCGTGCTCTGCACGGTCGGGTTGATGACCGTGTAGCCCGTCCAGTTCGAGCAGGCGTACATCTGGTGCCGGCGCAGGTCGCGGCTGCGATACAGGATCACCGACGCGCCCTTCGCTGCGAACGCGTACTTGTGGTAGTCCATCGAGATCGAGCTCACGCCCGGCACGCGGAAGTCGTAGTCGGGGATCGGCACGCCCTGGCGCTGCAGGAAGTGCAGCATGAACCCGCCCATGCAGCCGTCCACGTGCAGCCAGACGCCGGTCTCTTCGGCCAGCGCGCCGAGCTCGGGGATCGGGTCGACCACCCCGTGGGCGTAGGAGATCGCCGAGCCCACCATCATCACCGTGTTCGGCGTGATGGCCGCGCGCAGAAGCTCGGGGTCGGCGAGGAAGGTCTCGGGATCCACGGGGACGACCACGACCTCGAGCCCCAGGTAGTGGGCCGCCTTCTGGAACGAGGCGTGCGCGGTCTCCGGGAGGAGGATCTCCGGGCGCGTGACGTGGGGCTTCTCCTGCCGCGCGCGGTCGCGGGCGGCTTTCACCGCGCAGATGATGCTCTCGGTGCCGCCGCTGGTGAAGCTCCCCACCACGTTCTCGTCGCCGTGGAGCAGGTCGGCCGCGATGCCGATCACCTCGTTCTCCATGTGCATGGCACTGGGGAAGACGGTGGGGTCGAGCCCGTTCTCCGTCAGGTACATGGAGAACGCCTGCTTGATGACGCCTTCGGCCTCCTCGCCCGGGTCGTACACGTAGGCCCACGTGCGTCCGTCGCGCCAGGGCATGTCCTGCTCCCGGAAGGCCTCGAGGGTGGCGAAGAGTGCTTCCGGGTCCTTGCCCTGCTTCGGAAGGGGCATGGGTTCTCCTCTGTGCGGCGGCCCGCTCGGGGGCCTTGGCGGCCGGACGAGTCTACACCGGATCGCCGGCCACGCGGCGGTTCAGGATCCGCACGAGCTCGCGGCGATCGAGCTTGCCGCTGTCGAGGAAGGGAAGCTCCGCCTTGGCGACGCAGAACACGTGTCTCGGGATCTTGTAGGGAGAGAGGTCGGCGCGCAGCCGGCGTCGCAGCTCGCCCGCGTCGAGCTCGGCACCCGCCTCGAGCACCAGCGCGGCGCCGACCTCCTGTCCCCGTTCGGCCGAATCCAGGCCGACCACGTAGGCCTCGCTCACCTCGGGCTGCGCATGGAGGACGGCCTCCACCTCCGCGGGCGTCACGTTGGCGCCGCCGGTCTTGATCATCTCGCCGAGGCGCGCGCTGAAGAAGCAGTGGCCGGCCGCATCGAAGCGCCCCGAGTCACCCGTGTGGTAGTAGCCGTCGGCGTCGAAGGTCTCCTCGCGCTCCTGCTTGTAGAGGCCCTGCATCAGGCTGTAGCCGCGAACGCAGATCTCCCCCTCCTCGTCCGGGCCGAGGGTCGCGCCGCTCGCCGGGTCCACGACCTTGTGGGTGATTCCCGGGAGGGCGCGCCCGAAGGAGCCGCGCAGCTTCGCCGGGAGCTCCTCCTCCATGCGCCCGAGAGTGTGGGGGCCGCAGGTCTCGGTCATGCCGAGGGAGTTCGCGCGAAGCAGCGGGTCGTCCGGGCGCCGCTCCTCCGGGAGCAGGGCGTAGAGGTTGCCGCCGCGGATCGCGGAGAGGTCCCGCGAGGCGAAGCTCGGGTGGGCCGCCATCGCCGAGGCGAAGTGCGGCCAGCCGGCGACGAGCGTGGCCCGCTCCCGCTCGATCAGGTCGAGGGTCTCGCCCGGCTCGAAGCGCTCCTCGCACAGGACGCAGGCGCCCACCTCCATCGAACAGAGGAGGGTGAAGACGAGCCCGCCCACCCAGAAGAAGGGCATCGGCGAGTAGAGCCGGTCGCCGCGCTCGAAGTCGCGCAAGGCGTTCACGTTGGCGGCGTGGCGGAGGAGGGCGCCGTGGCTGTGGACGGCGCCCTTGGGGGCCGCGGTGCTGCCGCTGCTGTAGACGATCGCGAGCGGATCCGCGGCGCACACGCACGCCTCGACCGCGTGGAGATGCTCTTCGGAGATCTCCGCCGCCGCCGACTCGAGGTCTTCGAGGCTCCGGACGAAGGCGGGGTCGCCCTCCGCGGGCGCGCCGGACGCGAACACCCGGCGCAGGTAGGGGAGGCTCGGTACGCGGATCGGGCCCTCGTCGTGCCCGCGGAGCTCGGGGGCGGCCTCGCAGAGGCGGGCCGGATAGTCGTGGCTCAGGAAGCGTCGCGCGGTGAGCAGGGTGTCGACGTCGGCGTGGTGCAGCACGAAGTGCAGCTCGCGGGCGACGGAGAAGGTGTTGATCGGAACCGTCAGCGCTCCGATGCGGGCCGCGGCCAGCCAGGAGACGATCCACTCGGGCCCGTTCGGGAAGAGGATGCCGATGCGGCTTCCCTTCCCGACGCCGCTCGCGAGCAGGCCCCGCGCGAGCCTCGACGAGCGTTCGTCGGCCTCGGCGTAGCTCAGGCATTCGTCGCCTAACACGACGAGGGCCTCTTCGCCCAGGCGTTCCGCGCGGTCTCGGATGAATCGGGGAACGTCCGTCTCGATCACGGGCTGCGACATGCGTCGTCTCTCGTCGTGTTGGTATTGTTTCTCGTCCGAGTCCGTCTCCCTTGCGACGCTCGTCGGTGTATCATGGCGTCGGAGGCCACGACGTGAGCGCAACGACTCGAGACTTCGACACCCGCGACGTCGACCGCTGGATCGGCGTTCCCCTCGGCGGCGGCCGCCTGAAGGATCCCGTCTGTGCGAACGACGTGCGCCGTTGGGTCCAGGGGATGCAGAACGCGAATCCGCTCCACTTCGACGAGGCGTTCGCGGCCGAGAGCCGCTTCGGCCGTCTCGTCGCTCCCCAGTCCTTCTGCGTCTGCACCGACGACAGCCACGGCGCCGGACCGGCGATCCAGGGGAACATCCCGGGAACGCACATGCTCTTCGGCGGCGACGAGTGGTGGTTCTTCGGCCCGCGCGTCGAGCCGGGCGACCGCATCCGGCACGACCGGATGCTCTTCGACTACAAGGTCACGGAGACGAAGTTCGCCGGCCCGACGATGTTCTCGCGAGGCGACACCAGCTACATCAACCAGCGGGGTGAGGTGGTCGCGAAGCAGCGCTCGACCTCGATCCGCTACCGCGCGGAGGATGCGCGCGACCGGGCCGACTACGAGAGCCAGCCGGAGAAGCAGTGGAGCGAGGACGAGCTCGCCGAGGTCGAGCGGGCGCGCTTCGAGTACTACCGGAGCATCCACGACCTCGGGCACGACCGGCGGCTCTTCGTCGGCGCGGGCGAGAAGCTCCCCACGGCGACCATCGGCCCGCACACGACGATGAGCTTCACCACCGAGTGGCGCGCCTTCCTGATGAGCGTGTGGGGCGCCTTCGAGCACGACGGAGGGCCGTCCTCGCTGTGGGATGCCGGCTGGCTTCCCGAGATGGACCGGGACCACGAAGGGGCCAAGCTCGATCCCTCCCAGGCCGATGGGCTCTACAAGGGGCCGTCGCGCGGGCACGTCCAGTCCCGCTACGCGCAGCTGATCGGCATGCCCCGGGGCTACGGGTACGGCGCCACCATGGGCGCCTGGATCCTCGACTATCTGGCCAGCTGGGCGGGCGAGTGGGGCGAGGTCGTCCACAGCCGCATGTCCTACCGGGCCCCGGCGCTGATCGGCGACACGACGACCCTGCACGGTGAGGTCGCCGCCATCGTCGAGGAGCCCGGGAGCGGCCAGCCCATCGCGAGCGTCGACGTCGTGATGAAGAACCAGCGCGACGAGGTCATGGCCAGCGGGCGGGCCGAGGTGCGCCTGCCCACCGAGACCCGCCCCGAGCCCGCTTAGTACACGCACAGCTGGCCTCCGTCGACGACCAGCATGTGGCCGGTCACGAAGGCCGCCGCCGCGCTGGCCAGGAAGACGGCCGCGCCCTTGATGTCGTCCTCACCCCCCGAGCGGCCGAGGGGGATCCCCGCTTCGAACGCCGCCAGCGCCTCGGGATCGTGGCGCACGTGGTTCATCATGTCGGTGAGGAAGGGGCCCGGAGCGATTCCGTTCACGCGGATTCCGTGGGGCGCGAGCTTCACCGCGAGGTCGCGGGTCAGGCTCGCGAGCGCGCCCTTGCTGGCGTTGTAGGCGACGACCGGCTGGCTCGCGTCGTCGGCGCCCCGGAAGGCGGAGATCGAGGCCACGTTCACGATGCTGCCGCCGCCCGCGTCCCGCATGTGGCGCGCCAGCGCCTGGGTGAGCCGCCAGGTGCCGCGGACGTTGACGGCGAAGACCTTGTCCCAGCC
>JASJCN010000299.1 GCA_030065975.1 Myxococcota bacterium
ACCGTCACGCCCTCCGGTCGACCCTCCGGCATGTGCAGCACGACGCCGCCCACGATCAGGATCCAGCTCGGGATCGGGGTCGCGGCGCGGCGGCGGCGGCTGCTGCGGCCCTCGGCGTGGATCCTCGCGAGCTGGATCCTGATCGTGGGCGGCGTCGTGCTGCACATGCCGGAGGGTCGACCGGAGGGCGTGACGGTCTTCCTGTCGATGTCGGTCTTCGCCATCGGCGGCCTCGTGATGCCGACGATCCCCATGCTCCTGGCGATGGGCTCCACGTGGGCCGCGCTGCTGGCCTGGAGCCTGACCCAGATGGACCAGGGCGTGGCCCAGGCCCTGCCCTACCCGCTCTTCTCGCTGCCCATCGCCCTCGCCGTGTACGCGGCACGCCGGCAGTCCCTGCTCGCGAGCGAACGCCATCGGCTGATGGAGCTTCGCCTGCAGGAGCACGCCGCCCGCGCCGAGCGGCTGACGCGCATGTCCAGCATGGCCGGCGGCGTCGTCCACCACTTCGCGAACCTGCTGACGGGTGTGATCGCCGGGACCACCCTCGCTCGCGACGCCCTCGAGCCCGGGCACCCGGCCCGTCCCCTGCTGACCGAAGCCCTCGACAGCGGCGAGCGCGCCGCCGCACTGACGGCGCGCCTCGGCGGCTTTGCGGGCGCCCATCCCCTCGGCGGGCGGCGGATCGAGATCGATCAATGGATCGACGAGGCCGCCCTCCACGCGGAGAACGACACCGGCGGCCCCCTGCATCTCGAGATCGCATCCGGCCTGCCCGCCCTGGTCGGCGACGCGGAGCAGCTGCGCGATGCGGTCGCGTGCGTGCTGCGCAACGCCTTCGAGGCCGCGTCGGAGACGGGTGGCGAGGTGCGAATGGCCGCGCGCCGCGCCGGCGATCCGCCGGGGATCCGCATCGAGATCGAAGACGAGGGGCCGGGGATTCCGCAGGCGCTGCTGCCCCACGTGTTCGAGCCGTTCTTCACGAGCCGCGAGCCCACCCGCGCCGGGCTCGGTCTCTCCTACGCCCACGGTGTCGTCCATGCCCACGGCGGCTCGATCCAGGTCGACTCCCAGGAGGGCCGGGGCACCCACGTGGCCATCTGGCTGCCCGCGGGCCCGTCGGACGGCACCCCGGACGCGCCCACCGCGTGATCCGCTCGCCGTCTCCCGCGGGAAAAAACGTGCGCGTGCGGCAGATTCCCCTGGATTTCTGAAACGCGTTCTATTTGAATGTGTGCCCGAGCGCGCCCGCCAGCTGCGCTGATTCCTCTTGTAGTCATGAGCGGGGAGAAGCGGATGTCGGATCTTCCGGCCCTCCGGCGCGCGGCGCTGGCCACCTCTGTGTTCGTCCTTCTGTCGTGTGGCCCGCCGGCCTCCATCACGGTCACGTCACCGGTCCACGGCACCTTCCTGAACGGCACCCTGGTCACGGTCACCGGAACCGCCCAGAAGCCCGGCTCGTTCACGAGCTTCACGGCCAACGGCGTGCCCATCACGCCGGGCACCTTCTGGACCGTGGACGTCCCGGTGGATCCGGCCGAGGTCTTCAACCGCATCACCGTCGAGGCGGTGAGCGGCGGCAAGACCCTACGCGAGAGCTTCGTGGTGGTCGTCGGCGACGGCGTGAACACCGGCTTCGTGACCGATGGCCAGGCGTCGCCCGACGCCGCGTCGCTGCGCATCGAGGAGACCGGCCTCGACCAGATCTCGCCGATCGTCGAGAGCCTCTCCGCGGGCGCGCTCGACATCACCGACCTGATCGCCGGTCAGAACCCGATCGCCACCGGGAACTTCGGCGGCATCGTCTCCTACGCCGCGAGCGTGGTGGAGGTGGGCTTCGCCGGCTTCGGGCTCGAGGCCGAGACGGGGCCGAGCGGCCTCGACGCCACCATCACCATCGACGACTTCTTCCTCGAGATCGATCTCGACCTCGACTGGCTGGGCTCGTGCACCCTCGAGGTCACCACCGCCACCACCACCATCGAGGGCGCGTTCGACCTCGAGCCCCTGCTCTCGGATCCGAGCTTCGTCGACGTGAACCAGGTGGGCGGGATCGACGTGATCCTCGGCGGCTTCGGCTCGCAGTTCGTCGGCGGGATCTGCGACGACCCGGTGATCGGCGACATCATCAACTCCATCCTCGGGGCCGGCGAGATCCAGACGCTGATGGAGGACGGCTTCGAGTCCAACCTCAACGATCCCGACGGAGCGGGCCCCCTCGACTCGGCGCTGGCCGCCGGCATCCAGGACGCCCTGGCGGGCATCTCGATCTCGGGCCCGGTCGGTCAGGCGCTGAACGCCCAGGTGGACGCCGCCTTCACGAGCGTCACCGAAGACGCGACGGGCGTCACCCTGCTCACGGACACGGCCATCTACACCACGGGCCCGGCGCCGGGCGCGCCGGACCTCCCCGCCTCGTACGAGGTGTTCGAGCCGGTCCCGAGCTTCGGCCCGACGACGCCGGTCGGCGGGCTGCCCTACGGGTTGGCGTTCGGCATCTCGACCTCGGCCCTCAACCAGCTGATCAAGACGCAGATCGAGAACGGGCTGCTCCAGAGCACCATCACCGAGTTCGGAGGCATCCCGCTCACCGCGTCGCTGCTCTCCATCTTCATTCCGGAGCTGATCCCGGAAGGCGCGCGCCCCGTCGAGATCGAGATCGCGCCGACGATCGCCCCGGTCTTCACCGGCGCGGCGGGACCCATGGGCGAGTTCGCCCTGATGAAGATCGCGGGGCTCGGCGTGACGCTCGTCTTCGCCGACACGGACGAGTCGTTCCTCACCCTGGAGGTGGACCTCGACGCCGGCCTCGACCTCGCCTTCACCGCCGCCGGGCTCGAGTTCACGCTCGCGGCCGTGACCGCCCCCGGCGCCGTCGAGATCACCGTCGTCGACAACCCCCTGGGCTCGAACGAAGCCAGCCTGCAGTCGGTCTTCGCCCAGCTCTTCCCGCTCTTCGCGCCCGAGCTCGAGAACGCGATCGAAGCGTTCCCCGTGCCCTCGCTGCTGGGACTCGACCTCGACCCGGTCGAGCTCGCCCGGCTTCCCGGCGGCAACATCGGCCTCTTCGCGAACCTCGTACCCACGCCGACCTCGACGTTCGCGAACATGCTCCTCACCGACCTCTCCACCCTGGACTTCCGCCAGCAGGGCGGCTGCTGGCTGCGGGAGTGGCGACATCGGCTCTCGGGCAGCCAGTTCGGGCCAGAGATCTCGGCGAACCTTCGCGGCATGCTCGGCGCCGATGCCGGCTGCACCACCAACGACGCCAGCTCCCACGCGGTGGCGCGCTACCAGCTCTCCTTCGACGTGATCGGCGTCGCGGGCGAGCAGTGGACGGTCGACATCGATCACGCGATCTCGGGCGCCCTGAACCGCATCAGCGACGGCTACAACGACGGCATCGGCTTCCAGGACGGCGGCGGCCACGCGCGCTTCGACACGCCCGTCCGCGGATCGTGGTCGCTCGACGGCAGCCCGGCGACCGCCTTCGACTTCACTCCGAGCACGACCAGCATCAACGACGGCATCGGCGGCTCCTCCTCGAACCAGGACGTGGGCTTCACCGGCAGCAACGGCGCCACGATCGTCGGCACCGGGAACGGCCACTTCGACCTGATCTTCGAGTTCGAGCTCGACGCCTTCTCCAACTCGAATACCGCGTTCCCCACGGCCAACGGCGACGAGATGGCAATCCGCCTGGGGAAGAACGACACCATCGACAACAACTTCACGGCGGGCTCGTACCCGGGGATGGGCAACCGCAACATCGCCGAGGACGGCCACTTCGTAACGGTGGAGCTGACGACGGCGCCGGCGCCCTAGCCTCCGCGCAGACAGCCGGGGCCGAGCAGCTCGTCGAGAGCGCGGGAGGCCTGACGAACGATCCCCGGGTTCGTGTCCCAGTAGTACGGCAGCGCTGCGAGCGCCTGGAAGAGCGCCCAGCCGCGGCCGCGCAGCCAGGAATCGTCGTCGACACCGAGCTCCTGGCGATAGCGTTCGCGGCTCTCGCCCTCGAAGACGTTCCAGGCCGGTTGCAGGTCGCAGGCCGGGTCGCCCACGTTCAGCCCCCCGAAGTCGATCACGGCGGAGAGGCGGCCGCCCGCGACGATCAGGTTGCCGGGCAGCAGGTCGCCGTGGATCCACACCCCCTCGCGCGGCCACGGAGACGCTTCGCGCGCCTCGTCCCAGGCCCGCGTGGCCGCGTCCCCGTCGATGCGGTCGCCGAGAGCGCGGATGGCGCGACGCACGGAGACCTCGACCTCGGCGAGCGGTGCGCCGCGGGCTCCGGGCTTGCGGTCAGGCGCACCCCGGGTCTCGACGGACCGAAGCGCGTGGACGAACGCGGCGAGGTCGACGGCCGCGCGCTCGAGGTCGAAGGTCGCGCTGCTCGCGCTCTCGCCGGGGAGCCACTCGACCACCGACCAGTCGAAGGGGTACCCCTCGCCCGGGCGCCCGCGAGCGACCGGAACGGGAAGCGCCAGTGGGAGATGCGGCGCGAGCTTCGGCAGCCACTCCGCCTCCTTGCCGGCCTGCGCCGTCGCCCACTCGATGCGCGGCAGACGCGCCGCGAGCCCCTCGCCGAGGCGGTAGATGTCGTGATCGGTGCCGTAGGACGGAACGAGCGCAATGGGAAGCTCGGCCCACTCCGGGAACTGCTCGCGAAGCAGCCGGCGCATCAGCGTCTCGTCAGTCTCGATCTCGTCCGGGTGCATGCGCTTGCGCTTCACGGGCGCAGGTCTTCGCACTGGAAGCGGAACAGGGCCCGCGCCTCGTCGCTGGCGAGCTCGGGCTCGGCGAGGGCGCGTTCGCCATGGGGCAGGCGCTGGAGCCGCAGAGTGTCTCCGTCCGGGAAGCCCGGCAGGAGCGCGGCGAAGAAGAAGCCCCGGCGCGCGAGGGCCCGGGTGGCGTCGGCCGGCCAGGGCGACTCGAGGGGAAGGTCGAGATGGACGAGCCACTCTTCGTCGGCGCGAAGGGAGCCCTCGATCGCCTCCACGAGGTCGGGCCCCACGCGCGGGACGCGCAGCCGACGAAGCCGGCGGGCGTCGTGGTGCGCGAGCTCGATCCGGCTCGGCTCGGGCCCGGGCGTCGTCGACGCCTCGAAGTGCCGCGGAAGCCGTGTGGCGGCGTAGAGCCCGCGCAGCCGATCGGCGTAGCGCTCGGGCAGGTGGACCCGGCGCTCCTTCGGCTCGGCGACGGGCTGGTAGGCCACCACGACCGCGCGTCGGCTCCCGCCGCCGTCGCCCTCGACGCCCTCGTAGCGCGTCTCTTCGGGAATCGTGCCGTGCAGGATGCCCGTCTCGATCCCGCCGCCGGCCACCGCGAGCTTCTGCATGATCGTGTGGGCCGTCGTCGGGTAGTGGACGAAGGCCGAGAAGCCTCCGTTGCGGCAGGCCTCGAGGAGCGCGGCCGAGAGGCGCACCACCAGGCGCTGCCCGCGAGCCCGAGGATCCACCACCGTGTGCCCCGCCTCGGCGACCTCGGCCCGCGTGCCCTCGGCGATGGAGAGCGCCATGTGCCCGACGATGTCGCCCTCTTCATCGAAGCCCGCGACGGGCAGCAGCGATCCCTCGCGGATCCGTGCGGCCAGGTGATCCGCGTCGTAGAACCCGCGCTCGGGATAGGTGTCGCCGTAGCAGCGCTCGAAGCACGCAACGACTCCGGCCGTCTCGTCGGGCCGGAGCGCGCGAACCTCGATCTCGCTCAGGCGCGGCCCAGGTACGCGCGGACCGCCGCCGAGAGCTTGTCGGGCGTGAAGCCGAAGTGCTC